>NZ_QEIO01000126.1 GCF_003336425.1 Marinitenerispora sediminis | reverse complement strand
CCGCGGGGCGCGCCGTCGCCGGCCAGGGCCGCGTGCTGGGCAGCCAGCCACAGCCGGTCGGCGATGTCCCACCACGCGGGCGGCTCCTCCGGCCCCGCCGTTCGCGGGTAGCCCGGACCCGGGACCGGTCCCCCGACCGCCCCCCGGCCCTCGACGTCTCCGTGACCTCCGGGATCGGTCACTCTCGGCCCGCTTCCGTCAGCCGCTGCCAGACCAGCTTCAACACGCGGTTCAATGAGTTGTCATCTGAGGATCCGGTATCGACGGGGACCCCGGTACTAGCGAGATAGACCGAGTTCAATAGCTGGTCGACGGACAGGCCGCCCAGGCTCTGGTACCGCTGCAGGAAGCTGTCGATGAGCTCGCGGTCCTGCCCGCGGGTGCGCTCGGTGAAGTGCGCCACCACGATGTCGGCGAGCTGCTCGGCCGTGGGCTCGGCCAGGTGCAGTTCGAGGCAGCGCCGGCGGAAGGCCGGCGGGAACGGGCGCTCCCCGTTGCTGGTGATGACAATGAAGGGGAACGACGAGCAGCGCACCACGCCGTGCCGGATCCGGGCGCTGCGGTCCGGATCGTCCACCGGGACGGTGATCTCCGGGTCGGTCGAGCGCAGCCGCGACAGCTCGGGGATCTGGTACCCGCCGGCCTCCAGCACGTCCAGCAGGTCGTTGGCGAGGTCGAGGTCGCCCTTGTCGAACTCGTCGATCAGCAGGACCCGCGGGCGGGCGTAGGGCAGCAGCGCGGTGCCCAGCGCCGCCAGCCGGAGGTAGTCGCCGACCGAGCGCCCCGCGCTCCGGCCGGCCGCTCCCTCGTCCTCCCGGCCGGCCTGGCGCGCCCCGGCGGCGGCCATCGAGATGTCGTTGATCCGGGCGATCGGGTCGTACTCGTACAGCCCGGAGCGCAGGTCGGTGCGGCTGTTGATCGGCCAGCGCAGCACCCGGCCCAGTTTCAGCTCCCGGGCCACCCGGTAGGCCAGGCTCGACTTCCCGATCCCCGGCGGCCCGGTGACGAGCAGCGGCCGTCTCAGCCGCAGCGCGGCGTTGACGGCCTCCACCTCGGCGGCGGGCCGGTGCACCGGTTCGACGTGGGTGACCGGCCCGAGCACCCGGGTCATCTCGACCTCGTCGTCCGGCGGGGGCGGGAGCACCGGCCCGCCGTCGAACCGGCGCCACGGCGGCGCCGGCGGGAGCACGTCGGCGAGGTCGAAGTAGGGGCGGGGCTGGCCGCTGCCGCGGTAGATCCACCACGCCGGCCGCGGGACGTCCGTCTCAGGTTCGTGCTCGGAACGCTCCGGACTGGACGGCGGGGAAGTCGCCATCGGGGGCCCTTCCTACGGATCGGAAGCTGTCACGGTTCGAGGCGGGGTGTGCAGTGAACCGGAATGTCGCGTCCCGGGAATTCTTGTGGGGTCATCATAGAGGAGGGCGACATGGTACGGATCGAACAATTCTGTTTCTCCCGAAGCTCGTTTCCCTCGTCTGACCCGTTGATTCCGGAGCGATCGCGGAAGCTCCCTGACGTGGGACCCGGGAGGCGCGAGTCCGTCATCCGCGGCGATCAGTGACCGCAACAGGCCACGGAAGCCGATCTCGTTCGCTTTCCGCTGCTCAGGAGTCTCCGGCTGCGCCGCCCGGCGCCACACGATCACCGGTATCCCCGCCTCCAGGGCCACGTACAGGTCGTCCAGCCCCGCCTCGTCGGCGGGGCCGTCCCCGAGGACGCAGGCCACGATGTCGATGTCCTCCAGCTCGTCGGGGAGCTCGGCCGGATGGTCGCGGTCCGGCGCCCAGTAGACCCGCCCGCCCCCCTCGCTCAGCCGGCGCCAGCGGTGCTGCCACCGCCACAGGTGCGGCCGGTAGTCCGGCTCGTAGGCGCGCTCCCAGCTCCGCAGCACGACCTCGAACCGGGCACCCAGCCGCGGCGCGCGCCGGGCCCGCGTGGGACCGACCTTCCAGCTCTCCACGGCCAGGCCCAGCAGCGTGACCGGGAGGAAGCACTCGACGCGCAGCCGGTCGGTGCGGCCGCTGCGCCGGCCCAGCTCCTCCTCCGCGCGCCGGATGAGCTCCAGCACGCGGGACGGGACGTCCGCGGTGGCCACCTTGCGCGGCTCCCCGTAGTCGGCCTGCGCCACCCGGTCGGGCCGGCCGACCCCGAGCCAGTGCGACACCAGGTAGCTGGGCGGCGGGCCGGTGTCGGCGTCGAGGGGCTCGGCGCGGATCACCAGCCGCGCCGGTTCGGCGTCGCCGTCCGCCGGCTGGGGGCCGCGCGCCCGCAGGTCGGCGATGTGGGCGGAGTGCCGGGGGTGCAGCACGTCGCTCCACGCGCGCAGCCGGCGCCGCAGGTAGGGCACGGAGTGCGCGGCCTCCTCCAGGAAGATCAGCAGCCGGGGGACCCCGTCCTCGCGGGGCGGCAGGTCGTCGAGTTCGGACAGTGCCGCCCACGCGGTGGGCAGCTGCCAGCGGATGTCGTGCACGTAGCGGTCGTCGACCGCGGACGCGTAGGCGTGCTCCACGCGGACGAAGTTCAGGTCGGACAGCAGCGCGAGCAGGTCCTCGGGCACGGCCCCCACGGTCAGCGGCCGGGCGACCGGGACGAGGTCGGAGAGCCGGGGGATCGAGCGGATCGGGATCATCCACCCGACCAGCCCGACGGTGCCGTCGGCGCGTACCGACGTGCTCACCAGCACTCCGAGCACCGCTCCGGTGACGGCGTCCAGCACCGCGCAGCCGCTGAAGCCGCGCTCGATCCGCGCCTGGCTGTCGGGCGCGATGTCCAGCTGCACCCGTCCCGCCCGGTTGCCGCCCGGGTCGCGGACGCGGACGCCGGCCCGCAGCCCGTAGGGCGAGTCCCGCGGGTAGCCGACGACGTGGATGGAGTCGGTCTCACGGGCCTGCTCGACGCTCAGGGAGAGCCGGGCGTGCGCCAGCCCCGGCGGCACGTCCGCCAGCCGGAGGACGGCGATGTCCTGGATGGGTCCTTCGGTGTACCACTCCTCCACGGTGGCCCGGCCGCGCCAGGCGCTGTCGAAGACCGGGCTGTCGATCTCGATCACGGTGTCGGTGCCGGGGCGCCCGCCGTCGGCGGTCCGCGGGACGCCCAGTGCGTCGCGCACCACGTGGGCACAGGTGAGCAGACGCCCCTCGGGCAAGAGGGTGCCGCCGCCCACCGGGGCGGTCCCGCCGTGCCCGTCCGTCGCCAGAACTCGCACCTGCCACGCGTGGTGCTGCGGTGATGAAGGCGATGCCACTGTGGCGTTGCCTCTTTCTTCGATTGTGTCTTTCGGGGGCCGGGGGCCACTGCGCGAAACTCATTATCGTTAGTTCGATGGATACGTGAGGATTGACCGTAATGACAAGTCCTACGTTGCATTCGACGGCTCGGGCAGGTCATACGTTCCTCACCAGAAACATCGGCTCCCGATATTCACACCGAACCGGTCCGGTCCGAAAACCGGGGTTCGTATTCCGCGCGCGGCGGCCACCGCCGTCCGCACCACCGCCGCCGGCTCCGATCAGCGGCCCCGCGCCAGCCGCGCCATCCGGTCGAGCGCCCGCCGCGGCGACCGGGCGTGGCGGGCCATCCCGTGCCAGGGGTCCGCGTCCAGCCGGTCGCCGATCGTCCGGAGCGTCCAGGCCCGCGCCGAGGAGATGCCGTCCAGCTCGGCCCACTCCAGCGGCGTGGCGACGGGCGCACCGGGCCGCGGGCGTACGGCGTAGGGCGCGACCGCGAGCTGGGCGTAGGCGTTGCGCAGGATGTCCACGAACAGCCGGCCGCCGCGCTGGTTGCGGCGGACCCGGGTCGTGAGCCGGTCCGGATGGCGCGCGGCGGCGGTGTCGGCCACCCCGCGGGCCAGCTCCTTGACGTCGTCGAAGTCCAGTTCGGGGCGGATGGGCACGACCACGTGCACCCCCCGCGACCCGGTCGTCATCACGTAGCAGGCCAGCTCCAGCTCGGCCAGTACCTCGCGCACGTCGTAGGCGGCGCGGCGGGCCGCCGGGAAGTCGTCGCCCGGCGGGTCGAGGTCGAAGATCAGGCGGTCGGGCCGGCGCAGGTCGTCGGCCCGGCTCAACCACGGGTGCGGGGTGACGACCGCCTGGTCGGCCAGCCACAGCAGCGTCGCCAGGTCGTCGCAGACCACCATGGTCGTACTGTCGGAGTCGCCCCGCCGCACCCGCACCCCGCGCACCCACGGCGGCGCGTGCTGGGGGCGCCGCTTCTGGTAGAAGCCCTCGGCCTCGATGCCGTCCGGGAACCGCTCCAGCGCCAGCGGGCGGCCGCGGATGTGCGGCAGCATCAGCGGCGCGACGGCCCGGTAGTGCCGTACCAGGTCGCGTTTGGTGGGCCCTCCGCGGCCGAAGAGCTCCTTGTCCGGATGCCCGATGGACAGCCGGTGGCCCCCCGCCCGCAGCGTCTCGGTGGCCGACCCCGTCGCCGCCATGCTCGCTCCCCCTCTCGGCGCCGCCTTCGCGGGACCCCTGCCCGGGGTCTCCGCGGGCATGCACGGCGGGGCCGCCGCCCGCCCGCGGGCCGGCGGCGGTCCGGTGCCCGCCGGGCTCGATCCACCTGAGCGGACGACGCGACGTCACTATCGGGCTATTTTGGGTAACCATGGAGCGATCCGAAGATAACCCGGAGGTAAGTCCGGTCACGCCGCCCCCCGGATGCCCGCTGCACTCCAACGCGGTGCCGCTCTACGGCGACGCGCTGAGGGAGGACGACACCGAGCGGTGGGAGCGGCTGCGCAAGCGGTTCGGCGGCCTGGCGCCGGTCAAGGTGGAGCCCGAGGTCGCCGCCTGGCTCATCCTCGGCTACGAGGAGCACCGCCAGGTCCTGCGCGACCCGCACCTCTTCACCCACGACGGCCGGATCGCGCGGGAGCTGCTGGAGGGGCGCCTGCGGCCCGACCACGGCACCTTCCCGCTGGTCGACTACCGGCCCAACGCCCTGCACAACGACGGCGCGGAGCACCAGCGGCTGCGCACCGCCCTCGTCGACAGCTTCGAGCGGCTCACCGCCACGCGGGTGCGGGCGGCCATCGAGGACCTCGCCAACGACCTGATCGACGCGTTCGCAGCCGACGGCCGGGCGGACCTGATCGGGCAGTACGCCACGTGGATCCCGCTGCTGACGCTGAACCGGATGTTCGGCCAGGAGGACCGGCACGGCTACTTCCTGTGCGAGTCGATGGTCAAGCTGTGGAACGGCGACGGCGCCTCGGCGGGCGAGGCCGACCGGGCCATGGTCGAGTACCTCTCCCGCCTCGTCTCCGACAAGCGCCGCGAGCCCGGCCCCGACATCGCCTCCTGGCTGATCGCGCACCCGGCGGAGCTGTCCGACGCGGAGGTCACCCAGCAGATCGTGCTGCTCATCGCGGCCGCGCACGACCCCACGACCCACCTCATCGGCAACACGCTGCGGCTGCTCCTCACCAACCCCGACCTGCGGTTCTCGCTGGCCGGATCCCTCATGCAGATCGAGGAGGCCCTGGACGTCACCCTCTGGCGGGACCCGCCCTTCAAGACCCTGATCGGCCGGTACGCCACCCGCGACACCACCGTGGCCGGCTACCCCGTCCGCCGCGGCGACATGCTCATCTCCGGGTTCGCCGCCGGCAACAACGACCCGATCCTGCGCGACGCCGACGGCAACCCCCCGCACGTGCAGCGCCCGGTCAGCCGCGCCCACCTCAGCTGGGGCCTCGGACCGCACAGCTGCCCGGCGCGCGGCATCGCCTACCAGATGGCGGCGAGCAGCATCGCGGCCGTGTCGTCCCGGCTGCCCGACGTCCAGCTGGCGGTCGACCCCGGCGAGCTGCGCCGGCGCAGCTCGCCCTCCATCAACGGCCTGGTGGAGCTCCCGGTGACCTTCACCCCGCAGCCGCCGCTCGCCCGCCCGCACCGCGCGCTCGCGGTCCCGCCGGCCCCGCCGTCGCCCGCGAGAGCGCCGTCGGCTCCCGAGCCCGTGCCCGGCGTCTGGGCCCGCGTCAGCGGCGCCGTGCGGGCCTGGTTCGGCGGCTGATCCAACGACGCGCCCGGAGGTGCCCGGCCAGGTCCGGCCAGGTCCGGCCGAACACCCCCGGGCGTCCGCGGATCGTGACCATCCTTGCTGTGGACAACGTGCGCGGCGGGGGCGCCGGAGTCATAGGCTCAGAGGCACCACCAGTCCATCGAGCCGCACGGGGGCCAACGCGTCATGGCAGACTCCTTCGTCCATCTGCACGTCCACACCGAGTACTCGATGCTCGACGGTGCGGCTCGGTTGAAGCAGTTGTTCGAGGTCGCGCAGAAGGAGAAGATGCCGGCCGTCGCCATGACCGACCACGGCAACATGCACGGCGCGTTCGACTTCTACAAGCAGGCCACGGCGGCCGGCGTCACTCCCGTCATCGGGGTCGAGGCCTACGTCGCCCCGGAGTCGCGGTACCTCAAGAAGCCGGTGCGCTGGGGCGAGCCCAGCCAGAAGGGCGACGACGTCTCCGGTGGCGGCGCGTTCAACCACATGACCATGTGGGCGCGCGACAAGGACGGCCTGCACAACCTGTTCAAGCTGAACTCGCGCGCCTCCATCGAGGGCTACTTCCGCAAGCCCCGCATGGACCAGGAGCTCATCGCCGAGCACGCCCACGGCGTCATCGCCACCACCGGCTGCCCCTCGGGCGCCGTGCAGACCCGGCTGCGCCTGGGCCAGTTCGACGAGGCGCTGAAGGTCGCCGGCGAGTACCGCGACATCTTCGGCAAGGAGAACTTCTTCGTCGAGCTCATGGACCACGGCCTCGACATCGAGACCCGGGTCCGCGAGGACCTGCTCCGTATCGCCAAGCAGCTCGACCTGCGCTTCGTCGTCACCAACGACTCGCACTACACCTACGAGAGCGAGCGCGACGCCCACGACGCGCTGCTGTGCATCCAGACCGGCTCCCAGCTGGCCGACCCCAACCGGTTCAAGTTCGGCGGCTCCGGCTACTTCCTGAAGAGCGCCGACGCCATGCGGGCCATCGACCGCTCCGACGCCTGGCTGGAGGGCTGCCGCAACACGCTGCTCATCGCCGAGATGGTCGACACCTCCGGCATGTTCGACTACTACGACCTGATGCCGAAGTACCCCATCCCGGAGGGGGAGACCGAGGAGAGCTACTTCCGCGCCGAGGTGCTGCGCGGCCTGGAGCGCCGGTTCCCGCAGGGGGTGCCGGAGGACTACATCCGGCAGGCCGAGTACGAGATCGACGTCATCATCCAGAAGCGCTACCCCTCCTACTTCCTGGTGGTCGCCGACTTCATCAACTGGGCCAAGGAGAACGGCATCCGGGTCGGGCCGGGCCGCGGCTCGGCGGCGGGGTCGCTGCTCGCCTACGCGCTCGGCATCACCGACCTCGACCCGCTGCCGCACAGCCTGATCTTCGAGCGGTTCCTCAACCCCGAGCGCGAGTCCCCGCCCGACATCGACATCGACTTCGACGAGCGCCGGCGCGGCGACGTCATCCGCTACGTCACCGAGAAGTACGGCGAGGACAAGGTCGCCATGATCGCGACCTTCGGCACGATCAAGGCGAAGGCGGCCGTGAAGGACGCCTCGCGCGTCCTCGGCTTCCCCTATGCGCTGGGCGACCGCATCTCCAAGGCGTTCCCGCCCTCGGTCATGGGCAAGGACATCCCGCTCAGCGGGATCTTCGACGAGAAGCACCCGCGCCACAGCGAGGCCGGTGAGCTGCGCAAGCTCTACGACGAGGACGTCGACGTCAAGAAGGTCATGGACCTGGCCCAGGGCCTGGAGGGCCTGATCCGGCAGACCGGCGTGCACGCGGCCGGCGTCATCATGAGCTCCGAGACCATCACCGACCACATCCCGGTGATGCGCCGCGACTCCGACGGCGTCATCATCACGCAGTTCGACTACCCGACCTGCGAGACGCTCGGCCTGATGAAGATGGACTTCCTCGGCCTGCGCAACCTGACCATCATCGACGACTGCCTCAAGAACATCGAGGCCAACCGCGGCGAGAAGGTCGACCTGCTGGGGATCGGGCTCGACGACAAGCCCACCTACGACCTGCTGCAGCGCGGCGACACCCTCGGGGTGTTCCAGTTCGATGGCGGCCCCATGCGCTCGCTGCTGCGCCAGATGAAGCCGGACCACTTCGAGGACATCTCGGCGGTCGGCGCGCTGTACCGCCCCGGTCCCATGGGCGCCAACTCCCACATCAACTACGCGCTGCGCAAGAACGGCCAGCAGGAGATCACCCCGATCCACCCCGAGCTGGCCGAGCCGCTGAAGGAGATCCTGGGCACGACCTACGGCCTGATCGTGTACCAGGAGCAGGTCATGCAGATCGCGCAGAAGGTCGCCGGCTACACGCTCGGCCAGGCCGACCTGCTGCGCCGCGCCATGGGCAAGAAGAAGAAGGAGGTCCTGGACAAGGAGTTCAAGCCCTTCAGCGAGGGCATGAAGGCCAACGGGTTCTCCGACGAGGCCATCAAGACGCTGTGGGACATCCTCGTCCCCTTCTCCGACTACGCCTTCAACAAGGCGCACAGCGCCGCCTACGGGCTGGTCTCCTACTGGACCGCCTACCTCAAGGCCAACTACGCGGCCGAGTACATGGCCGGCCTGCTCACCTCGGTCGGCGACGACAAGGACAAGAGCGCGCTCTACCTGAACGAGTGCCGCCGCATGCGGATCAAGGTGCTGCCGCCGGACGTCAACGAGTCCGACTCCACCTTCACCCCCCGGGGATCCGACGAGATCCGGTTCGGGCTGTCGGCCATCCGCAACGTGGGCGGCAACGTCGTGGACGGCATCGTCAAGGCCCGCACCGAGAAGGGCAAGTTCACCAGCTTCGCGGACTTCCTGGACAAGGTCCCGGCGCAGGTCTGCAACAAGCGCGTGGTGGAGTCGCTCGTCAAGGCGGGCGCCTTCGACGAGTTCGGCCACCCGCGCAAGGGCCTGGTGCTGGTGCACGAGCAGGCCATCGACGCCATCATCGGCCACAAGCGGGCGGAGGCCGCCGGCCAGGACTCGCTGTTCGGCGGCATCGCCGAGCCGGAGTCCGGCATCCAGGTGGTGCCGGACATCCCCGAAGGCGAGTGGGACAAGACCACCCTGCTCACCTTCGAGCGCGAGATGCTCGGCCTGTACGTGTCCGACCACCCGCTGCTGGGCCTGGAGGGACTGCTGGCGGCCAACACCGACTGCAGCATCGCCGAACTGGCCGAGCGCGGCGACGGCGCCATGGTGACGGTCGGCGGGCTGCTCTCCGGTCTGACCCGGAAGGTGACCAAGCAGGGCAACTCGTGGGCCATGGCCCAGCTGGAGGACCTGGGCGGCGCGGTCGACTGCATGATCTTCCCCAACACCTACCAGCTCTGCTCGCAGGTACTGGCCGAGGACGCCGTGCTCTACGTCAAGGGGCGGCTGGACCGGCGCGAGGACACCCCCAAGCTCATCGCCATGGAGGTCATCCAGCCGGACCTCTCGCAGGTGGGCAAGGAGCAGCCGGTGGTGGTCTCGATGCCGCTGTCCCGGGTGCAGAGCGGGGTCATCAGCGAGTTCCGCGACATCCTCACCCGCAACCACGGGCGGGTCCAGGTGCACCTCCAGGTGCACAACGGGCCGCGCACGACGGTGTTCGCCCTCGACGACCGGCTGCGGGTGAGCCCGTCGCCGGAGCTGATGGGCGACCTCAAGGCGTTGCTCGGCTCGAACTGCCTCGGCGGCGTCTGACCGCCGCCCGCCGTCGGCCGCACGGGCCCGCCACTCGACACGAGTGGCGGGCCCGTCCGCGTTCCGGGCGCGGCGTCTCCGCACAGGGGTTGTTGTCTCGATCGTGTTATCGATATATCGTAAAACTATCTCGATAGGGAACGACTGATCGATAGGAGTACCGAGATGACGGACATGGCGCTGCCCTGGAACTGGGGCGGACGAGCAGGGCGCCGCGGACCGCGCGGCGGTGCCGGGCGCGGGCGGGCCGGACTCCCGGGCCCGGCGGAACCGCCGACCCCGGCTCCGCCCGCGCCGCCGTGGACGGTGATGGCCGGCCACGGCGGACGGCACGGCGGCCACCACGGGCCGCACGGCGGACACGGGTTCCCCCCTCCCCGGCCCGAGGGGCCGTGGGGTATGCCGTGGGGCGGTGCGCCGGTGCCGCCCGGGGGCGGCCCCTTCGGCGGGATGTTCGGCGGATGGCGGCGGCCCGGCGCACCGCGCGCCCGGCGCGGCGACGTCCGTACCGGCATCCTGCTGCTCCTCGCCGAGGAGCCGCGCAGCGGCTACGAGATCATCCGCGAGGGCCGGGAACGCAGCCACGGCGCGTGGCGGCCCAGCCCCGGGTCGGTCTACCCCATGCTCCAGCAGCTGGAGGACGAGGGACTGGTCCGCCCGGCCGAGAACGCCGGCGAGGGCCGCCGGCGTCCCTTCGAGCTGACCGAGGAGGGGCGGCGCTACGTCGAGGAGCACGCCGACGAGCTCACCCCGCCGTGGGAGGCGGCGGCCGAGCAGTACGCCGACACGCCCGCCGAGTACGCCGAGCTCGGCACCCTCGCGATGCAGCTGTCGGCGACCGTGATGCAGGTCGTGCAGTCGGGGACCCCCGACCAGGTCGAACGGGCCACCCGGCTGCTGGCCGAGACCCGGCGCGGGCTCTACCGCATCCTCGCGGAGGACGACGGCGGCACCGCGGCGGGCGGCGAGCCCGCCGACCGCGGCTGATCCGCCAGGCGTCCCGGCCGCCGGGCGGAGGGCCCGGTCCGTCCTCCGCCCGGCGGCCCGGAGCGGATCACTCCCCGGTGACGCCGTCGGCCAGCTCGCGCACGATGTCGAGGTGCCCGTTATGCCGCGCGGTCTCCTCCAGCAGGTGGACCAGCACCCAGCGCAGCGTCACGGGCGACTCGCCGACCCGGCGGCGGCGCGCCCCGGAGTTCAGCTCCAACCGGCCGGCGATCTCCCGCGACCGGGCGCACTGCGCCTCGTACTCGGCCAGCAGCTCAGGCAGCGGACGCTCTCCGCCGGCCCGCCACTCGGCGTCGGGGTCCGCGGGCGTAGACGGCCCCCGGTCCGGCAGGCCGAGCAGCACCACCTCGAACCAGTAGTGCTCCACCCACCGCAGATGGGCGACGATCCCGCCCGCCGACACCAGGGGAGAGGTGGCTAGCGGCGCCGCGCTCGCCAGGGCCGGGTCCAGGCCGGCGCACTTGCGGTGGACGGTGCCCCGGTGCCAGTCGAGCCACGCCGACAGCATCGTCCGCTCGTCGGCGGCGGTCGGAGGATCCGTGCGCGCATCGATGGTGGTCATGGCCGACATTGTGACCGGCCACCGCCGGGGGCACCACTGGTTTCCGCTGCGGCGGCGGTACATTCGTTCGACGGCGTGCCGACCGGGGGACGCCCGCCGAACGCCCCGACCGCCGGCCGGCGGGACCGAGGCCGGGAGAGGAGAACGACCTGTGATGCGGCGACAGATCGTCGTTGGCGGGGCGACGATGGGGATTGTGACCGCGCTCGGGATCCCCATCGGGCTGCTCTGGTGGGCGATCGCCCCCCGCGCCGAGGTGACCGTCGGCCAGGAGGGGCGGACGCTCCCGTACCCGCTGTCGGAGGCGCTGTTCGCCGGCGAAGGCTACTTCGCCCTCATGGTGGCCGCCACCGGCCTGGCGTGCGGCTACGCCGGCTACCTCGCCCAGTACCGCATCGCGGTCCGGCACCGCGTCGACCTGCGGCTGAGCACCCTGCTCGGCGTGACCGCCGGCACGGCCCTGGCCGGAATCCTCGCCTGGCGCGTCGGCGTCCTCCTGGACGCCCCGGCCGCCCGCGCCGCACTCGCCGACGCCGCCCCCGGCGACCTCGTGCGCGCCGCGCTGGACCTCCGCTCCACCAGCGCCCTCCTCCTGGGCCCGTTCGTCGCGGTGCTGCAGTACGGCCTGTTCGACGCCATCAGCGTCTGGCGGGGCGACCTTCCGTTCCTGCCCGACGAGGAGCCGGCGGAACCGGAGGCGGGCGAGGAGACCAGGGCCGCGACGGCGGACAGCGCCGACCCCCCGCCCCCGCTGACCGTGCGCGCCGAGGACAGCGCCACCGGCTGAAGCGGGCGCCCGGTCGCACCCGCAGCGCCCGCCGCGCGCTGAGCCCGCCCGCTCCGGTCAGCGGCGCGGCACCAGCTGGGGACGCGGCTCGGCCGGCGGCCTGCCGCGGGGGAGCGGCCGCCCCCGACCGGCGTACCGACCGGAAACCGACCAACGGAGCCGGTGGTGGAAGATGGACGCGTGATCGGGGACCGGTGGGGTGTCAGCGACAGCGAGGTCTCGCGTTCCTACCCGTGCGACGCCTTCGTCACCGCGCCCACGCTGCGGGCGTGGCGGGGCGTGGCGGTCCAGGCGCCTGCCGGAGCGGTGTGGCCATGGGTGGTACAGGTGGGGGTCGCGCCCTCCTCCTATGACTGGATCGACAACCTCGGCCGCCGCTCACCTCGCGAGCTGGTGGGCGTTCCCGACCCCCGCGTCGGAGAACGGTTCACCACCGCTGGCGGGCGCGAGCTGGGACAGGTCCTCTCGGTCGACCCGGGCAAGCAGCTGACGGGTACCGTCATGGGCGCCGTCATGTCCTACGTCCTCGTGCCCCAGGGGCATGCCGCGACGCGCCTGCTGCTCAAGGTCGTCATGCGGACCAGCCGCTGGGCGGCCCCCGGGCTGTGCGTGGGCGACCTGGTCATGGCCCGACGCCAGTCGCTGAACTGGAAGCGGCTCGCCGAGCGGCACCAGCACCGGGCCACGGGCGCGGGTTGAGCGGCCCGGTACGGACGAGAGTACTGAGCTGGATCGCCGCGGGAACCCCGCCGGCGACCCCCGGCGGTGGAAGGCGGCCGTGACGGTCCGCGCACCCGGCCGCGATCGGGGGACCCGCCGGTGCACGATGACCAGCCGTCCGCGAAGGGGTGTCCTCGCCGCCGCTGACCCGTCCGGCCTCGCTCCGCCGGGGGCGGCGCCGTCACCGCTCAGTCGTCCCGTCGTCGGGGTCACGGCGGACGTCGCCGGCGGGACGGCCCGGCGCACTCCCGCGCTCTCTGGCGCCGGGGGACCGGTCCCGGCCGCCTGGGCGGCCTCGGGCGCCGACGCGGCGGCCGCAGGCCAGCGCGAAGCCGCGGACCGCGGCGAGTTCCCGGGACACCGGATGCGCCGCGCGCCGGCGGCCGGCATCGCGGCGCAGCGCCGCCAGGCCGCGCAGCGCGACCGTCCGCAGCGCGGCGTCGCGAGGCGTGCCCGGCGGGCGCGCGGCGGAGGCGGCGCTCTCGGCCAGCAGCAGGTCACCCGCCGGAGTACGCGTCGCGGTCCGTCCGGTGGTCGCGAGCGCGACCTGCGCGGCCGCCCACGCGGCGAGCAGCAGGGCGCCCACCAGTACGCCCGGCCGCGGCCCGAGCGCGAAGGCTCCGGCGGCCGGGACCGCGAGTGCCGCTGAAGCCGCCGCCACCGCGCCGCCGATCCAGCGCCGGACCGGGAGCAGCGCCGCCCCGCAGCACAGCACGGCGGCACCGACCGCGAGCACCCGCTCGTCCAAGGGGTTCGACGAGGCCGGGTCGCCTCTCAGCGACCACCCCGCCCCCGCTGCCGCGATGCCGCCGGCCAGCAGGTGCAGGAGGCGAGCCGCGCCGCGGACGCGGCCGAACGTGCGCGTGGCGGGTGGGCGGAGCAGCAGGCCGAGCCGCCGCAGCCGCCAGAGCGGGGCCGTCGCCGCGTCGGTGCGGGCCACCGCGGCCACCAGCCGACCCGCGGGAGCCGCCGCCTCGGCCGGCAGCCCGGCGTCCAGCAGCCGGGGGAAGGCGTCGCCGGGCAGCTCCGCAGTGCGCGCGCCGGCGGAGCGGGCGACCGCGCCGCAGCCGTGCGCCGTGATCCGCCCGGCCAGGTACAGATCGGCCAGCGCCACCTCGCCGAGTCGGCCGGTGCCCGCCGCCAGGACCGCGAGTTCGTACGCCGAGAGGTCGTCGGCCCCCACGGCCGGACGCGACGGCGCCCGGGCCCGGATCCGGGCGTGGCCGATCCGCAGGCCCACGAGGCAGACGGCGGCGAGAATGTAACCGGTCACCGCGCCCAGCACGAGCGCCTCCGCCATCGCGCCTCCCTTGTGCGGCCCGCCGGGAGAGCCGGGGTGACTCCACGTTAGGCCGCGGCCCGGTCCCAGGAAAGGGGTGGCGTCCGTCACATTCTGTCGGCGCGGTGGCCGGGGAGGCGTCAGCCGTACCCGGCCGGCGCTGGCCGGTCAGGGCAGCGCCGCGATGGGGGCGACCACCGCGTCGGTCAGTCCGACCAGGACGTCGGGCGCCAGCTCCATCTGGAGGCCGCGACGGCCCGCCGAGACGTAGACGGTGGCGTGCTCGGTGGCGGAGGCGTCCACCACGGTGCGCAGCCGCCGGCGCTGGCCGAGTGGGCTGATGCCGCCGCGCACGTACCCCGTGCTGCGCTCGGCCAGCTGGGGGTCGGCCATGGCGGCCCTCTTGCCGCCGACCGCCGCCGCCAGCGCCTTGAGGTCCAGGGAGCCGGCCACCGGCACCACTCCCACGGTGAGGGCGCCGTCGACCGAGGCCACCAGTGTCTTGAACACCCGCTCGTGCGGCACGCCCAGCGCGTCGGCGGCCTCCTCGCCGTAGGAGGCCCCGGTGCCGGCCGCCTCGTAGGTGTGCAGCCGGAAGTCCGCCTTCGCCCGGGACGCGGCAACGGTGGCCGGCGTTCCCTTCCCGCTCACGGTGAAGTCCCCTTTCGTCGGTGCGTCAGATCGGTGCGTCAGACGCTGCGGTCGCCCTCCATCATGGGGCGAGACCATGGGGCGGACGGTCAGTCGCCGCCACCGCCGCCACCGCCGCCACCTCCTCCGCCGTCACCTCCGCTGTCACCACCGCCGCCGCCGGAGTCGCCGCCGAAGCCCCAGGAGCCGGAGGGGTCGGGCGACTGCGCGCAGTGGTCGGCGAAGCCGTGCACCTCCGTGCGCGGGTCGTCGGCCATGGCCGGGGTCCCGGGGTCGGCCGCGTACACGGTGGTCGTGTCCCCGCCGCCCTGCCCCGACCGGCGCCGCCGCCTGCGGTGCGTGGGAGTGAGGCCGTGCAGGGCCGCATAGCGCAGCTGGGCGGTGCGCCGATCGGCCTCGGTGCCGGCCTCCCGGAAGGACCGGTCCATGGACGCGTGGGCCTTCGCCAGCACATCGCGGCCGGCGGCGGTGGCGCCGCTCGCCCGGCCCGCCGCTCTGCCGAGCAGGGGCATGAGGATGCCGCCGACGAGCAGCACGCCGCCGGTGGCCAGACCCGAGTCGGCCGCGGCGGTGCCGGGGGGACCGGCCCAGACCAGGGTGGCGACCAGCACGGCCGCGCCGGCGACCGCGAGCAGGCGGAGCACCTTCGTCGCGCCCGCGTGGTCGCGCAACGCCCGGTCCCACTCGGGGCCGATGTGCAGGCCGGCCCGGGCGAGGTCCTGCTGCACCACCAGGTGGTTGCGCCCGCCGGCCGCGCGCCTGATCAGCAGTTTGGCCGGCGACGTCACCCGGCCCCGCATGATGCGGAGGATGGTGCCGGCCATCGGCCCGTCGGAGCGCCGCGGCGAGCGCGCGGTGCCGACGACGGTGAACGTGCCGCCGTGCTGCCGCCGGATCCGCCCGGTGAGGTAGAGGCGGAGCAGTGACACCTGGGCCATCCGCTCGGGACCGCCGGCCAGGAACGCCAGCTCTTCGGGGGTCAGCTCAGCGGGATCGGGTGTCGGATCCCCCGTCCCGATGCGGCGATGGGCGTGCCGCACGCGGGCGGGGCTGCCAAGGGCGACCGAGACTAACAGTACGAGCAGCACGGCTGTGACGAAAAGCGTGATGGCGAGCGGCATGGGGGTCCTTCGGGGG
>NZ_QEIO01000125.1 GCF_003336425.1 Marinitenerispora sediminis | reverse complement strand
GTCATACCGCCTCCTCGATCAGGTCGTGGACGGCGGCGACGACGTCGTCGGCGCCGAGCGAGTTCAGGCAGGGGTGCCCGGGGACGGGGCAGACCCGGGCCCGCGTGGCGCGGCACGGCGCCTGCTGGTCGCCGAGCAGCCGGTGCGGCGTCCGGTAGGGCGCCCAGTTGCGGGCCGGCACCACCGGGGAGAACAGCGAGACGACGGGGGTGCCGACCGCGGCGGCGAGGTGCGCGGGGCCGGTGTTGCCGGACACCACGACGGCGGCGCCGCGCAGCACGGAGGCCAGCGCCGCCAGGTCGGTCCGGCCGGCGAGGTCGACCGCCGAGCCGCCGGCGACCGCCGCGGTCAGGTCACGGTCCGCCGGCCGGCCGGTGACGACGACGCGGTGGCCTTCCGCGGCGAGCTTGGCGACGGTGTCGGCGGCGAGCCAGGCCGGGACGGCGCGGCTCGGCACCGACGCTCCGGGGTGGACGACCACGTAGCCACCGGGGCCGGTCAGCCCGGTGGTGTCGGGCAGCGGTCCGCGCACGGCGAGCCGGCCGTCGTCGCCGGGCGGCAGCCGGAAGCCCGCTGCCTGCGCGAGGCCGAGCATGCTCTCGGGCTCGGGAAGGTCGGTCCGGCGCCGGTGCCGCAGGTCGAGCAGGCTGCCGGGGTAGTCCTCGCTCACGGCGCCGATCCACGGTACGCCGGCCATGCGGAGCACGAGGGCGAGCGGGAGCGCGGACTGGTGGTAGGAGGTCAGGACGAGCGCCGACCGGGGCGCCTCGGCCGCGACGGCGGCGCGCAGTGCGGCCACCGCGGCCTCGGTGGCGGGCGGTGGCTCCGGGTCGATCCACGGGGCGCACCATGCCAGCACCCGGTCCACGCCGGGCAGCAGCTCCGCCGCGCCCCGTCCGCGCGGCCCGGCGAGCAGCACCACGCGGTCGGCGCCCGCGGCGGCGGCGCGCACGGCCGGGCCGGCGAGCAGCACGTCGCCGACGCTGTCCAGCCGTGCGACGAGGACGGTGCCCCCCGGCGGCCGGCCGGCCATGGTCTCCTCGATCGGGGCCATCAGAGGGCGCCCTCCGTCCGGGCGCCGGGCTTTAGTCCGCGGGGCACGCACCCGCCGAGCAGCGCCGGTCCCCGGTCGCCCGTGGCCCGCGGCATCGCGAGTGGGCGGGGTGAGCAGGCGGACAGCGGCACCGCGGCCGTCACCAGTGTGACGGCCGCGAAGAGCCGGCGGGTTCGGCGCCGTGCGCCGCGGGCTTGCGGTGGGAAGGCGGCGGCCGGTGCGGCGGCGCCGCGGACCCGGCCGGCGAGGCCGCGCAGCGCGCGCGGCAGGCGTGCGGCGGCGGCGCGGGCCGAGCGCCTGAGCGGGTGCCGTCCAGGAACGGGGGCGCCGCCCAGCGCGGCCAGCACCCGGCGTACCGGTGGCGCGGGCCGGAGGCGGCTGGTCCAGGTGCGGCGGGCGGGCACTGGCAGGGCGTCCGGGTCCTCCGCAGGCGTGAGGGCCAGCCCCACCGCGTCGGCGACCGTGCGCGCCATCTCCGGGGCGAGCTCGACCTCCTCGGGCCGGGTGGCCGGGTTGGGGACGAGGATGCCGCGGGCGCCCGCGGCGCGGGCCGCCTCGAGGTCGGACCCGATGTCGCCGATGACGACGCAGTCGGCCGGCCGCACTCCGAGTTCGGCCGCGGCCGCCTCGACCAGGCCGGGGGCGGGCTTGCGGCACCGGCAGCCGTCATCGGCCGCGTGCACGCACACCTGCCAGGTGTCGAAGGGGCCGAGCAGCTCCTCGACCCGGGCGTTGACCTCGGCCAGCTCCGCGCGTGTCAGCAGCCCGCGCGCGATCCCCGACTGGTTGCTCACGACGCCGACGCGCACCCCCGCCCGGCGGGCGCGCTCCAGCGCGGCGCGGGCGGAGCGAGTGGGCCGGACCCGGTCGGGGTCGCCGTTGTAGGGGACGTCGCGGACGAGCGTGCCGTCGCGGTCGAACAGGATCGCCCGGACGGCCGGCGGCCGGTGCGGGCGGGCCCGGCGGTGCCGCACCTCGCCGGCGAGCCGGTGCACGCAGGCCACCGGCGGGATGAGGGCGCTCGTGGCCGCCATGGCGGCAGCCTCGGCGGGCGTGCGGGGGCCCGGGGCGATCCGGCGGCGCGCGAAGTCGGCGGTCAGCGCGAGCCAGGCCGCGGCGAGCGGCGCCGCCGCCCGGCGGGCCGCGGGGCTCCGCCGGGACAGCGCCCCGGCCGCGGTGGCCGCGGTCAGGACGCCGCTGGTCAGCACGTGCCAGGGCAGCCGGCCGCGCGGTTCACCGACGCGCTCGCGCCAGTGCGCGCCGTGCAGGCGGCGCATCAGGGCGTCGTCGGCGTTGCCGCGCTGCCGGCCGACGCTGTACCAGAAGCCGGCGCTCACCGGCGGGTGGGTGCTCTGCCGCCGGCCGCGCACCAGCTGGTAGCCGGCGTTGAGCACGCGCAGCGCGAGGTCGGTGTCCTCGCGGTAGGCGCGGGTGAAGCGCGGGTCGAAGCCGCCCACCTCGGCCAGGACGGACCGGCGGTAGGCCATGTCGGCGGTGATCCAGGCGGCGCCGGCCAGGGCGAGCGTGCCGCGTTCGGCGTCGGTCGGCCGGCGGCCGGCCGGAGGCGGGACGTGCAGGCGGCCCTGGCTGCCGGCGGTGTAGAACGGCAGGCCGGCCAGGTCGGCGACCAGCTGCCCGGTCCAGTCGGGTCCGGGGCGCACGTCGTCGTCGAGGAACACGATCCAGTCGGCTTCGGTGGCGCGCCATCCGAGGTCGCGGGCCGCCGCCGGGCCGCGCCCCCCGGAGTGGAGCACCCGGACTCCGGGCAGTCCGGCGAGCGGCAGCGGCGGGCCGCCGCGGGGGCGGTCGTCGACCACGACGACCTCCTCGGGGGCGTCCTCGCCCCCCGCCAGGAGCGGCTGCACCGTCGCCCGCAGTTGCGGCCGCCCCACGGTGGGGACGACCACGGCGTAGCGGACGCCGCCCGCGCGCGCGGGTGGCTCCGCGGCGTCGGCGTCGGCGTCGAAGGATGTGAGCGGCACGGCCTAGCGCCTCCCGTGGACGTCGCGGCGGCGCACGACGAACGGGCCGAGCGCGAGCAGGTCGATGGGCGCGGAGCCGAAGCACTCCAGAGCGTCGCGCGGGTCGTCCACCATGGGCCGGCCGGCGGTGTTGAGGCTGGTGTTGACCAGCACCGGGACCCCGGTCTGCGCCTCGAACCGGTAGAGCAGCCGGGCGAGCAGCGGGTCGCCGGCGACCGCCACGGTCTGCACGCGCGCCGTGCCGTCGGCGTGCACGACCGCCGGTATCCGCTCGCGCCACTGCGGGGCGACGTCGTGCACGAACAGCATGTACGGACTGGGCAGCGGGCCGCGCGAGAAGACCTCGGCAGCCCGTTCCGCGAGCACGATCGGCGCGACGGGCCGGAACTGCTCGCGTCCCTTGACGTCGTTGAGCCGCTCCAGGTTGGCGGAGTCGGTCGGGTTGGCGAGCAGCGAGCGGCGGCCGAGCGCGCGGGGGCCGTACTCCGAGCGGCCCTGGAACCAGGCGACGAGCTCGTTGCGGGCCAGCGCGGCGGCGACGGTCTCGGCGAGGTCGTCGGGCTGCTCGTAGGGCAGTGCGGCGGTGTCGAGGGCGGCGGCGAGTTCGTCGTCGCTCCACCCGCGGCCGAGGTCGGCGCCGTCCATGGGGATGATGCGGTCGCCGGCCTGCTGGGCGAGGTGGAGGGCACCGCCGAGCGCGGTGCCGGCGTCACCGGCCGCGGGCTGCACCCAGACGTCGTCGAAGCCGCTCTCGGCGGCGATACGCGTGTTGGCGACGCAGTTCAGCGCCACCCCGCCCGCCATGGCGAGCCGAGGTTGGCCGCTCTCCCAGCGCAGCCACCGGGTGAGCTCCACGAGGACGTCCTCCAGGCGGCGCTGCACGCTGGCGGCGAGGTCGGCGTGGTCGGCGGTGCACTCGTCCCCGGAGCGGCGGCGTTTGACGAGGGAGTCCCAGTCGATCGGGCCCACCCGCACGCGGCCGTCTCCGGTGTGGTGGACGAGGCGCCGCAGTTCCGGTTCGAACCGGGGGGTCCCGTAGGAGGCGAGGGCCATCACCTTGTACTCGTCGCTGGAGCGGCGGAAGCCCAGGTGCTGGGTGAGGTCCTCGTACATCAGGCCGAGGGAGTCGGGCAGGCTCTGGCGGGCGAGGACGGTCAGCTCGCCGTCGCGGTAGACGCCGGCCAGGTGGGAGGCGGCCTCACCGCGGCCGTCGGCGACGAAGACCGCGCAGTCGGCCCGTCCGCCGCGGGTGGGGGCGGCGAGTCCGGCGGAGGCCGCGTGGGCGACGTGGTGGGGGATGTGCCGCACGCGCGCCGGGTCGAGCCCGGGCAGCGCACTGGCCAGGAAGCGGGGCGCGCGCTCGGCGTAGAGGGTGCGCAGCCGCTCCCAGGACGGGTCCAGGCCCTGCTGCCCGGGGTGTACGAGGGAGGGGTCATAGGAGTAGGCGACGCCGTCGAGCTCCTCGGGGGTGATCCCGGCGAAGCGCAGGCACCAGCGCATCGCCTGCTCGGGCAGTTCCCACGCGGAGAACGGCACGGGCTCCTTGCCGTGCTTGCGTCTGCTGAATCTCTCCTCCTCGGCGGCCGCGACGATCTCCCCGTCGACCACGAGGGCGGCGGCGGGGTCGTGGAACACGGCGTTGACACCGAGAAATCGCATGGACAGGGCCCCCCGTTTTCTCATGGCGGTCGCGGCGGCCTCCTCGGCGCGCGGCCCTTGATCATGCCGGCTCAACTACCAAGCGCAGCGACTCTCAAACGTGACCGCGCGAAGGGCGTGCTCGGCAGGTCTCGATCACTGGTTCGACGTCACGGAGCGTAATTCCATGACAGTCGAGAATTGACAGGACACGCACTGCCATTGCCGAACACATACCTTGTTTCGCCGCAGTTCTCGCGAACCACCGCTATCCGCCGATGGCGGAGAGCCGCCCGCTCCGGGGCCGCCGCCCGGCGGATCGGGCGGCGGCCGGCCGCGCACCGCGTTGCACGCGGAGTTGCCCACCAAGTCGCTATTTACCTCTTTCGCCATCACCTTTAGCCATCTGATGGCTACAGAGTGTTCCAATTTGGGACAAACCACCCGAGCATGGGAGGGCGCTCGCCGGCCCTTCGATCGGCGGCGGGTGTGCGCCTCCGAAACCAGCGAAAGGAACACGCCTATGCCGTCGATGGCGACCGCGGTCCTGCGCCGCGCCGTCTGCGCCACGCTGACCGCTCCGGTGCTCGCCTGCGCCGTGCCCGGTGCGGCGGCGGCCGAATCGGCCTTCCGGCACACCTTCACCCGCACCGGACCGCACGGGTCCGAGCTGCACGTGGTCGAGGCGGTGGCCGGCCCGGACGGGACGCGCTTCATCACGACCATCCACCATGTGGGCCCGGACGGGGTGCGCACGAAGCGGATCAGGTCGCAGGCGCGCTGAGCGCCGGCCCGCGGACGGCCGGTGCCGGGGCCCCGCCGCCGGCACCGGCCCCGTGCAAAGCGACGGCGATATTCCCGCCAAGTACCGCTCCGCGCCGCTGCCGCCGCGCCCGCCGCCACCTAGCGTTCGAGGTGTGCGGCGCGTACCGCCGGGCGGGGCGCCGCGGCAGCGTCCGTACCATCCACCTTTGGGGCAGCTCTATGTCAGCCACGTCCGCGCACCAGACGCATCCCGGACACCCGCACACGCACGGCGAGGGCTGCGGGCACGTCGCCGTCCCGCACGGCGACCACGTCGACTACGTCCACGACGGCCACCTGCACCGGGCCCATGACGGGCACGTGGACGAGTGTGAGGACGCCGCGCACACCGTGCACGAGCAGCACCCGCACACGCACGGCGAGGGCTGCGGGCACGTCGCCGTCCCGCACGGCGACCACGTCGACTACGTCCACGAGGGCCACCGCCACGCGGCGCACGCCGGCCACTGGGACGAGCACTGACCGACCCGCGCGGCCCGAGGCCCGGCCGGGCCCGGCGGCGGGAAGGCTCCCGGCGGCACCACGGCCCGCCGGACGGACCGAGTCCGGCCCCGGAATGACCATGGGGAAGCCCGGGGCCGGACTCGGGCAGGGCGCCGGCGCCCGCGCGCCACGAGACGCGGCCCCTGCCGCGCGGACGTCTCCGGAGAGGGGGAACCGGAGACCGGTCCGCGGGCACGACGGTACCGAACTCGCCCCCTGAATTCCGGCGATTCATCCGAGATCAGCCGGAAACCCGAAGAATCCTCGATCGGGTCCTTCCGCGGCCGGGGCCGCCCGCGTCCCCCTGCCCGGCCGGCGTCTCCGCAGCGCGGCACCTCCCCGCCGCCCCCCGGGTCCGCGCGACCAAGATCAACCCACACCTGCGGGGAGTGGCATACTGCCCACCGAGCGCGACCGATCACCAGCTACCGGGGCCGCGCGCTCCGTCTCCGGTGCTACGCCGCCGGGCCGACGACCGCCGGCCACCCCGGACCCACCGCCGGGCGCTCGCCCTCCGCAGCGGCCGGCGCCCCCGCGTCCGCGCACGCCCCACCCCCGGGAAGGACCCATGCCCCATCTGCTGCACATCGACTCGAGCTCGCTGGCCGAGGGATCGGTCTCCCGCGACGTCGCCGCCTCGTTCCGCGCCGTCTGGCAGGAGGCCGAACCGAACGGGCGGGTGACCTACCGGGACCTCGCCGCCCACCCGCTGCCGCACATCGACCACGCCGGCGTCACGGCCCGCACGACCCCGCGCGAGCTGCACACCCCGCGGCAGCGGGAGGCGATGGAGCTGCAGGACCTGCTCATCGGGGAACTGGAGGCGGCCGACGCCTACCTGTTCAGCGTGCCGATGTACAACTGGTCGGTGCCCTCGGCCTTCAAGGCGTGGGTGGACCAGGTCCTGGTCGCCGGCCGTACCGCGAGTCTGACCGGCGACCCGCTGGAGGGCCCGCTGAGCGGCCGCCCCGCGATCGTCATCGCTCCCCGAGGCGGCTCCTACGCGCCGGGGACGCCGCAGTACCGCAACGACTTCGTCGTGCCGTTCCTGGAGAAGCTGTTCGCGCAGACGATCGGACTGGACCTGCGGATCATCACCCCGGAGCTGACGCTGGCCGCGGTCAACCCCGCGATGCACCACCTCCGCGAGCCGGCCGAGACCTCGCTGGCGCACGCGCACGCCGCCGCGGAGGAGCACGCCCTCTCGCTGGCCGAGCGGCTGCGCGGCCCGTGACGGCGCGCCGGACCCGGGGCGGGTCCGGCGCCGCGCGGCCTAGCGCCGCGCGCTGATGGCGCGCCGCCCCGCACCCACGGCGTAGCCGTACTGCCGCGGCCACCGGGGCTGTGCACCGAGCTCCAGCGCGGCCTCGTGCGGCCAGTAGGGGTCGCGCAGCAGCTCCCGGGCGAGCAGCACGGCGTCGGCGCGCCCGGAGGCGACGATGTCCTCGGCCTGCCGGGGATCGGTCACCAGGCCGACCGCTCCCGTGGCCAGACCAGTCTGCTCGCGGACCCGGGCGGCGAAGGGCACCTGGTAGCCGGGCTCGGCGGGGATCCGGGCGTCGGGCACGACGCCTCCCGACGACACGTCCAGCAGGTCGACCCCGCGCGCCTGCAGCTCCTTGGCCAGGCGCAGCGTGTCGTCGCCGGTCCAGCCGTCCCGCGGGTCGTCGGGGTTCTCGGTCAGCCAGTCGGTGGCGGATACCCGGAAGAACACCGGCAGGTCGGCGGGCCAGACCTCGCGGACGGCGTCGGTGGCCTCCAGGGCCAGCCGCATCCGGTTCTCCGGGGTGCCGCCGTAGGCGTCGGCGCGCCGGTTGGCGGCCGGGGACAGGAACGAGTGGATGAGGTAGCCGTGGGCGCCGTGCACCTCCGCCACCTCGAAGCCCGCGGCGAGGGCTCGCTCGGCGGCCGCCGCGAAGTCGCCGACGACGCGCCGGACGCCCTCCGGGGTGAGCTCCGCCGGTACCGCGTGCCCCTCGTCGAACGCCACCGGGCTGGGGCCGACCGGCGTCCATCCGCCGTCGGCCTCGGGCACCGGGGCTCCCCCGCGCCACGGCACGTCGACCGACGCCTTGCGCCCGGCGTGCGCCAACTGGATGGCGGGAACGGCGCCCTGGTCGCGGATGAAGCCCGCGACGCGGGCCAGCGCGTTCTGCTGCCGCTCGTTCCACAGGCCCAGGTCGTGGGGCGAGATGCGGCCCTCCGGCGAGACGGCGGTGGCCTCGACCATGACCAGCCCGGCGCCGCCCGAGGCGCGCGCGGCCAGGTGGGCGAAGTGCCAGTCGGTGGCCACCCCGGTGTCGGGGCCCTCCGCCGCCGCACTGTAGGTGCACATGGGCGCGACCCACACGCGGTTGGGGATGTCCAGCGAACGCAGCCGGATCGGATCAAAGAGCGCCGCCATGCGATGACTCCTTCGGAGACGGGGCGGACGGACGCGGCTCGGGCCGTTCGGCGCCGTCCACCGAAGTTCGACGTCTATCGTACAACGACGATGGTCATACTACGATGAGCATCGTAGAATGGGCTGCGCCACACCGCCGTGGCCGAGGAGGGAGCGCCCATGGTCACGCGGACCGCACGGGAGCGGCAGCTCGACCACCCCGGACGCGGCGAGATCGCGCTGGCCGACGTGCTGCACGCGCTCGCCGACCCGGTCCGGCTGCGCGTGGTGCGCACGATGGCTGCGGCCGACTCCCCCATGGCGTGCGGCGCTTTCGGTCTGCCGGTCAGCAAGTCCACCTGCACACACCACTTCCGCGTGCTACGCGAGGCCGGCATCATCCGGCAGCACTACCGGGGCACCGCCGTCCTCAACGACCTGCGGCGCGACGACCTCGACGCCCGCTTCCCGGGGCTACTGGACTGCGTGCTGGCCGCGGCGGCGGGCGACTCCCCGGCGCAGTGACGCAGCCCCCTCCGGCCAGCCGGAAAACCGGTGGCCGCCCGGCGGCGGGGCTGGCAGGCTGGCGGCATGCCACACGCGAGCGGAGGACCCGCCCAACCGACGGCGCCGGACGACTTCGAAGGGCTCCTCGCCGAGGCGGCGGCCGCTCCCGTCGAGGGCTGGGACTTCTCCTGGCTGGACGGGCGGGCCACCGAGGAGCGCCCCTCCTGGGGTTATTCGCGCATGCTGGGCGAGCGCCTGGCCCGCGCCTCGGCCGCCCTGGACGTGCAGACCGGCGGCGGGGAGGTGCTGGCCGGCGTGCCGGTGCTGCCGCCGCTGACGGTGGCCACCGAGGGGTGGCCGGCCAACGTCGCGCGCGCGACCCGGCTGCTGCACCCGCGCGGGGTCGCGGTCGTCGCCGACCAGGACGAACCGCCGCTGCCGTTCGGCGACGCCGCGTTCGACCTCGTCGTCAGCCGGCACCCGGTGACCACCTGGTGGGCGGAGATCGCCCGGGTCCTGCGGCCGGGCGGGAGCTACCTCTCCCAGCAGGTCGGACCGGCCAGCATGTTCGAACTCGTCGAGTGGTTCCTCGGCCCGCAGCCGCCCGAGGTGCGGCGGCGCCGGGACCCCGAGGCCGCCCGCGCGGCCGCCGAGGACGCCGGGCTGGAGGTCGTCGACCTGCGTACGGCGTCGCTGCGGGCGGAGATCCGCGACGTGGGCGCCGCGGTGTACCTGCTCCGCAAGGTGGTCTGGCTGGTCCCCGGCTTCACCGTGGACGCCTACCGCACCGAGCTGCGCGCCCTGCACGACCGCATCCGGGCGAACGGCCCCTTCGTGGCGCACGCCGCGCGGTTCCTGATCGAGGCCCGCAAGCCCGCGTGACGGAGCCGCGGACCACCGGACCCCGGTGGGCGGCCGGGGCGCGGGGCGGCCGCAGCCGGCAAGCGCACGCCGGCGGCGGGACGGCCGCGCGGCGCTCCCGCGAGCTGCCGTGCTGGACGGGCCGGCGGCGGGCCCCCTAGCGTACGGCGTGGCCGCTCCTCGGCCGGTGCGCCGCCGCCCCGCCGCCTGGCGCGGCGCGATCCGCCCCGGCCGCCGCGCGGCCGTCCGTGCGTGACCGCCTGCTGAGGAGTGAGACCGTGGCCGGTTCCTGGCTGGATTCCGACACCCACCGCGCGTGGCTGGACGAGGAGGGGCGGAGGCTGACCTCGTTCGCCGCGGCCGCCGCCGACCCCGGCGGCGGGTTCGGCTGGCTGACCGCGGACGGCGGCCTGGACCGCGACCGCCCCACCCAGACCTGGATCACCGCCCGGATGACGCACGTGTTCTCGCTGGCCCACCTGCGCGGCGAGCCGGGCGCCGGCGCGCTCGCCGACCACGGCCTCGCCGCCCTGCGCGGCCCGCTGCGCGACCACGAGCACGGCGGCTGGTTCTCCTCGGCCGATCCCGCCGCCACGGAGAAGGCCGGCTACGAGCACGCCTTCGTGGTCCTCGCCGCGGCGAGCGCGACCGCCGCGGCCCGTCCGGGCGCCGCCGACCTGCTGGCGGAGGCGCTCGACGTCGTCGGCACGCGGTTCTGGGAGCCGCGGGAGGGCCGCTGCCTGGAGAGCTGGGACCGGACCTGGACCGAGCCGGAGCCCTACCGCGGCGCCAACAGCAACATGCACATGGTGGAGGCGTTCATCGCCGCCGGCGACGTCACCGGCGACCCGGCATGGCGGCAACGGGCCCTCTCCATCGCCGAACGCGTCATCCACCAGGCGGCCGCCGGCAACAACTGGCGGCTGGTCGAGCACTTCGACACGTCGTGGCGGCCGCTGCTCGACTACAACGCCGACGCGCCCGACCACCCGTTCCGCCCCTACGGGACCACCGTCGGCCACTGGCTGGAGTGGTCCCGGCTGCTGCTGCACCTGGAGGCGGGCGCGGCCGACGCCCCGGCGTGGCTGCTGGCGGACGCCACAACGCTGTTCGACCTCGCGGTGCGGCACGGCTGGCGGGCGGACGGCGCCGACGGCTTCGTCTACACGCTGGACTGGTCCGACCGCCCGGTGGTCCGGCCGCGCATGCACTGGGTGGTGGCCGAGGCGATCCTCACCGCGGCCGCCCTGCACCGCCGCACCGGCGAGGCACGGTTCGAGGAGTGGTACCGCACCTGGTGGGACTACGCCGCACGCCATCTGCTGGACCGCCGCTCCGGCAGCTGGCACCACGAACTCGACCCGGAGAACCGGCCGTCCGCCAGCGTCTGGTCCGGCAAGCCGGACGTCTACCACGCCTACCAGGCCGTGCTGCTTCCCCAGCTCCCGCCGGCCCCGGCGGCAGCGGCGGCACTCCGCGACGCGGGCTAGACCGTCGATGGGGATCGGTGTGCTGGCCAGTGGCTGCCGGGGGTCACCGGGCGCTGAGGCGGGGAACTGCCAGAGGGCCGCTGCCGGATCACGGTGTCCGGTGCCGGGGTCGGCTGCCGGATGCGGGCCGCCGGTCCATCGGTTGCGCGCACGGCACGGCCCTCCGGGCCCGGCCCGTTCCACGACGTCCGGATGACCGCCTCGTTTGCTTGGCCGTAGCCGGCGGTGACGCCTCACCGCCGGCTCCCGCTCCTTGCCGCGGGCCGAGCGGACCGGCACCTGCCCCGGACGGGCCCCGGCTTCCGGACCCCTGCGGCGGGCGCGGGGACAGGTACCGGGCGTCTCCAGGGGCCGAGCGCGGGCACAGGGGTCCGCGATCGCGTCCCGACCTACCCCGGGCCGCGGCCACGCCGGCCCGACCAGCGCCAGCGAGCGGCCGCCAAGGCCCCGCTTCCCTTCGCCGCACCGAAGGCGGGACAGTCCGAAGGACAGCGGGAGAGGTCCCGCTGACATCCCTCCCCGCCGCCCTCCGCCATGGGACACGCGGCCCCGCGAACCCCCATCAAGGTCCAGTTCTGTCCCTTGCAGCCGGCCACGGGCGGGAGAGTGCGCCGGAGTGCCGCCCAGCCGCGCGACTCGCGGCGGCGGTGTCCCGGGGGAAGCGCCCCCGGGACGCGGCAGCGCCGGCTACGACAGGTACCACTCCGCACAGGTCTCCGTGGACCCGCCGCGGTCCAGGCAGCGTTCGAACATGTTCATGTCTGCCGCCGCGGTACCCGCGCCGAGGCCGAGCAGTCCGAACGCCACGGCGGCGATCGTCGCGATCTTCACGGTTGCACGCATGGCGAAACCCCTCTCTGCTACCGGGCGGCGCGGCCCGTGGGCGTCCTGTCCCGTCCCGCCACGGCCGCTAGCCCCGGCGCAGCTCGGCAAACGGCTGACGGCGCAAACACCAGGTGCGGCTGCTCCGACCGCGTCATGAACACCCCGGGCCGGACCGCCGTTCCGCCCCGGGGTGCGCAATTGAAGGTGATCGCCTGCGCTGCGCAGAGCCGGGAGGGCCCGTGGCATCCTGTGGAAGTGCTCTTGAGTGATCACGCGAGCAGTGTCGAGCTCAGCCTGCTGCGGTATCAGTTCTCCGAGGTTCGGGGTGACTCATACGACGACAACTGGCTAGTCGTCGGTGGAACGGTGACGACTCCCGAGGGCAGCTGGTCCTTTGCCGATCCGTGTCTGCTGACCGGTGAAGCCGGTGAGGTGTCCGCTTGGTTGCGCGCGGTGGCCGCTGGGACGGTGGCTGTGACCGGACCCGACGCCGAAGGCTGGTTGTCCCCGGACACGTGGTTCGTCGAGCCGCTCCTGGCCGTTAGCCTCGCCGATCGAAGCGACAGTGAGGCGGCGATTCGCGTGCACCTGTCCTTGGAGGCGGCACCGCCGTGGCAGCAGGGCGATGACGGGGCGGACATTTACCAGTACGTCGTGGAGGTGCGGATGAATACGGCTGCGTTGCTTCACGCAGCTGACCAATGGGACCTTGCTCTGGCTTCCTTCCCGACTCGCTGATCAGCGGTGCTTCTTCTCCAGGGTCTCGGTCGGGTCATCAAGTGGCTGGCCGAGGTCGGTCAGCAGCTTCTCGATGCGACTGGCCGTGCAGTGGTGGCGTTCGACCTCGCGGGCCCAGCCGTGGTTGGCAGCGTCGGTGGCGAGGGCGGGTTCGACCTCGCGCCGTGCGCGTAGCCGCGGCGCGTAGGCAGGTGTGGTGACGAACTTCGCGCAGGTCAGGTAGAGGTCGCACTCGCAGGGGCCCTCGGCCGGCAGCCGCAGGCAGTGGCCGAGTCCAAGTTCGGTCTTGGAGAAGTTCGTCTTCAGCCAGTCGACAGCCGCTTCGGGCAGAGCACCGGACTCAAGCTCCTCGGCGGCGGGGCCGGCGATGCTGGCGCCGGGTTCGAGGACGGCCTTGTAGTCCCGAAGGACTTCCTGGTCACTGATCTGCGCATAGACGAGCCATCGAGACGCTGGAGTGTCCGGGGACCTTCATGACCGTGTGGAGCTTGGCGCCGCGCTCGGCGAGCTGGGTGCCGGCGGTGTGCCGGAACCGGTGGGCGGTGACGGTGCGGCGGCCGATGCCTCCTCGACCGCCGGGCTGGACCAGGCCAACAGCCTTGCAGGCCGCCTGGATCGGGGTGTCGAACAAGTAGTACGTCGACGGCTCACCGCACCCGGGTCGCCACGTACCCCGTCCGCGTACCGCCGCGCGCCCCCGCAGGTCGCGGGTCCAGGCCCGGTCGGCCCCGCACCGGCGGTCCCGCTTGAGCGGCCCGGCCAGCGGCGGCCACCCCGGTCCGGACCAGCGCCGTCCGCCCGGGCCGGAACCCGGACCAACCGGACGACCAGGCCCGCGCCCGCAGGCCCGGGGCCAGTGGCGCCGCTCCCCGGACGCCGCTGTCCCGTGGTGCTGCGCATCGGCCATGAGCCGGGCCGCCCCGGGCGCCCTGGCGCCTCGGCTTCCGGGGGCACGAACCGGCCGGTCGGACCGGCGGCCGGCGATGAGTCGGGGCCTCTGCTCCCGCGCCGCGCTCGGCCGGCACCGCGGCGGGCGGGGGCGGCCGGGGTCGGCGGCTGGCCGGCGAGGACGCGGACACGCCCGTGCCGGCCACCGGGGCGAGGGGCCCGTTTGCACGATGCCGGATGGGCGGTGGCGGCCGGGATCGGCCGCAGCCCAGCCCCGGGCACGTGCGTTACGTCGGCTTGCCGGCGCGGCGCGGGGACCTGCGGCGGCCGCGGCGCGCCGGTGTGACGGGGAAACGGCGGGCCAGTCCGGTGACGTCCAGCAGCCGGGCCAACCGGGCCGTGGGGGCGCGCAGGATGAGGCGGGCGCCGACGGGCTCCGTCCGGTTGGCGGCGCGGACCAGCGCTCCGAGGCCGGCGGCGTCGCAGAACGTGATGCCGGACAGGTCCACCGTCACCTCGCCGCCGCTCCGCTCGACCGCGGCCGTGATCCCCTCGGTGAGGGCGTCCGCCGTCGCGACGTCCAGTTCGCCCCGGGCCACGACCAGGGGGCGGCCGTCCGCCTCATGGACGGTGACGACGGTCAGCGGCGCCGCGGCCGCCGGCCGCACCGCGCCGTCCGCCGCCCCCGAGGGGCGGTGTTCGACGGTCATCGGCGTGTCTCCCTCCTCGGCTCCACGATGCCGTAGTCGCGGGCGCGGGATGAGGGACCAAGGTCCCCTTCGGCGGGCGGCGCCGGGAACGCCAGGTCGTCGTGGTCGTGGTCGAGGCGGCACCGCACTCCGACCACGCCCTCGACGGCCCGGACGGCGTGCGCCAGCCGGAGGATGTCGGAGCGGCGCGGCACGCGGCCGTCCAGGAAGACCTCGCCGCCGTGCACGGCGACCTCGACGCCGGACGGCGGGTAGTCGCCGCCCGCCAGCTCGCGGCGCACGCGGTCGCGCAGCACGGCGTCGGGCACGGTGTAGACCGCCAGCAGGTCCAGCCGGCTGACGATCCCCAGCAGCCGGTCCTCCGCGTCCACCACGGGGAGCCGACCCACCCGGTGCCGACGCATGAGCTCGGCGGCGTCGCGGGCGCTGGCCTCGGCCGCGGTTGTCACCGCCGGGGACGTCATGAGCTCGCGGGCCACCGCCGCGCGGCACTTCCGCCGCTCGGCGCGGGAGCGGTACTCCTCGAAGACGCCGCCCTCCTCGGGGTCGGGGTCGGCGAGCTTGACCACCAGGTCAACGGCGGACACCATCCCGAGGACCCGCCGGTCGGCGTCGACGACCGGCAGCGCGTTCACGCCCTCGCGCCGCAGGACGGCCGCGATCTCCGTGAACCCCGCCTCCACCGACACCGCGACCACGCTCGTGCTCATCAGGTCGCGCACCGCACCGCCCGCCCCGGCGCGTGCCGGCGCCGGCCGGCGGCGGACGCCGCCGGCGCGCTCCGCGCGGCCGCCGCTCACGTCTCCGGCTCCCCGCTGTCCTCGGTCCCGGCCGCGGGGACGCCGCGCACCACCGCGACGGGGACCCGGGCGTGGTGCAGCACCGTCTGGCCCACCGAGCCGAGCAGCAGCCCGCGCACGCCGCCGCGCCCCCGCGAACCGACCACGATGAGGTCGGCGTGGGACCCGGCCTCCAGCAGCGCGTGGGCCGGCTGGTCCTGGGGCACCTCGATCCGGGTCGCGACGCGGGCGGCGGTGTCCTCGGCGCCGGCGACGTCGATCATGCGGGCGACCCGCTCGTGCGTGCGCACGACGAACGTGTCGTGGTCGAACGCGTACCCGGCGGAGGGCAGCGTGAGCGGGTCGTCCCAGCCCGGCGACTCCCACGCGTACACCGCGAGCAGCTCCGCGCCGTGCCAGCGCGCCTCCCGCAGCGCGAAGCCCAGGGCTGGCTCCGACCGCTCCGTCCCGTCGACGCCGACCACCACCTGGCGCCACTGGCGCCCGGGGTAGCCGAGGGGTGCCGGGACCACCACGACCGGGCACTCGGCCTGCGCCGCCACCCGCACCCCCACGGAACCGAGCAGCACCGACCGGACGGCGCCGAGCCCCCGCGATCCGAGGACGACGCGCTCCGCGTGCCGGCAGGCGGTGAGCAGCGCTTCAGGGGCGGACAGGGCGGAGACCTGGGTGCGCACGGCCAGGTCCGGGGCGATCTCGCGGAGCCGCTCGACCGCGTCGGACAGCAGCGCGTCGGCTCGGCCGACCGTCTCCAGGGTGGGCAGCGGCCGCATCGGCTGTTCGAACGGGATGTTGGCCAGCGGGGTGTTGAGTGCGTGCAGCAGCCGCAGCGGGCGCCCGACCTCCCGGGCGACGTCGGCCGCCCACGCCAGCGCCATGTCGCTGCCCCGGGAGCCGTCGACCCCCACGACCACCTCACCGTGCCCGTGCCGCCACGCACCCCGGTGGCCTCCCCCGGTGCCCGCCTCCCCCGGCGGCCGTGCGT
>NZ_QEIO01000124.1 GCF_003336425.1 Marinitenerispora sediminis | reverse complement strand
CCCCGCCGGTGCCCCTGCCCGGACGGGCGGCCGGTATGCGGGGCGGCCGCGCCGTGGCCGCTCCGATACGCCGGGACCCTCGGGGGTGTGGAATGGCACGGGAGAGCGTGGCCGAGCAGTTCGTCCGGATCCTGGTCGACGCCGAGGTCGAACGCGTCTACGGGGTGGTCGGCGACAGCCTCAACCCGGTGGTGGACGCCGTCCGCCGGACCGCGGGCATCGACTGGGTGCACGTCCGCCACGAGGAGGCGGGCGCGTTCGCCGCCGCCGCCGAGGCGCAGGTCTCCGGCCGGCTGACCGCCTGCGCCGGCAGCTGCGGACCCGGGAACCTGCACCTGATCAACGGACTCTACGACGCGCACCGCAGTATGGCGCCGGTCCTCGCGCTCGCCTCCCACATCCCCAGCTCGCAGATCGGCACCGGGTACTTCCAGGAGACCCACCCGGAGCGGCTGTTCACCGAGTGCTCGCACTACTGCGAGATGGTCGGCGATCCCGCGCAGATGCCCCGCACCCTCCAGATCGCCGTCCGCTACGCCGTGGGCCAGCAGGGCGTCTCCGTCGTGGTGCTTCCCGGTGATGTCGCCGACCGCCCGGCCGCCCCGGGCGGCCACGAGTACGACCTCGTCACCGAGCAGCCGTGCGTCCGGCCGGGGGAGGCCGACGTCGAGCGGCTGGCCGGCCTGATCGCCGACGCGCGGAAGGTGACGCTGTTCTGCGGCCGGGGCTGCGCCGGCGCGCACGACGAGGTCATGGAGCTGGCCGGCCGGCTCAAGGCGCCGGTGGGGCACGCGCTGCGCGGCAAGGAGTGGATCCAGTGGGACAACCCCTACGACGTCGGCATGAGCGGTCTGCTCGGGTACGGCGCCGCCTACGACGCCATGCACGAGTGCGACCTGCTCCTGCTGCTCGGCACGGACTTCCCCTACGACGCGTTCATGCCGACCGACGTCCGGATCGCGCAGGTCGACATCCGCGCGGAGAACCTCGGCCGCCGCTCCCGGCTCGACCACGCCGTGTGGGGCGACGTCGGTGAGACGGTCCGCGCCGTACTGCCGCGGCTGCCCGAGCGCACCGACCGGGCGTTCCTCGACCGGATGCTCCGCCAGCACACCAAGGCCCTGGAAGGCGCGGTGGGCGCCTACACCCGCGACGTCGGCCGGCACCGGCCCATCCACCCGGAGTTCGTCGCCGACCAGCTCGACGACGTCGCCGCCGACGACGCGGTCTTCACGGTCGACACCGGCATGTGCAACGTGTGGGCCGCCCGCTACATCACGCCCAACGGCCGGCGCCGGGTCATCGGCTCCTTCAGCCACGGCTCGATGGCCAACGCCCTGCCGCAGGCGATCGGCGCCCAGCTGCTGGACCGCGACCGCCAGGTGGTCGCGATGTCGGGCGACGGCGGGTTCGCCATGCTCATGGGGGAGTTCCTGACGCTGCTCCAACACGACCTGCCGGTGAAGGTGGTGGTGTTCAACAACTCCAGCCTCGGCATGGTGGAGCTGGAGATGCTGGTCGCCGGGCTCCCCGCGTACGGCACCGCGAACCGCAACCCCGACTTCGCCGCCATCGCCCGCGCGGCCGGCGCCGGCGGCATCCGGGTCACCGAGCCCGAGGACGTCCGCGGGGCGCTGGCCGAGGCGCTCGCCGCCCCCGGTCCCTACCTGGTGGACGTGGTCACCGACCCGCACGCCCTGTCCATGCCGCCCAAGATCACCCGGGAGCAGGTCACCGGGTTCGCGCTGTCGATGTCCAAGACGGTGCTGTCCGGGGGAGTCGGCAAGATGCTCGGCATCGCGCGCAGCAACCTGCGCAACATCCCCCGCCCGTGACGGGCGCCGGCGGGGCCGGAGCCGGTCAGAACGCGCCCAGCCGCGCGGTCAGGAACCGCTCCAGCTCCTCCGGGCCCGCGTAGTGGTGGGCGTCGATGCCGAGCCGCTTGGCGGCGAGGACGTTCTCCTCGCGGTCGTCGACGAACAGCGTCCGCTCCGCCGGCGTGCCCAGCTCCGCGAGCACCCGCCGGTAGACCGCGGGGTCGGGCTTGCACGCGCCCAGGTCGCAGCTGAAGAACAGCGCGTCGAAGCCCTCCAGGACGGGGTCGGCGCGCAGCGCCCCGGCGAGGGCGTGCGGGGCGTTGGACAGCAGGGCCAGCCGGACGCCGCGCGCGGCGAGCCGCCGCAGCGTCGCGGCGCTGGCGGGCGCGACCCGCAGCCAGGAGTCCAGGTCGGCCGCCGCGAGCCGCTGGACGCGGGCGAGGTCCCACTCGGCGCCGAGCCGGGCGGCCACCCGCCGCCAGTACTCGCTCGCGGCCAGCCCGGCGTCGTAGGGCGGCCGCTCCGCCCAGTAGGCGCTCCAGAACTCGGCGGCCGGCGCGTCGGCGAGCCGCTCCAGGCGGGCCCGCGCCTCGGCGGACGGCGGTTCGGAGACGACCTCGCCGTAGTCGAAGACCACCGCGGCGACGCTGGACGCGGGACCGCTCTCGTCGGCCATGCGGAACCATCCTGCCTTCCGTGCGGAACGGGGCTGTTCGAACACCCGACATGTTCGCATTCCGCCGCCCCCAGGCGGAAGGGGCCGCCGGCCGCGGCCCCCTCCTGGCGAGCGCCTCCGGCTACGCCACCTCGTACACCGGGGTGAGGACCGCCCGCCCCAGCGTGTGGAAGAAGAGGTTGAAACCCAGGTAGGCGGGGGTCGCGCTGTCGTCGATGCCCAGGGACTCCACGTCCAGCGCGTGCACCGCGAAGATGTAGCGGTGCGGTCCGTGGCCGGCCGGCGGCGCGGCACCGACGTAGCGCCTGCCGCCCGCGTCGTTGCGGACGGTGATCGCCTGCGCGGGCAGCCCGGAGGCGCCGTCCCCGCCCCCGGCGCCGGCGGGCAGCGCCGTGACGTCGGCCGGGATGTCGCACACCGCCCAGTGCCAGAAGCCGCTGCCGGTGGGGGCGTCGGGGTCGAAGCAGGTGACCGCGAAGCTGCGCGTGCCCTCGGGGAAGCCGCTCCACGCCAGCTGCGGGGACATGTCCGAACCACCGGCGCCCATCAGGCCGCTGACCTGGGCCGGCGCGAGGGCCCGGCCGTCGGCGACGTCGTCACTGGTGAGGGTGAACGACGGGACCTGCGGCAGATAGTCATATGGAGATGGCGGCTGCGCCACGGATGCCTCCCGATTCGGTGAGTGGGTTCGGTCCTCGGTTCTACCCCAGGATTATCGTGCGACGCCCACCGCTTCGGCGGTTCGGCCACGGCGGCCCCGCGACCAGGAGGCCGCGGCGGCGCGGCCGCGCGCACGTGGCGGCCCGCGCCCGCACGCCGCAGGGCCAGGCGCCGTACGGGCGGCATCCCGCCCGGCGTGGACGAGGCGGTGAGGAGCGCTGATCGACGGTGAACGTCGTCCCCGGTACCGCGCACGTGCGTACGGTGCGCTACGTCGCGATGCCCACCGCTGTGGGCTGCGCCCGCCGCGAGGCCGTGCAGTGCCTCAAGGACTGGGGGCTGCTCGACGTGGTGGAGACGGCTGAGCTGCTCGTCTCGGAGCTCGTCACCAACGCCGTCAACGCCACCGGCGACATCACCACCCGCACCCCGCGCTACACCGAGCTGCGGCAGCTGCGCAGCGTCGTGCTCCAGCTGCGCGTGGAGGGTGACGCGCTGCGGGTGTCGGTCTGGGACCCCGACCCGGGAGCGCCGACGCCGCGTGAACCCAGTCTCGACTCCGAGGGCGGCCGCGGCCTCTACCTGGTGGACATGATCAGCCGCCGGTGGGGCCACTACCGGCCGAGCGAGGCGGGCAAGGTCGTGTGGTGCGAACTGGCGCTCGCGGACGGCTGAACCGCCGCCGGGCGGCCGGAGCCGCGCCGGACGGCGGGGGCGCCCGGCCGTGCTCAGCCCGTGACGACCCGCTGGAACGCCTCCGCCGACCGTCCCTCCGGGAGGCCGGCCCGCGCCGCGTTGGCGGCGAGACCGGTCCGCAGCCGGCGGACGAGCCCCGGCACGTCGTCGATCTGGCTCGCGTGCCGGGCCAGGGCGGCGAACTTGCGGTCCAGCGTCGCCGTGACGTCGGTCCAGTGGTTCGGGGCCGGCGAGCCGACCAGCCACACCTCGCGGACCGTCCACGGGGCCAGGCCCTCCTCGGCGAGCAGCCCGGGGTGCGCGTGCGGGTTGCGGGCGTCGGGATAGACGGCGTTCAGCGCGGCCTCCCCCGTGGCCAGGTGGTCGGGGTGGCTGACGGCGATCCGCTCCCAGTTGCGCTCCGGGCTGGGCATGACGACGAGCTGCGGACGCACCTGCCGGATCACCCGGGTGATGTCGCGGCGCAGCTCCAGGGACGCGACCACCCGGCCGTCGGGGCGGCCGAGGAAGCGCACGTCGGCCACACCGACGTCGGCCGCGGCGGCGCGCTGCTCGGCCCGGCGCACCCGCGCCATGTCGTCGCCGTCGCCGTCGCGCTCGTCACCGCCGGCGTCGCCGTCGGTGACCAGCAGGTAGGTCACCGCCACGCCGGAGTCGGTCCACACCGCCACCGTCCCCGCGCAGCTGAAGTCGGCGTCGTCGGGGTGCGCCATGACCACCAGCGCCCGCCGCACCTCGCCCTCGATCGGCATCGCGCCCTCCGTCCCGCCGCCGGTCCCATGCTAGGGCGTGCCCGGCGGGCGCCCGCGGAGCGAGCCTGGGCGGCGAGGAAGGAGTCGCGGTCCGGTGGGCCGGTACCGGAACCGGCCGCACCACAGTCGTTATTTCCTACCTATAAAGTGGACTATGGGCGGCGGCGTCCGGATGTGCGTACGGCGCCGTACGCGACTACGTTGTCACCTACGGTGACGGCCGGTCGGGGCCGTGCCCCGGCCACCGCGCGGCCGGCCACGGCGTAAAGGAGCAGGGCAGCATGGCGCACCGGTCACCCTTCCCCCACTCACGGCGGACGTTCCTACGGATGTCCGGCCTCTCGGCCGCCGCGCTGGTCGCCGCCGGCTGCGGTTCCAACACCGGACGCCCCGGCAGCGCCCAGGGCGACGAGCTGGTGCACTGGTACCACCAGTACGGCGAGGACGGCGTGCGGCAGGCCGTCGAGCGCTACGCCGCCGAGTTCGAGGGCGCCGACGTCCGCGTCCAGTGGACCCCGGGCAACTACGACACCAAGCTGCAGTCCGCGCTCCAGGGCAGCGGGCCGCCCGACGTCTTCGAGTACCAGACCAAGGTCGACCTGGTGCGGGCCGGGCTGCTGGAGCCGCTGGACGACGTCATCGCCGACGCCAGGGACGACTTCACCGAGGCGGCGCTCGCCTCGCACACCGTCGACGGGACCGTGTACGGCATCCCGCAGGCGGTGGACACCCAGGTCCTGGTCTACCGCCGCAGCCTGCTGAGCGACGCCGGCCTGGAGCCGCCGACGACCTTCGACGCCCTGCTGGACGCCGCCCGCACGCTGACCGGCGGCGACCGCAAGGGGCTGTTCGTCGGCAACGACGGCGGCGTGGCCACGCTGGCGCCGCTCGCGCTGTTCTCCGTCGGGCTGGCCTACGTCACCGACGACCACCGGGTCGGATTCGCCGAGCCCGAGGCGGCCGACGCCTACGGGCGGCTGCGCGAGCTCTTCGAGAGCGACGCGCTGCTGCTCGGCGCGCCCACCGACTGGTCGGACCCGGCGGCCTTCGTCCAGGGACTCACCGCGATGCAGTGGACCGGCCTGTGGGCGCTGCCGCAGATCGAGGAGGCGTTCCCCGGCGACTACGGCGTGCTGCCCTGGCCCCGGCTCATCGACGCCGGGGCCGACTCGGTGCCCGTGGGCGCGTTCGGCGCCATGGCCTACGCCGAGGGCGCCAAGGTCGACACCGCCAAGGAGTACATCCGCTGGCTCTGGGTGGAGCGCACCGACCTCCAGGAGGACTTCAACCTCGGCTACGGCTTCCACATCCCGCCGCGCCGCAGCATTGCCGAGAACGCCGACGCCCTGGCGGAGGGGCCGGCCGCCGACGTCGTCCGCTACGTCGACGAGCTCGGCCGGACGTCCAGCCCGCCCGAGTGGACCCCGGCCATGGAGAGCGTCCTCAAGGACGCGCTCACCCGGATCATCAAGGACGGAGCCGACCCGGAGCCGGAGCTGCGCGCCGCGGCCGAGGGCGTCCAGGACGAGCTCGACCGGCTCTACGGATAGCGGCCGCACCGCCGGCCGCCCCTGCCGCCGATCCGCGGTGGAACGACGAGAGGACACGAGCGTGGAGGACGCCCGTTGAACGGGAGCGCGCCGGCGGCGCGCGGACCGGGCCGCCGGCCGCGCGCCCGAGGTCCGGTGCTGGACCGGCCGGCGGTGGCCTTCTGGGTCTTCGCCGGCCCCTTCACGGCCGGACTCGCGCTGTTCACCGTGGTCCCGGTGCTGTGGAGCGTCTACCTGAGCTTCTTCGACGCCCGCAACACGGTGGCCCCCACGACCTTCGTGGGGCTGCGCAACTACACCGACATGCTCACCTCGCCGGCGTTCCTGGACAGCCTGCTCACCTTCACGGTGTTCGCGGCGTGCACGGTGCCGCTGATGTTCGCCGGCTCGCTCGCGCTGGCGCTGCTCCTGCACCGGGCGCGCTGGGCGCAGCCCGTCCTGCGCTCCGTGTACTTCCTGCCCGCCGCCTGCTCCTACGTGGCGGCGTCGCTGATCTGGAAGCTGTCGATCTTCAACGGCGTCCGGTTCGGGCTGGCCAACACGGTGCTCGGCTGGTTCGGGGCCGAGCCGGTGGCCTGGCTGTCGGTGACCGACCCGCCGTGGTACTGGCTGGCCCTGGTCACCGTGCGCCTCTGGCTGCAGGTCGGCTTCTACATGCTCATCTTCCTCGCCGGCCTGCAGCGCGTGCCGCGCGAGCTGTACGAGGCGGCCTGGGTCGACGGGGCCGCCACGGGCTGGAGCACGTTCCGGCACATCACGCTGCCGCAGCTGCACGCCACGTCGGCGGCGGTGTTGCTGCTCAACCTGGTCGCCGCCTACCAGGCGTTCGACGAGTTCTACAACCTGCTCGGCACCGACGGCTACTACCCGCCCTACGCCCGTCCGCCGCTGGTGTACCTGTACTTCACCGCGCTCGGCGCCGGCCAGGACTTCGGGCGGGGCAGCGCGGGCGCGGTGATCCTCGCGCTGCTGATCGCGCTGGCGACCATGGCGCAGGGGCGGTTCCTCGGATTCGGACGGAGCAGGGCATGACGCGGGTCGCCGGTCAGCGCGAGGAGGCCGCCCGCCCGGCCGCTACGGCCGCCGACCGGGCCCGCCGGGACCGGAGGCGGCGCCGGGTGCGCGGCGCGGTCGGCGGGGCCGCGCTCTACGCCGCCCTGGGCGCGGCGGCGCTTGCGTTCCTGCTGCCCTACTACCTGATCCTCCGCAACGGGCTGGCCACCCAGGAGGAGATCACCTCGCCGGACTGGACCCCGCTGCCCGCCGACCCGCAGTGGGGCAACGTCACCGCGCTGTTCGCCGCCGACTCCCCGATGCTGACCGGCCTGGCCAACAGCCTCGTCGTGGCGGTGCTGCAGACGGGCGGCCAGCTGCTGGTCTGCTCGATGGCGGGCTACGCGCTCGCCCGCATCCCCTACCGCCACTCCGGCGCCGTCTTCGGCACCATCGTGGCGACGCTGATGATCCCGGCCGCCGTGACGTTCGTCCCGACGTTCGTGATGGTGTCCTCGCTCGGATGGGTGTCGTCGCTGCGCGGCCTGATCGTCCCCGGCCTGTTCAGCGGCTTCACCGCGTTCCTGTTCCGCCAGTACTTCCTCACCTTCCCCCGGGAACTGGAGGACGCCGCGCGGGTCGACGGGCTCGGCCACTGGGGCACCTACTGGCGGGTCGTCGTGCCCAACACGCTGCAGTTCTTCGCCGCCATCGGCGTGATCACGTTCATCGGCAGCTGGAACGCCTTCCTGTGGCCGCTGGTCATCGCGCAGGACTCATCGTCGTGGACGGTGCAGATCGTGCTGTCCACCTACGTCACGGCCCAGACCCTCGACCTGCCGGAGCTGTTCGCGGCGGCGGCGGTGTCGGTGCTCCCGCTGCTGCTGATGTTTCTGTTCCTGCAGCGCTACATCGTGCGCGGCGCGGTGGAGAGCGGCATCAAGGGGTAGCCAGCGGCGGCCGCTCGGGGGCCGTGGGCAGCGCCGCCAGGGCGCCCACGAGCGGGGCGAGTCCGGGCTGCGCGCGGGCGTCCTCCAGCGCCTCGCGCAGCGCCTCGTCGTGCGTGGGGCGGGCGGCGTCGAGCAGCCGCTGGCCGGACTCGCTGACCTCGGTGTAGATCCCGCGCCGGTCGGTCGGGCAGATGTAGCGGCTGAGCAGCCCGCGCTGCTCCAGCCGCGCGACCAGGCGGGTGGTGGCGCTCTGGCTGAGCACGACGGCGTCGGCGAGCTGGCGCATGCGCATGTGCCAGCCGTCCTGGCGGGACAGCGCGTCGAGGACCGCGTACTCGCTCACGCCGAGCCCGTGCCGGGACTGCAGCGCCCGCTCGACGCGGATCTCGATCCGCGCGTGCAGGGCGGCGAGCGTCCGCCAGCCGTGCGCGCGGGCCTGCGCGTCGTCGTCCGGCAGCGACATGCCCACCTCCTCGATGCGGCGCGCCTCGCGCCCCTCCGATGCCTCGGAGTCTAGGGCGTCGGCGCGGGGGGCCGCCGGGGCGCTTCCCCGGGCCCGCCCCGCTCGCCGGCCGGGCGCAGGACGGTGGCGCCGGCCCCGACGGCCAGGGCCAGCACCGCCGGGACGGCCAGGCCCACCGCCAGCCCCGCGAGGTGCGCGATGGCGCCGATCACCACCGGACCGCTGAGCAGTCCGACGTAGGCGACGCCGGCGACGAACCCGAGATTGCGGCCGGCCCGCCCCGGATCGTGCCGGACGGTGGCGGTGAAGACCTGCGGCACGATGCACGACAGCCCCAGGCCCAGCACGGCGAAGCCGGCGAGCGCCACCGGGGGCGTGGGCACCAGCAGGCCAGCGCCGAGGCCGGCCGCCGCGAGCAGCCCGCCCGTGCGCACCACCGCCACCGGGCCGAAGCGGGCGGAGAGCCGGTCGCCGGCCAGCCGCCCGGCCGCCATCATCGCCGAGAAGACCGAGAACGCCGCGGCGGCGAGCGCGGGCGAGGCGCCGAGGTCGTCGTGGAGGTACACGCTGGACCAGTCGAGCGCGGAGCCCTCCGCGAGGAAGGCGCACAGGGCGGCAAGGCCGTAGCAGACGATCCGCGGCGAGGGGCGGGGGGACCGGGGCCGGCGGCCGCGGGGCGGAGCGCTCGCGGCAGGCGCCTCCGCGTGGTCGCGGCCCGGCAGCAGCGGGCCCCGCGCCGCCAGCGCGAGTACGAGCAGCGCCAGGGCGGTGATCCAGAAGGTCGCCGCCGCGCCCAGACCGGCCCGGGCGGCGAGCGCGCCCGCCCCGGCTCCGGCGAACCCGCCGATGGAGAACGCCGCGTGGAAGCCGGCCATGACGGGGCGGCCGTAGCCGCGCTCGACCCGTGCCGCGTGCACGTTCATCGGCACGTCGATCAGCCCGTGGCCGGCGCCGACCGCGAACAGCGCCGCGAACAGGGCCGGCAGCGACGCGGCGTGCCCCGGACCCGCGAGCGACAGGCACCCCAGCACGGCCGCGACCGGCATGACCGCGCCGCTGCCGAACCGGTCCGACAGGCGTCCGGCGACCTGCATGGCCGCCAGCGCCCCCACGGCCAGCCCGAGCAGTGCGACGCTGAGCGCGCCGTCGTCCAGCCCGGCCTGGCTCTTGACGGCGGGGATGCGCGACGCCCAGGTGGCGGTGATCATGCCGGCGAGGAAGAAGTACGCCCACACCGCGGCGCGAGCCCGGCGCAGCGCGGGGGAGGGCTGAGCGGCCGCGGCGGGGGATCCGGCTCTTCCGGCGTGGGGAGCCGGCTCAGACACGCAGCACCGTCACGCCCGCCGCCTGGATCCCGGTCACGATGTCGTCCGGCGCGGCGGTGTCGGTCACCAGGGTGTCGATGCGGCCGACCGGCCCGACGTAGCCCATGGTGACCCGGCCGAGCTTGGCGGAGTCGGCGGCCAGCACCACGCGGCGGGCCGAGCGCATGGCCGCGCGCTTGACGGCGACGTCGCCGAGGTCGTGCGCGGTGATGCCGTCGGCCACGGACAGGCCGCAGCAGCCGAGCACGACGGTGTCGAAGCGCATGGCGTCCAGGGACGACTCCGCGAGCGGGCCGGTGAACGACAGCTCGCCGGGGCGCACCTCGCCGCCCGCCATGAGGATCCGGGCCTCGCGGCCGACGCTGAGCGCCTGCGCGGCCTGCAGCGAGAGCGGCATCGCGGTGATCCGCCGTTCGCCGAGCACCCGGGCCACCTCGGCCGCGGTGGTGCCGCTGTCGACGGCGACCGCCTGTCCGTCGGCGACCAGCTCGCCGACGGCGGCGGCGATCCGCTGCTTGGCCGCCACGGACTGCCGCTCGCGGACGGCGTAGGGCGGCTCCTGGCCCCGGGGGAGCAGGCTGACCGCGCCGCCGTGCACCCGCCGCAGCACCCGCTGCGCCGCGAGGCGATCGAGATCGCGGCGGATCGTCATCTCCGAGTGCCCGGTGAGCCGCGCGAGGTCGGCGACGCTCACCTCGCCGTCTTCGCGCAGCCGGCGCACGATCGCGTCCATCCGTTCAGGACCGTCCATGCCATTATTCAAACACACATATTGTTCGTTTTGTTGATCTTCGCACTAAGTCAGTGTTCGAATGGTGATGGTCGGCGTGGTCACCGCCGCGGTACGCCGTCCCGGCGCCGCGGCGGTGACCGTCCCGCTCAGGACCGGGGCGCGGCCGCGTCCGCCGACGGGTCGTGCGCCCCGCCGGCGGAGTCCGGGATCACCTTCGGCACGTCGCGCAGCGCGTACAGCGCGGCCGCCGCGACGGCGGCGAGCAGCGCGCCGGCGACCGCCATGGTCACTCCGATGCCCGTCAGGAACGCCTCCCGCGCGGTGGCGGCCACCGCCTCCGCCGCGCCCGCGGGCAGGCCGGCCGCCGCGTCCAGCGCCGCGGCGAGGGAGTCCTCCGCCGCCCGCCGCACGTCCTCGGGAACGCCGGCCGGCAGCTCGACCGAACCGCGGTACGCGCCGTTCAGCACGCTGCCGAGCACCGCGATGCCGAGCGCGCCGCCGACCTCCATGCCGGTCTCGGAGATCGCCGCCGCGGCGCCCGCGCGCTCTCTGGGGACCGAGGCGAGCACGGTGTCGTTGGTGACCGCGAACGCCAGGCCGGTCCCCAGCCCGAACGCGAGCATGGCGGCGACCAGCAGCGGGATGTCGGGCTGGGTGTCCAGCCGGGTGTAGAACGCGAAGCCGAGCGTGGCCAGCCCCAGCCCCACCGCGACCGCGCGGGCGCGCCCCCACGACGCGATCAGCCGGGCCGAGAGCACGCCGCCGACGAGCCCCGCCAGCGCGCCCGGCAGCGTCATCAGACCCGCCTGCAGCGGCGACCAGCCCAGCACGAGCTGGAAGTACTGCGCCATGAGCAGCGACATGGCGAGGTTGGCGAACATGGCCACCACCGCGCAGCCGATCGCCCCGGCGAACGCGCGCCGCCGGAACAGCCGGACGTCGATCAGCGGTTCGGCCAGCCGGGTCTGCCGCCGCGTGAAGACCACCAGGGCGGCGACGCCCACCAGCAGCGCCGCGCCGGCGTCGAGCCCGGCCGAGCCGTGCGCCGCCTCCTTGATCGCGTAGATGACCGCCACGACCCCGACGACGGAGAGCGGCACGCTCAGCGCGTCCAGCCGCCCGGGGGCGGGGTTGCGCGACTCGGGCAGCACGACGGCGCCCACGGCGATGACCAGGATGACCACCGGCACGTTGATCAGGAACACCGCCCCCCACCAGAAGTGGTCCAGGAGCACCCCGCCCACGACCGGCCCGAGCGCGAAGCCGCCCGCGTTCGCGCCGCTCCAGATCCCGACGGCGGCGGTGCGCTCGCGGGGGTCGGTGAAGGCGTCCCGGATGATCGACAGCGTCGAGGGCATGATCGTCGACCCGGCCACGCCCAGGAGCGCCCGCGCCGCGATGAGCGCCTCGGGCGTGGGCGCGTAGGCGGTCGCCACCGAGGCGGCCCCGAACAGCGCCGCGCCGATCAGCAGCAGCCGCTTGCGGCCGATCCGGTCCCCGACGTTGCCCATGGTGACGAGGAGCCCGCCGAGCGCGAACCCGTAGACGTCGGCGATCCACAGCAGCTGCGTGGCCGACGGCCGCAGGTCGGCGGTCAGCGCGGGCACCGCCAGGTGCAGCACGGTGAGGTCGAGGGCGAGAAGGAGGGCGGCGAGGCAGGCGATGGCGAGCGTCGCCCACGCGCGCGCCCGGCTGATCGGAGGATGGTTCATGCCACCACGGTGCGCGGCCGCGCTGACCGCGGCCGCACCGCGCGCTGACGGCGCCGGTCAGCGCGCGGTGCGGGCAGGGATGGACGCCCGTCGCCGTCCGTTCACCGCCCACGGCGCGGACGTGCCGGGTCGGTCCGCGGACCGGCGTGCGGACCCGCGCCGGTCCGCACGCGGAAGCTGGCCGCACCACCCGCGCCTCATGCGCCGTGCCGGGCCGTCAGCTCGGCGAGGACCGCCAGTGCCTGCTCGCGGGTCAGCTCAGCGGCGGTGCGGTGCGCGTGCTCGAAGGCGGTGTCGCCGACCAGGGCCCGCGCGGCGGCGGTGACGCGTCCGACGTCGGGGTCGGCGGCCACCGCGCAGCCCCGCAGGACACGCCCGGTGCCCAGGAGCCGGGCCGCCTGCCGGCCGTCGCCCCGCAGAAGCGCGACCCCGGCCAGTGCCTCGACCGCCGTCGGGGCGACCAGCAGGGCGTTGGGGCCGGCCAGGGGACCGGTCGGGGCGAGCGCGGCGAGGACGGCGCCATGGTGGTCCCGGGCGCGCGCGGCGTCACCTTCGAGCTCGGCGATCCGGCCGAGGGCGATGTGCAGCCGGGTGCGGGCGTCCTCCGCGCTGAACCAGCCCGTGGGGCAGTCCCGCAGCGCGGTCTCGAAGCGCAGGCGCGCCCCGGCAAGGTCGCCGTGCTGCCGCGCCACCTCGCCGAGGCCCAGGTGCGCCAGCGCCAGCTGCTCCGGGCTGCCCGCGCGGCGGGCGAGCTCGGCCGCCCGCTCGCCGTCGCTCCGCGCTCCGGCGAGGTCCCCGGCACGCAGGCGGCCCGCGGCGCGCTGGCACAGCACGTCGGCCATGTCCTCGGCGGCGTCGAGCGCCCCGAACAGCTCCAGGGCCTCGGCCGCCATGGCCGAGGCGGCGGCCCAGTCGCCCCGCCAGGCGGCGAGCGTGCCGAGCTCCGAGAGCGCGATCGCCATCCCCCAGCGCTCCCCGACGGACCGGAACCCCTCCAGGCCGGCGGCGAACTCGCGCTCGCTCTCCGCGACCCGGCCCTCGGCGAGCCGCCGGTAGGCCAGGCCGGTGCGGACGAGCGCCTGCACCCACGGATCCCGATCGGTGGCGAACCGCTCCAGCGCGATCATCCGCGGGCCGCGCTCGCCCGGGACACCGGCGAAGCGCCCCCACAGCACGAGCAGGAACGGGTGGCGGAGCGGGCCGGACAGGCCGCCGGCCAGGCGCTCCTCGTCCACGGCGCGGTCGGGCAGCAGGTCGGAGGGGGCGGTGGCCGCGACGAGCGCGCACAGCGCGTACTCCTCCTCCAGGCCGGCCGGCGGTTCCGCGGCGAGGTCCTTCAGCAGGTCGCGCGCCACCGCGGCGCCCTCCACCCGCCGGCCGCGCAGCCACCAGTAGGACGTCAGGGCGGCGAGCATCTCCAGCGCGAACTCACGCTCGCCGGCCCGCACCGCCCAGCGCAGCGCGGCGAGGATGTCGTCGTGCTCGGCGTCCAGTCGCCGCAGCCACTCCAGCTGACCGGAGCCGCGCAGCCGGGGTGCGGCGGCCAGCACCCGGCCGCGGTGGTAGAGGGCGTGCGCCCGCCGCGTCCGCTCGACCTCCCCGGCGTCCGCGAGCCGCTCGGCGCAGAACGCGCGGACCGTCGCCAGCATGCGGAACCGCTGGGGGTCGTCTCCGGCGGCCTCGACCAGGGACTTGTCCGCGAGGCCGGTCAGCAGGTCGACCGCCTCGGCCTCGGAGACCCCGCAGACCCGCGCCGCCTGCTCCACGGTGGCGCCGCCGGCGAAGACGGTGAGCCGGCGGGCCAGCCGCCGCTCGGCGTCGTCCAGCAGGTCCCAGCTCCACTCCACCACCGCGCGCAGCGTGCGGTGCCGCGGCTCGGCGGTGCGGCTGCCCCGCGACAGCAGCTGGAAGCGGTCGTCCAGGCGGGCGGCCACCTCACCGACCGGCAGCGACCGCAGCCGGGCGGCGGCCAGCTCGATCGCCAGGGGCAGCCCGTCCAGCGCGCGGCAGATGTGCAGCACCGCTTCGGCGCTGCCCCCGTTGACCGTGAAACCGGGCCGCACGGCGGCGGCCCGCTCGGCGAACAGCCGGACGGCCGGGAAGCGCGGCGCCTCCGCTGCCGGGACCCCGGGGGGCGGGAGCGCCAGCGGGGGCACCGGGCACAGGGTCTCCCCGGTGATGCCGAGCGGCTCCCGGCTCGTGGCGAGCACGCGCAGCGCGGGGCAGGTGCCGAGCAGCCGCCCGGCCAGCCGCGCGGCGGCGACCACCACGTGCTCGCAGTTGTCCAGGACGAGCAGCAGCCGCCGCTCCGCGAGGGCCGCTGCCAGCCGCTCGGCGGCGTCGGCCGGCGGGGGCGGCCCGCCGGTGACCAGTGGGGGCAGCAGAGCGGCGTCGCGCAGCCCCAGGGCGGCCGCCACCGCCTGCGGCACGACGTCGGGGGACTCCACCCGCCCCAGCTCGACGAAGCAGACGTCGACCGGCCGGCGGGCGGCTGCCTCGACGGCCAGCCGGGTCTTGCCGGACCCGCCGGGGCCGGTGAGGGTGACCAGGCGGGCCGTCTCCAGCAGGGCGACCACGCGTTCCAGTTCGGTGTCGCGCCCCACGAAACTCGTCAGCTGGGCGGGCAGCACGCTGCGGCGCGGCGCGGGCGGTGCGGGGGCCGGCTCGGCCCGCAGCACGGCGAGCTGCGCCGCAGCGAGCTCCGCGGACGGCTCGATGCCGAGCTCGTCGACGAGTCGGCGCCGCGCCTCCCGGTACACGGCGAGCGCCTCGGCCCGGCGTCCGCGGGCGTGCAGGGCGCGCACGAGCTGCGCCGCCGGCCGCTCCCGCAGGGGGTGCGCGGCCACCAGTTCCCGGAGCTCCGCCACCAGGGCGCCGTGCGGCTCCAGGGCGAGGTCGGCCTCCACGCGGTCCTCCACCGTCGCCAGGCGCAGCTCCGCGAGGCGGGCCGCGTGCGCGTCGACGTGCGGCGCGCCCGACGCCGTGCCGGCCATGCCGGCGAGGTCGGCCAGAGCGGGCCCGCGCCACAGGGCGAGCGCCTCGCGCAGCAGGGCCGCCGCCCGCCGCGGGTCGCCGGACGCGAGCGCGTGCCGGCCCCGCGCGGCCAGCCGCTCGAACCGGTGCGCGTCGACGTCCTCGGGGGCGACGGCGATCCGGTAGCCGCCCGGCAGCCGCTCCACGAGCTCGCGGCCGCCGCTGACCGGGCGCAGCGCGCGGCGCAGCCGCGAGACCTGCGACTGCAGGGCGTTCGCCGCGGCGGCGGGCGGCTCGGCGCCGTACAGGCCGTCCAGGAGCCGGTCGGTACCGACCGGGCGGCCGGCGTCGAGCAGCAGCAGCGCGAGCAGCGCCCGCACCCGCGGTCCACCGACGGCGAGCGGGCTCCCGTCGGCCAGCCGCACGTCGACCGGGCCCAGAATGCCGAACCGCATGGCTCCGAGTATCGCCCACCGGCAGCGCGGGATCGGCCCGCCGCGTATGTGTACAGATGTACGGTACGTTTGTACAGTACATACGTGCAGTACACCCGTCTATTTTCCGGTAGGGTCGGCGGCCATGGGACAACGTGAACAGCTCCTGGCCGGCGCCCGGCGCTGCCTGGACGAGATCGGCTACGCGCGCACCACGGCCCGCGACATCGTGGCGGCCGCGAACGGCCACCTGGCCTCCATCGGCTACTACTTCGGCTCCAAGGAGGCGCTCCTCAACGCCGCGCTGCTGGAGGCCCTGGACGAATGGGGTGAGAAGGCCGTCCAGCAGGCCGACCCGGCCGACGCCGCCGGCACGCCGGCCGAGCGGCTGACCGCCATGTGGCAGCAGGTCGTCGAGTCGCACGAGACCGACCGGCCGATGCTGGTCGCCAGCACCGAGGCGTTCGCCCAGGCCGAGCGGACGCCGGCCATCCGCGCGCAGATCGCGGCCGCCTACGAGCGCTCCCGCACCCGGATGGCGGCCGAACTGCACGGCGTCGATCCCGAGGTCGACCAGCGC
>NZ_QEIO01000123.1 GCF_003336425.1 Marinitenerispora sediminis | reverse complement strand
GGCCCCCGCGCCGCACCCCGTAGGGTCGGTGAGGTCGACATCACGGAGAGGAGACCGCGTGGCTGCTGGGGTCGCCGAGGCGCTGGTCGCGGCGCTGGGAGCGGAACACGTCATCACCGACGCCGACATCGCGGCGGGCTACGCCCACGACGAGGCCGAATGGGCGCCGCACGGCCGGCCCGCCGCCGTCGTCCGGCCCCGCCGCACCGAGCACGTCGCCGCCGCGGTGCGGATCTGCGCCGCGGCGCGGACGCCGGTGGTCGCGCGCGGCGCCGGCACCGGCCTGTCCGGGGCCGCCAACGCCGTCGACGGCTGCGTGGTGGTCTCCTTCGAGCGCATGAACCGGATCCTGCGCGTCGACACCGCCGAGAGCACGGCGACCGTCCAGCCCGGCGTCGTCAACGACCACCTGCGCGCCCGCGCCGCCGAGGACGGCCTGTGGTACCCGCCCGACCCCGCCAGCAGCCCGTGGTCCACGATCGGCGGCAACGTGGCGACCAACGCCGGCGGCCTGTGCTGCGTCAAGTACGGCGTCACCCGCGACTACGTGCTCGGCCTGGAGGCGGTCGTGGGCTCCGGCGACGTCGTGCGCCTGGGCCGCACCACCGCCAAGGGCGTCACCGGCTACGACCTGTGCGGGCTGCTCGTCGGCTCCGAGGGCACGCTCGGCCTGGTCACCGAGGTGACGGTGCGGCTGCGGCCGCTGCGCCGCGAGCCCGAGCACACCGTCGTCGGCTACTTCGACTCGCTGACCGACGCCGGCGCCGCCGTCGCGGCGGTCGCGGCCGCCGGGATCGTCCCGTCCGCGCTCGAACTCATCGACCGGTTCTGCCTGCGCGCCGTCGACGAGTGGAAGAACATGGGCCTGGCCGCCGAGGGCGAGGTGCTGCTGCTGGGACGCAGCGACCTGCCCGGCGAGGCCGGCCGCGCCGAGGCCCGGGCGATCCAGGAGCACTTCGAGGCCGCCGGCGCCGGCTACGCCGTCCGCTCCACCGACGCCGAGGAGGCCGACGCCCTCTTCGCGGCCCGCCGCCTCGCCTACCCCGCGCTGGAACGGCTCGGCCCGCTGCTCACCGAGGACGTCTGCGTGCCCCGCGCCCGCGTCCCCGAGATGCTGGCCCGCATCGAGGAGGCCGCCCGCCGCTTCGAGACCCGCATCGGCAACATCGCGCACGCCGGCGACGGCAACCTGCACCCCCTCTTCATCGTGCCGGCCGACGACCCCGAGGCCAAGAAGCGCGCCCAAGCGGCGTTCGAGGTGATCGTGGACGACGCCATCGCCCTGGGCGGTACGGTCACCGGCGAACACGGCGTCGGCCTGCTCAAGAGGCGCGGCGCCGCGGCCGAACTGGGTCCGCGCGTCATCGAGATGCACCGCGCCGTCAAGAACGCGCTGGACCCGCTCGGGATCTTCAACCCGGGCAAGGTGTTCACCTGACGGCCACGCCTCATCAGCCGGGCAGCGGCCCCTTCGCTCCACTGTTTCCCGCCGGCGATCCCGCCGACCGCGCGATGTTCGTGCGGCGGCATGCTGCGGGAGGTTACGGCCCCCGGCAGACCTGTGACGAACGGCGCAGACGCTGGGACGAGACGGCACCTGGGCCGGGCTGCTGGAGGCGATCCAGGTCCGGGATGACGCGATCGCGGACAACGCCGCATCACCGCGGTCATCCCCGGGCCCGCTGACCAGCGCGCCAACCGCGTCGGCAAGGGGCGCCGGGGCGGGCGGCCGCCGCGCTTCGACGCTGAGCTGGACAAGCGCCGCGACGTGATCGAGCGGTGATTCGCTCGGCCCAGGCGGTTCCGTGCGGTCGCGGAGTGGCCCCGGCCCCCTGCCGGGCTGCGGCCACCTGCGACGTCACCCCGAGGCGCGGCTCCGCCGGGCCCACCGCGGCGCTCACCGCGGGCCGCCATCGCCCCCGAACGCCCTGGCGCCCGGCGGGCCGGCACCTGCCGCACCGTCCCCGCCACCCCGCGCGCCGGGCTGGCGCACTACCTCCGGGCCGCAGCCGGACACGGCGCCCCAACGGCCGCGCGCCTGGGGCGCGACGCCCCCTTCTTCGGCCGGATGGCCCTCCGGGGGACGGCGCCCCGCTCGCCGCCCGCCGCGGGCAGCGACGAGGCGGACCAGCACCGCGGCCGCGCCTCGCGGCGGCCCGGCCCGCCGAGGCCCGCGACCTGGCCCGCCGGGGCGCCGGCGCGTCCCGTGGCACGGCCCGCCGCTAACCCCCGCCGGCACCCCCGGAGCAGCGACCTGTAAGGTAAGGCTCACCTACCCTCATCGGACGTGCAAGGGAACCCCGTGAACACCGCTCGCACCACCACACGCCACCGGCCGGTCCTCGCCCTCACGGCCGGCGCGGCCCTCGCCCTCGCCACCGCCTGCGGCACCACCGAACCCGCCGCCGACCCCCAAGCCGGAGGCGAGGAGTGGACCTTCAGCGACGGCAGCGGCGACGAGGTCACCCTGCCCGAGCGCCCGCAGCGCGTCGTCGCCTACTCCGGCGTGGCCGCCGCCCTGTGGGACTACGGCTTCGAGGTGGTCGGCGTGTTCGGCCCGGTCGACGGCGTGGGCGGTGAGCCCGCCCCGCAGATCGGCGACGTCGACACCGAGCAGGTGGAGACGCTCAGCCAGACCTACGACGAACTGAACATCGAAGCGCTCGCGGCCCTGGACCCCGACCTCATCGTCACGCACGCCTTCGACGACCTGCTGTGGTACCTGCCCGAGGACTCCATCGACCAGATCGAGGCCGTGGCCCCCGTCGCCGCCCTCCAGGTCACCGGGGTATCCGCCGAGCAGCAGCTGCAGAACCACCTCGACCTCGCCGTCGCCCTCGGCGTCGACCCCGAGAGCGCGGACGTCACCGAGGCCCGCGCCACCTACGACGAGGCCCTGGCCCGGCTCGACGCCGCCACCGAGGCCAACCCGGACCTGAAGGTCCTGGCGGTCTCGGCCGCCCCCGACTCCTTCTTCGTCGGCAACGCCGCCGCCGGGGGCGACCTCGCCCTGTTCCAGGAGCACGGCGTGAACTTCCCCGAGACCAGCGCCCCCGACACCGACGAGTACGAGCAGCTGAGCTGGGAGGAGGCCGACACCCACCCCGCCGACCTCATCCTGCAGGACGCCCGGCCCGGCCGGACCACGGTGCAGGAGCTCGCCGACCAGCCCATCTGGCGCGGCCTGCCCGCGGTGCGGGCGGAGCAGGTCGGCGAATGGCGGTCCGAGACCCCCTACAGCTACCTGCGCTACGCCGAGACGGTCAACGCGCTCGCCGAGGACATCGAGGAGTCCGAGCCGCTGGAGGGCTAGACCGTCGGCGGGGTTCGCTGAACCGCGTACGCCCATGGCGAAAGGGCGCCGGGGACCGGTGGGCGACGACCGGCCCTGGCGCCCTTCGCCGCGCGCCGCACGTCCGCGCGGATGACCAGGTCCGGCCCCTGGGCGCCGCACCGGGGCGACCGCGACCGCGCGGACCGGTTCCCCGGCGCCGCACCCGACCGCGCGGCTGCGGCCCAGGTACGGCCGGGAGACGGTTCCCCCACCGGTGACCACGTCCGAGCACCCGAAACATCGGCTGTCCCCTGCCAGCCCGCCGGCCCGGAAGCCGGGACGCCCCGGTGCGTATGCCCATCCGACCGGCCCGCGGCACGGAGGCGGAGCCAGCGGCGAAGGGCGTCCCCCGCTCCACCGAGGGGGCCGGGGCGCGCGGCACACCCCGACTGCCCCCGCTCGCGGCCCGGGCGGGCACCGGAGGCCGGCACCGGCTCGCCCCGGCGAGCCGAGACCCCGGCCCGTGGCTGAGGACAGCTCCCGACCCGCCGGGCCGCCGGCCGCCAAGGGAGTCGGCCGCCGACCCGCGGGGACACACCGCCGCCGCGCCCTCGTCCCCGACCGGATGAGCGGCACCGGCCAGGCCTGGCGCATGCCGCGCCGCGTGCCCCGAGAGCCCCGAACCGGCGATTCCCGGCCCAGCGCACCGGCGGAGACCGCGACGCGCTCCGCGAAGCCCACCGGCCCCGACCACCTGGTGCCCGGCCACGGCACGCGGACCGGCCGCACCCGGGATCACGGCCGGCCCGAGGACAACGGGCCGCGCATCGGCTGAGCCCGCGCCGCTAGCATCGCCGCATGCGCCCGCACGTGACCCCGCTCCCCGGGGAGTCCCGGCTGCTTCTGGACGTCGCCCGCGGCTCCTCACCACCCGGTCTGCGGATCGAGGCCACGAGCGGCGGCAGGTGGTGGCTGGTCCAGAACGGCACACCCGTGCTGTTCGCCCGGATCGAGCCGCACCGCTACGGGATCCGGGTCCTGCGCACCGGCGCCTACGCCTCCCCGGTGCCACCACCGCGGGCCGCCACCGCCCGAGCCCTCGCCGACGGGGTCGGCTTCTGGCGGCGGCACCTGCGCTGGGCGGCCCGGTTCGCCCGGTCACTCGCCGAGTCGCCGACCGGCTTCCTGCACGAGGGGCAGTGGCGGCTCCGTCCCGTGGTCCGCCGACCGGTCGGCCCGGTCGGGCCGGAGGTACTCGACCGGCTCCCCCCGACGCCAGCGGCCTTCCTCGACTGGTGCGACGGCTTCGGCGACGGCCCGCAGCGCGGTTTCCTCGCCGAACTCCTCCCCCTGCGCGAACTGAGCCCGCCCGACGCCGCGCGCGTGCGCTCCTACCGCCGCCAGGTCCGCGAGGGCGTGCTGCCGCCGGTGCTGCTGTGGCAGCTCACTGGCACCGACTGCCCGGTGATCGTCGACGGCCACGACCGCTTCGTGGCGGCGCTGGCCGAAGGCGAACCGCCGCCCATGCTGCTGGCCGAGCACGTCGACGCCTCCCCCGCCCTCCTCGCCGAGGACGTGGCAGCCTTCACGGTGCACGCCACGCGGGTGTACCGGCAGATCGAGGCGGGCAGCCCCGGCGCCGAGCAGGCGCTCGCCGACATGACGAAGGCGTTCGCGGCCGACCTCACCGACGGCGAAGCACGCCGCACGCGCGCGTGGCCGCTGCCCGGGGGTTCCGCGGCGTGGCGGGAACAGGCCGAACGCCACGCGCCCGGTTGGGCGGACGAGCCCTGGTGACGGGAGGCGCGACCACGCCGGGGAGGCGAGGTGCTCGGCAAGCCGCCGGTGAGCGGGCGCCGGGACGACACGGACGAGGGCCCCCGCGGCCGCCGACTCGACCAGCGCCCGCATGCCGGCCGCCAGCGGCGCGACGCCGAACGCAGCGGGAGGGGCAGGCCCAACGGCGGCATGCCCCGGGCGTCACGGACGGCGACGGAGAACCGGCACGCCGGCGTCCGAACTCATCCGCGACCCGATCGCGGTCGGCGCCCGTGCGGGCCTGGCGGTCGCGCGCCGGAGTCGGGTCGGGGGCCGAGCGTGGTCAACGACGCTCTGCTCCGCGCGGCCTGCGGCATGCTGCGCGCCCCGGGGCACCCGGTGGCCTCGATCGCCAAGCTCTTCGGGGTTAGCGGGGGGGCGCTCCGACCACGCGGGGATCGACCTCATCAAGGCCCGCACCCAGGCCCTGCGGGACGCCATGCCCGCGACATCAGGCCCGAGCGGGGGCCTCGCCGAGTTCCGCGCGACCATCCACGGCGGCAACGGTTCACACCGCCGTCCGGACGGCACTGGCGGACGTCGGACTCGGCAGGCAGACGATTCGGGTCGGTGAGGACGCACCTCCTCCCTCCAAGAGGCCAACCGCGACTCACGGCGGTGTGCGAGTAGGAAGCGCGTAGATAGTTCATTACCAGCGTCTTTACGGCATAGATTCCATTTGCTCGCGGCCCCAACCGCCCATCGGGGCGTGGCGGCAGGGAGACGGCCGGCCCGAGCTCGCGGGCCCCTTGGCCGGCCCGAGCCGCGCGGGGCGAGGAAGGCGTCGATTTGCCCCTGACACCGGTGTCAGGTCCTAGCGTGGCCGGGTAACCCGTGCGCCCGCGTATGCCAGGGCGCCGGAGGGCCACCACGAGGAAGAGGAACAGGCCATGCCGACTCTGGGGATCATCGGAAGCGGGAACATCGGAGCCGCGGTCGCACGGCTGGCGGTCGCGGCGGAGCTCGACGTGGTGATCGCCAACTCGCGCGGCCCGCAGAGCCTGACCGGCCTGGTCGAAGAGCTGGGACCGCGCGCCACCGCCGCCACCGTGGACCAGGCCGCCCGCGCCGGGGAAATGACCCTGCTGAGCATCCCGCTGGGGGCCTACGGCTCGCTGCCCGAGGGGCTGCTGCGCGGGCGGACCGTGCTGGACACCGGCAACTACTACCCCCACCGCGACGGACGGATCTCCGAGCTAGACTCCGAGGAGGTGACCACGACCGAACTCGCCCAGCGGCTGCTGCCCGGCGCCCTGCTGGTCAAAGCCTTCAACAACATCATGGCCCACCACATCCCCCAGCTCGCCCGCCCCACCGGAGCCGGCGACCGCAGCGCCCTGCCCATCGCCGGTGAGGACTCCGGCGCCAAGGAACGGTCCGCGGCGTTGATCGACCGGCTCGGCTTCGACACCGTCGACGCCGGGACCCCTGCCGAGAGCTGGCGGTTCGAGCCCGAGTCCGACGCCTACACCCAGATCTACCTCGCCGACCCCGAGGTGCCCCTCGACCAGATGATGCAGGCCCCCGCCGCCCCGGTCTCGGCCGACGAACTGCGCGCCTTGCTGGAGTCGAGCCGGCGGGTGAAGGTGGCCGAGCGCACCTTCTGAGTCCTCGCCTGCCTCCAGCACCCCTCGTCCGCAGGTTGCGGGACGCGCCCTCGTGGCGCCTTTGGACGTCGGAGCGCTGCACGCCCAGCGGCTCCTCCTCCAGCAGTCGGACGCTCCGGGCGTGGCGGCGCGCACCCGAGACGACGTGCACCTGCCCGGGCTGGGTATTGCCGTGGGAGGGCGCCCTCTGGGCGTCCGCCAGCACCGCGCGGATGTCGGCCGCGGGCACCGGGCCGGGGACACGCCCCGGACCGGGCACCGCGAGCGCACGATGCCGGTGAAGGAGCGGGCACTGCTGGCCACAACGGGCGCATTTCGGGCAGAGGCGCCTCAGACGTGCACCGCGAGACCGCGTCCGGTGGCTCCGGGTGGACGCGCCGCTACACTCGGACCTGACATCCATGTCAGGGACGAGGCGGGACGGAGGTCGCCCGTGCGGATCGGCGATCTGGCCGAGCGGACCGGGGCCAGCGTGCGCTCCCTGCGCTACTACGAGAAGCAGGGCATGCTCTCCAGCGAACGCAGCGCCAGCGGGCAGCGCCACTACGGCGAGGACGCCGTGAGCCGTGTGCTGTTGATCCGACAGTTCTTCTCCGCCGGGATGAACAGCAAGACCATCGCCGCGCTGCTGCCGCACATCAAGGACGGGGAGCGCTGCCCTCCGGAGGTCCTGCGCCAACTCACCGCTGAACTCCACCGCCTCGACGCCCAGGCCGACGAACTGGCCCGCGCACGCCAGACCCTGGACGGCATGGTCAAGGCCACCCAGGAGGCCATGCGCGGCGCTTGAGAACCGCCTGAATCGGCGCCCGCCCGCGTGGACCACCTCGACAGCCGACGGAGTGAGCACCTCCGCCAACATGCCCGCCCTGGGAACCTGCGCCCTGCCGCGCGCGCCCGCCCGGCTCGCCGCGCTGCGCACCGCCCCGGGCGTGTCGACCAGACGGTCGAGGAACTCCCGCACTACCTCAGCACCGTGCACCACACCACCCTCCAAACGGCGCTGGAGGACGTCGAACCGGACGGGGCGCGCGGACGGGGCCGTCGTGCCTGCGCGCACGGAAGGCAGACGATCCGGGCCGGCGAGACCGTGCCCCTCTCCCCCAGGCCGCCAACCGCGACCCACGGCGGTTCGAGCGCCCCGACACCCTCAACCCGGACCAGGCCACCTCCGGCCACCCGGCCTTCGGCCAGCAACTCGCCCGCCTCGAAATGCGGATCGCCTTCCCTGCGCTCTCACCCGGTTCCCCCACCCTGCGCCTCGCCGTCCCACCCGAGGAGATCCCACTGCGCGCCGTCAACGCCACCGTCCACGGCGTCCGCGAACATCCCGTCACCCGGGACGAGGAGGAGGCGGCCACGCCCGGGCGCCGCGCGGAAGGGGCCGAGGCCCGCTCCCCGGCAGTGCGGCGGCCCGGTGGTGTGCACCGCCGAACCGCTGCACACCCCCGGCCGGCGGGTCGGCTGCGTACGCGGGCTGCTCCGCCCGTTGCAGCGTCGCGGCTGGACGGGCGCGCCGTGCTTCCCCGTGACGACGAGCAGGGCCGGGGGCGCTGGTGGGTCCGGAGTATGTCACTGTGCCGGAGGTACGGACAGGGAACGCGTAGCTAGATTCGCGTTCGCTACCTTTACGTCATAGATTCCATTTGCTCCGGTGGCGACGGCCGTCGGGCCGGGTGGCGGCACGGCACGGAGGACGACGGCGTTCGCCGAGGCGCGCGGACGGGGCCGCCGTGCCGGCGCGCACGGACGTGCGGCTGAGGGACAGCGGCACCGACCACGCACGGGAGCGGTCCCCGGCCACTGCGGACGGGGACCGCTCGGTGTCACTTGCACGGGCGCGGGGGCACGGTGTCGTGCCCATGTGCGCGGCCGCGCCGGGGCGAGGCGGCCGCAGCGCCGTCCGCTCAGGCGATGACGGCGGTGGCCTCGATCTCGACCAGGAGGTCGGGCTCGGCGAGCGCGGCGACGCCGATCCCGGTGATCGGCGGGAGGGCCGTGATGCCCAGCTTCGCGGAGGCCCGGGCGGCCCCCTCGACGAACAGCGGCATCTTGTCGGGGTGCCAGTCGACGAAGTACACGGTCAGTTTCGCCACGTCGTCGAAGGAGGCGCCGGCCTCCGCCAGGGCGGCGCCGACGTTGAGGTAGCACTGCTCGACCTGGGCGGCGAGGTCGCCTTCGCCGACTCTGCCGCCGTCGGCGTCCCGCGCGACCTGGCCGGCCATGAAGACCAGCTTCGATCCGGTGGCGATGGAGACCTGCCGGTAGAGGTCGACCTTCGGCAGTCCGTCGGGGTTCACCAGGGTGATGGGCATAGGGATTCCTGTTCGTCAGGCCCGCAGGGCTTGGAACGGCAAACTATAGCAATGCAATGCTATGTATTCTGGAGCCATGGCGAGGACGAAGGATCCAGCGGTGCGCACCCTGCTCATCGAGCGGGCCGCGCACATGCTGCGTGCCCGTGAGCCCATCACCCTGCGTTCGCTGGTGGCCGGCACCGGCGTGTCGACGATGGCCGTCTACACCTACTTCGGCGGCATGGACGGGATGTGGCGGGCCCTGCGCCAAGAGGGCTTCACCCACCTGGCGGCCAGGTTCGCGTCGGTGCCCGAGTCCGAGGACCCCGTGCGGGACCTCACCGCCCTGGTCGCCGCCTACCTCGGCAACGCCCTGGACCATCCCCACTTGTACCGGGTCATGTTCGACGCGAACTTCGAACTCGAAGACCTCACGGCCGCGGACGCGACCCTGGAGTACATGGTCCAGGCCGCCCGGCGGGGCAGGGACACCGGCCGCTTCCGCCCGGCGACCGTCCCGCTGGAACTGGCGACCCAGAGCTGGGCCGTCGCGCACGGGGTCGTCTCCCTGGTCGCCGGCGGCCCGCTGCCACATGAAACCCTCGACTACTGCGCCCCCATGCTGACCGCGCTGTTCGTCAGCATGGGCGACGAGCCCGGCAGGTGCCGCCGATCCGTCGCGGACGGCTGGGCCCAGCTGCACCCGCCCGTCGGATAGCCCGTCCCGTCGCCTTCCCTCCAGTGCCCCGGGCGCCGCGGGGACACTCCCGGCCCGCCGCCCTGCCCGGGGCGGCGCGTTTGCGGTACCGCGCCGAGCGAGCACCGTCCCAGGGGCGGGGACCGGCGCGTCACCGCTTCCGGGACGGTGTCCCCCGCGGCGTCAGGCTTGCGCCCGGGTGCCAGACCACCGTCGGGGTCCGCCGCCGGCATCCCCCGGGGCGGTGCGGCCAGCGGGTCCGCGCCTCCCGGCAGCGCCCGTACGGCGGCGTGCGCGCCGACCCATGGGACACCCCCCGCGCTCCGGCTCCCGCCGCGGCGGCGCCCGCCGCGCCCTCAGCGGGGAAGCGGCCGGCTGCCGGCCCGGCACGCGCCAACGGGGCGCCCGGTCGCGTCGGCGGGCGTGCGCCCCCGGAGGCGAGTCGGGTGGGTGCCGCACTCCCCCTCCTCGGCCGCCGGCGCGCCGCTCCGCTCACGCCCGGCAGCCGAGCGGCGTCTCATCACGCGGCCGGGACGGCGCAACGCCCCCGCTCTCACCTCGGCAGTCTCAGCCAGCCCGTGCGCACCCGCCAGTGGCCGCCGTTGCGGAGGTGGCCGACGATCGCACGTTCTAGCCGGGTCCGCCCGGGCACCTCGTCCGGGGCCACCACCGGGCGCTGGAAGACGAACCGGAAGACGTCGGCGTCGCCCACCGGGCCGTCCTCCAGCAGGGTGAAGCGGCGCTGGAAGCGCACGATGTTGGAGGTCTCGGGCAGGTGGTCGGCCAGCTGCGGGTCCAGCAGCCAGGACGTGCACGTGGCCACCGGGTAGTCCGTGCCGAACCGGTCCGCGAAGAACCCGCGGGCCCGCGCCAGGGAGTCCTCGACCGCGTCCGGGGCGAGAGGGCCGGTCTGCGGGATGTGCAGGCGCAGCACCGGCTGGCCGGGCGCCAGTTCGGGGCCGAACCGCCGGGCCTCCTCGGGCCCGTACCAGGCGACCGCGCCGCGCGGCTCCAGCACGGCGCGCTCGTACTGCAGGCGGCCGAGCTCGTACAGCCCGTCGCGGTAGTGCAGCGCGATCCAGCCCGCCACCTCCAGGCCGGACCTGCCGAACATCACCCGCGTCTTGGCGATGTGCCGCCCGACGTCCGCCAGTGTCGCCGCGGTGACCTCGTCCGGCACGCCGTTGCGGGCGTGCTGGGCCCGCAGCAGCGGAGTCGCCGCGGCGAAGGCGAAGACCGGGGCGCAGCGCACCCGCGGGTCCTCGGCGTCCATCAGCGACGGCCACTCGCGCCATGCCGGGGAGCCGAGGTCAGCGACCACCACGCCGTACATGCGCTCGAGCAGCCACCACAGCTCCGGATCCCCGTGGGGGCGCGGCCACAGCCCGAGCAGTTCGGCGCGGTCCCGTTCCTCGAGGGCGAACGGCGCCAGGGCCGCTTCCGCGCCCGCCGGTCCGGGCAGCGGGATTCCCGCGTCCGCCACCGGCACGCCGGCCAGCCCCTCCAGCCACGGGCCGGTCCGCTCCGGCAGACCGAGGCGCTCCAGCACGACTCCAACGTCCATGCCCACCATGGTGGCGGTCCGCGCGGCCGAAGTCACGCGGCCGTTCGGCAGGTACCGCCGCTCGGCGCTCACCCGGACCGCACCACATCCGCACGCTGAGTGACGCAGGCGTCGCCGACGGGTGAGAGCCGCAGCACAGACGGGGGCATAGTCTGTCAGACGGGCTCCAGTGCGCACGAGACACCGACACCCGGTCCGAAAGGGGACGATCGCCCGATGGCCGATCCGGCACGGCAGGTACAGGAGTGGCTGGAACGCTACGACTCGCCGAGCGCCTGCGTGGCGCACCTGCTGTGCGACCGCCACCCCGCCGACGCGACCGCCGTCACCGAGGTCGACGCCGACCTGTCCGCACGGGACCTGACCTACGGCGAACTGGCCGAGCGCTCGTCGGCCGTGGCGGGCGGGCTCGCCGAGCTCGGTGTCCGCCCGGGCGACCGCGTGGCCACGCTCATGGACGGCGGAATCGACCTCGCCGTCACGGCGCTGGCCGTGTGGCGGCTCGGCGCCGTGCACGTCCCGCTGTTCACCGCGTTCGCCCCGTCCGCCATCGCGCTGCGCCTGCGGGACTCCGGCGCCCGCGCGGTGGTGTGCGGCGACGACCAGCGGCCCAAGCTCGACCCGGGCAGCGACCTGCCCGCCGACTCCGCCCCGGCCGTCGTCACCACCGGCGCGGCACCGCTGCGGCCCGGTGACCGGACGCTGGCCGACCTGGAACGCGCCCGGCCGGCTCCGGCCGCCGCGACGGGCGGCGCCGCGCCGTTCCTGCGGCTCTACGCCTCGGGTACCGCCGGGCCGCCGCGGGCGGTCGAGGTGCCGGTGCGCGCGCTTGCGGCACTGCACGTCTACCACCACTACGGTCTCGACGTCCGCGACGACGACGTGTTCTGGAACGCCGCCGACCCGGGCTGGTTCTACGGCGTCTACCACGGCCTGGTCAGCCCGCTGCTGGCCGGCCACCGCAGCCTCCACCTGCGCGCCGGCTTCGACCCCGAGCTCACGCTCGACGTGCTCGCCACCTACGAGGTGACGAACTTCGCGGCCACTCCCACGGTGTACCGCGCGCTGCGCTCGGTGCTGAAGACGCTTCCGCCGGAGGTGGTGGTGCGGCGGCTCGCGAGTTCCGGGGAGCCCCTGCACGCCGACGTGGTGCGGTGGGCGGAGGACGTGTTCGGCGTACCCGTGCACGACCACTACGGGCAGAGCGAACTCGGCATGTGCGCCGGGAACCACAGCCACGACGAGGTGGCGGTGCCGCTCAAGCCCGGTTCCATGGGCACGGCGCTGCCCGGGTGGACGGTGACGGTGCTGGAGCCCGTGGACGACGTCGAGGCGGCCCCGGGGGTGTTCGGCCGGGTCGCGGTCGACACGGCGGCCAGCCCCGCCATGTGGTTCGCCGGCTACCAGGGCAGCCCCCTCGCCACGGCCCGCCGGTTCAGCCCGGACCACCGCTGGTACCTCACCGGCGACACCGGGACCCGCGACGCCGCCGGGCGGCTGTACTTCTCCTCCCGGGACGACGATGTCATCCTGACCGGCGGCTACCGGATCACTCCCTTCGACGTGGAGTCGGCGCTGCTGCAGCACCCGGATGTGGAGGAGACCGCCGCCTACGGGGTGCCCGACGACGTCGTCGGCGAGGTCGTCGCGGCCGACGTGGTGCTGCGCGAGGGGGTCCGCGGCTCCGACGAGCTCGCCGAGGCCCTCCGGGAGCTGGTCCGGGCACGGATCGCCTCCCACGCCGGACCCGGCCGGATCAACTTCGTGGCGCAGCTGCCCCGGACCGCGAGCGGCAAGATCCAGCGGTTCCGCCTCCGCGGGCCGCGGCAGCGGGCGTGACGGCGCCGCCTCCTGGAACCGCCGCGGCGATCCCCGCCGGCCCCCGCGTCCCCAGTCGCTCCGTGGGGCGTGCCTCATGACGGCGCCCCCCACCGTGCACACCAGGGCGCCGATGGCGTCGAACCGATCGGGGCGGTACCCGTCCACGGCCACCCCCAGGCCACCGACCCGGCGACGAAGACCCCACCGTAGGCGGCCAGGATGCGCCCGAAGCCGGCATCGGGCTGCAGGGTGGCGACCGGGCCGTACCGTCCGAGCGCGATCATGCCGGCGCCGATCCAGAGCGGGCCGCGGTGTTCGCGGCCCCCTGCCAGACCAGCCAGGCACCCCGGTCTCGGCGAGGGCGGCGACGATGAACAGCAGGACGGATGTGGCGGTCAGCACGGGGAGGTCTCTTCGGGGTCGGGGACAGCGGAGGGTGCACCGAAGACGTCGTGGAGCAGGTGCCGGGCACCAGCTGGGGCTTCGACGTCCAGGTGCACGGTGTCGTGAGCGAAGGTCAGCGTGACGGAGAAGAAGGCGCAGCAGCGCTGCTCGGCGGCGGCCAGCTCCGCCAACCGCGGCGCTCGCCCTGCGGGGCAGCTCACCCGCAGCCCCGTGGGGGTCGTCTCGCGCTGGGCGCCGTCCAGCAGGACGCGCCACTGGTGGATGCGCCGCTCCGCTCCCGCGCTGTCCAGTGAGCAGGCCGCGACGGGGGCGTCCCGGTCCTGTCGCAGCGGCGGCGGGTCCGTATCGGTTCCGCGGCCCGCCGCCAGGTCGGGGAAGCCGCATTCGGGGCCGCAGCGATCCGGCCGGTCGGGAAGTGAGTCCAGATGCTCCAGGGCACGGCGCAGCGTGGCGGTGAACTCCGCCAGTTCCCCGGCGCGTGCCTGGGCGGCGGTGATGCGCTGGGCGATACGCGGCCGGAGCGAGGACCTGACCTGGGAGCACGCCTCGTCGCGCCACACGGTCAGCAGTTCGGCGATCTCGCCCAGCCCCAGGCCGAGCCGTTTGCCGGTGGCGATGAACGCCAGCTGGTCCACCGCGTCCCGGCCGTAGAGCCGATAGCCGCCCGGGGAGCGGTGGGCGGGCAGCAGGCCGCGTGCTTCGTAGTAGCGCAGCGCGGACGGTGCCACGCCGGAGCGTTCGGCCAGCTGCGAGATCCGCATGGTCTCCATGGGCGATGACGGTAAACCTGCAACCGGGGTTGAAGGTCAAGCCCGTCGCGGCAGCGGACGCGGGCCGGACCCCGTCACGCGGCCCGGCCCGGGATGCGAACCAGCAGCCGGGCCCGGGGCGGGGGGCGGTCCGGTGGTCCGTGCCCGGGCGGGCGCGGCTCCCTCATCTGCCGCCAGCCGCGCCGACCGCGCCGGCTTTGGCGGCGAGCCGGTCGATGCGGGCCGCCAGGTTCAGGTCGCGCTCGGTGATACCGCCGAGGTCGTGGCTGGACAGCCGGAACCGGATCCGGTTGTACCGGATGTCGATGTCGGGGTGGTGGTTGATCTCCTCCGCCGCGCGGGCCACCTCCGTGACCAGGTGGATGGCCGCCATGAAGTCGTCGAGGGCGACCGTGCGGGAGATGGCCGCGCCCTCGCGCGCCCAGTCGCCGGGCAGCTCCTCCAGGCCGGCGGTGATCTGCTTGTCCTCCAGGAGCGGCATGCCGCGCCTCCTCGTGTGCGGTGGTCGGTGGACCTCGTGGCGCGCCGGCGGGCACCGGCGCCTGACGCCTGGGCGGACCTGGCGGCGCGCGTCCACCGCCTGGTCCCCGCAGGGTGCCCTGCCCGGTCAGCCCCGCGCCGACACCCCGCGCGGGGGCCCGAGTCCCCTCAGCGGAGCGGCTCCGGGTCGGCCCCGGTGCCGGCGCCCGCCCGCCAGCGGGCGAAGCCGCCTTCGGAGTTGATGACCTGGCCGGTGATCCAGCGCCCTTCGTCGGTGGCCAGCCAGGCGATGAGCCGGGCCGGGTCGTCGGGGTAGCCCCACCGGCCGAAGGGGAGCAGTCTGCCGAGGTGGCGCCACGCCTGTTCGGTGAGGTAGCCGGTCTGCACCGGCCCGGGATTGACGGCGTTCACCGTGATGTGCCGGTCGGCCAGGTGCTCGGCGAGCGTCAGCGTGATGGCCGCCAGCGCGCCCTTGGCCGAGGCGTAGGCCACCTCCGCCGGCATCGGGCCCTGCCCCTGCCCCGACGTCATGAGGAGCAGCCGCCCGCCCGGCCGGCCGTCGTGCTGGGCGGCGAACTCCTTGGCGAGCAGGATGGCGGACCGGGTGTTGACCGCCCAGTGCCCGTCCAGCTGCTCCGCCGTGATGTCGTCCAGCACGGTGTCGCCGCCGCTGCGCGCGTGGTTGCAGACCAGGATGTCGACGTGCCCGAACTCCGCCGCGGCCGCCGCGACGACCCGCGCGGGAGCAGCGGGGTCCGCCATGTCGGCGCTGGTGTCGGCCACGCGCGCCCCCGGCGCCGCCAGGGCCGCCCGCACGCCGGCCAGCACCTCCGCGATGTCGTCGGCGCCCCACGGCTGCTCCTCGTCGTGCGGGCGGTAGTGGTGGCAGAACACACTCGCCCCGTAGGCGGCGAGCCGCCGGGCGACGGCGTAGCCGATGCCGTCGCGGCGGCTCACGCCCGTGACGAGCGCGACCCGGCCGCGCAGCGGCAGGGGATCGCGGGCGAGTTCGTCGATGCTGGGATGCTCGATGTGGGCCATGCTCACACGATGGCACCGGCCGGTCGCTGACCGCATCCGGTTTTTCCGGGCTGTGGACAACCGGACGGCAGCCGTTCCGGGGCACGCCGGCCGGGCCTCCTGTCCGGCCTGTCGGCCCCTCCCGGGTTGGCTCGGCTCAGGTGAGGCTCGACGGGTCCGACGGGTCCACCGGCACCCCGGTGAAGTCGCGCTCGTCCAGCGGCACCGACGGGATGTCGCTCGGCCCGGTCGTCGGCTCCCCCGAGGACCCGGGGTCGGGACTGCCGTTCTCGCCCGATTCGCTGGGCTGGGGGCTCGGTGACGGCTGCGGGCTCGGCGAGGGTGAGCCGCTGCTCTCCGGGTCCGCCGGCGACTGCTGCGAACCCGCCTCCTCGCGCACGTCGGACAGCCACAGGTAGAGGAGCACCAGCAGCACGAGGAAGAGCACGATCAGCATCAGCAGTCCGACGACCACCCCGCGGTGGGCGTCGGGGTCGGCCGCCGCGGCGCCCCGGCCGCGCGGCGGCCAGCCCCACCGGGTCGCCCCCGGCCCGCCCGCGCCCGACCAGTAG
>NZ_QEIO01000122.1 GCF_003336425.1 Marinitenerispora sediminis | reverse complement strand
CCTCCCGCACCCCCGACAGAACCGAGAGAGGACGCATGCACAAGGACGGCGAAGCCGTGGCCGCGCCACCCGCCGGTACCGCGATCCGGGGGCCTGCGGGCCCCGGCGAGCGCGCGCTCGCCCCCGACCTGGCGCGCGGCTGCATGCTGCTGCTGATCGCGCTGGCCAACAGCGCCTACTACCTGTGGGCCTCCGAACGCGGCCCCGAGAGCATCCACCCGGTGGACGGCACCCTGCTGGACAGGGTCGCCCAGGTCGTGATCATCACCGCCGTGGACGAGCGCGTCTACCCGATGTTCGCGTTCCTGTTCGGCTACGGGGTCGTGCAGCTGCTGAACCGCCAGCTCGCGTCCGGCGTCCCGGAGCGGTCCGCCCGGGCGCTGCTGCGCAGGCGCCACCTGTGGATGGTCGCGTTCGGCTTCGTGCACGCCGCCCTGCTGTGGATGGGCGACATCATCGGCACCTACGGGCTGGTCGGCCTGCTGATGTGCGCGCTGTTCCTGCGCCGCCGCGACCGCACCCTGCTGGTGTGGGCCGCCGTGGGGGCCGGGCTCATGACGCTGTCGGCCGCGGCGATGGCGGCCGCCGGTCTGCTGGACCCCGCCGGCGCGGAGGTCGACATCCTCGCGCCGCTGGTCGCGAACATCGCCGCCACGGACTACCTCGCCTCCGTGGGCCCGCGGATCCTCGTGTGGACGATCATCGTGGCGGTGCAGGGCTTCCTCGGGCTCGCCGTCCTGGTGGCGGTGCTGCTCGCCTTCTGGGCCGCGCGGCACCGGGTCCTGGAGGAGCCGGGCCGGCACCTGCGGCTGCTGCGGACCGTGGCGGTCGGCGGCATCTCGATCGGCTGGGCCAGCGCCCTGCCGTACGCGCTGCACCACGTGGGCGTGCTCTCGGTGCCGGCCGGCGTCGGCCCGGCCCTCTCCGCCCCGCTCGGGGTCACGGGGCTGTTCGCCGGCTTGGGCTATGTGGCGCTGTTCGGGCTGGTGGCGCACCGCCTCAGCGAGCGCGCCGCGCGCGGCCGGGTGGCCACCGTGGTCACGGCGGTGGGCAAGCGCTCCATGTCGGCCTACCTCGCCCAGTCGGTGCTGTGCGCCCCGCTGCTGGCCGCGTGGGGGCTGGGGCTGGGCGGCCAGTTCGGCAGCTGGCAGATGGCGGCCTTCGCGACGGGCGTGTGGCTGGTCACGGTCCTCGGCGCCTACGCGCTGGAACGCGCCGGCCGGCGCGGCCCAGCCGAGACCGCGCTGCGCCGGCTCGCCTACCGCCGCCCGGCGGAGCGGGCGCGCGCCGAAGCGGCCTGACCCGCACGGCGCGGTGGCCCGCCCCCGGAGGACGGGGGCGGGCCACCTGTCGGCGCGGCGGCGGCCGGTCAGCCGCTCTCCAGGACCGCGTGCAGGAAGGAGCGGGTGCGCTCCTCACGCGGTTCGCCGAAGATCTGCTCCGGCGGCCCCTCCTCGACGATCTGGCCCTCGTCGAACATCAGGACGCGGTGCGACACGTCGCGGGCGAAGCCCATCTCGTGGGTCACCGCCAGCATGGTGATGTCCGTGGTACGGGCGATCTCCCGCAGGACGTCGAGCACTCCGGCGACGAGTTCGGGGTCGAGGGCCGAGGTGACCTCGTCGAGCAGCAGGATCTCCGGCCGCATCGCCAGTGCCCGCGCGATCGCGACCCGCTGCTGCTGCCCGCCCGAGAGCCGGGTCGGGTGCTCGTCGATCTTGTCGCCGAGCCCGACCATCTCCAGCAGCTCCTCGGCGCGCTGGTCGGCCTCCTCGCGGGAGACGCCGAGCGAGTGGACCGGCGCCTCGGTGATGTTGCGCCGCACGCTCATGTTCGGGAACAGGTTGAACTGCTGGAACACCATCCCGATCTTGCGGCGCACCTGCCGCTGGTGCCGCTCGTTAGCCGGCACCAGCCGCTCGCCCTTGCGCATGTGGCTGAGCGGGTCGCCGTTGACCCAGATCACGCCGCCGTTCACCGTCTCCAGCGTCATCAGCAGCCGCAGGATCGTGGTCTTACCGGACCCGCTCGGTCCGATCAGCGTGACCCGCTCGCCGGCCTCGACGTTGAAGTCGAGCTCCCGCAGCACCACGTTGTCGCCGAAGCGCTTGACCACCCGTTCGAACCGGATCAGCGGCCCGTCCCCATCGTGCGCGCCGGCGGCCGGCGCGGGCTCCGGCGCGGCGGCCGGCGCACCGGCCGCCTCGGTCTCCGCCCGGGGGGCGGTGTCGTCAGACTGCGGCATAGCGTCGCTCCAGAAGTCGGATCGCGATCGCGGACGGCACGCTCACCACGACGAAGAGCAGCCCGACCACGGTCATCGTTTCGAGATACTTGAAGTACTGGCCGCCGAGCTGGTTGGCCTCGAAGAGCAGCTCGGGCACGGTGATCGCGAACAACAATGGGGTGTCCTTGAACATCGCGATCAGGTAGTTGCCCAGGGCGGGGATCACCCGGCGGATCGCCTGCGGCAGGATCACCGCCAGCCACACCCGGTGCGCCGGCAGGCTGAGCGCCCGGGTGGCCTCCCACTGGCCGCGCGGCACACCCTCCATGCCGGACCGGTACACCTCGGCGGTGTAGGCCGCGTAGTGCAGGCCCAGGCCGATGACGCCGGCGGTGAGCGGGGACAGCTCGATCCCCACGCCGGGCAGTACGTAGAAGACGAAGAAGAGCTGCACCAGCAGCGGTGTGCACCGGATGAACTCCATCACCCAGTGGACGGTCCCGGCCACCAGCGGCGGCGCGCCGCGCCGCACGATGGCGACCAGCAGGCCGACCACCAGTGCGACGGCGTAGCCGAGGACGGTGGCCTGGACGGTGTAGCGCAGTCCGGTGAGCAGGTCGGGCATGGCCTCGCCGACGAAGCCCCAGTCGAAGGTCATGCCGCCCCTCCCTTCGCCGCGGCACCGGCCGGTTTCGCCCGCCGGCGGGGCCGGGCGGGGATCCGGCCGAGGCGGCGGTTCGCGCTGCGCTCCGCCAGCCGCATGAGCGCCACGAAGACCTGGGCGATCACGAAGTAGGTCACCAGCGCGGCGGCGAACGCGAGCACCGTCTCACCGGTGAAGGTGCGCAGCTGCTGCGCCACGAAGGTGATGTCGGAGACGGCGATCAGCGAGACCACGGCGCTGCCCTTCATCAGCTCGATGACCAGGTTGCCGAACGTGGGCAGCATCTGCGCCCACGCCTGCGGCAGCACCACCAGCCGCATGCGCTGCGTCCAGCTGAGGTTGAGCGCCACCGTGGCCTCGTACTGGCTGCGCGGCACCGCCTTGATGGCGCCCCGCACGTTCTCGGCCCCGTAGGCGCCGATGTTGAGGCCGAGCGCCAGGATGGCGGCGAACACCGGCTCCAGGCGGTAGCCGGTGAGCAGCGGCATGGCGTAGAACAGCCAGAACATCAGCACCAGCGCCGCGACCCCGCGGAACACCTCGACGTAGACGCTGGCGAGGGCCCGCAGCGCGGCGCTGCGTGTCGAGCCGAGGATCCCGACGGCCATCGCGATGGCGAACGCCAGGGCGCAGCCGCCCACGGTGATGAGCAGTGTGTAGCGCGCGCCGTTGAGGTACAGCGGCAGCGCGTCGACGAAGAAGTTCACGACGGTCCCCCCTGTCCGGCTCTCATGCCGCCTCGCAGAGCTGCCGGGCCGTCAGGTCTCCGGGGAGTTCCTGCTCGGTGAAGCCGAACGGCTCGATGATCTCCAGCAGCCGGCCGCTGTCCTTGAACTCCGCGAGCTGCGCGTCGAAGGCATCGACGAGGTCGCGGTCGGCCGGGCGCAGCGCGAAGCCGCCACCGCCGAGGATCTCCTCGCCGGTCTCGGGGTCGGCCGGGAAGAAGGCGTCGGTGACCTCGAACGGCCCGCCCCGCTGGTCGAGCATCCAGCGCAGCGAGATGCTGGTGAGGGCCACCGCGTCGATGCGCCCGGTCTGCAGCAGCTCATAGGCGCTCGGGGTGTCGGGGGCCGTCTGGATCTGCTCGGCCGGCACCCCCTGGGCCAGCGCCATCTCCTGTTCCACGGTGGCGTTCAGGACGCACAGGACCAGGTCCGGGTTCTCCGTGAAGGCCGTGAAGCGCTCGATGCGCTCGGGGTTGCCCTCCGGCACCAGGAAAGCGGTCCGGCTGAGGAAGTCGGGGTCGGTGAAGGCGACCTGCGCGCACCGGTCCGGTGTGATGGACATGCCGGCGGCGACCATGTCGAACTGGCCGCCCAGCAGGCCGGGGATCAGCCCGCCGAACTGCACCTGCGTGCCGCGGACCTCGGGCACGCCCAGCTCGCGGAAGACGGCCCTGGCCAGCTCCGGCGCCTCTCCGGTGAGCTGCCCGGTGGCGAGGTCGGTGAAGCCGTAGGGAGCCTCGTTGGCGAATCCGACGTTGATGTAGCCCTGTTCCCGGATCCGGTCGAAGGTGTTTCCGGTACCGACTCGCGAACAGGAACTCAACAGCGTCGGCCCGAGCAGCGCGGCCACGCCGGCGCCGCCCGCCCGGGCGAGGAAGCGGCGCCGCCCCAGACTGCTCTGTGTGTATCTCGTCATGTAGCTCCTCGGGGGAACCAGCACGGCGCTCCCCTCCGGCTCGGAGGCTAGGAGGGGAGCGCCGCGTGTGTTGTGCGGAACGCGCCGGCCCCGAGGAGGTCCGCCCAGGTCAGGGGGCGCCTCCGGACACCTCCACGGGCGGCGGGGCCGCGCGCGGCCCCGCGATCTTGGCGCTTGTGCACCCATCCGTGCCCACGTTCGGCCGACCTTAACTACCTCTGACCTGGTATTTACCGAAAACGGAGATGGGCGCCGGGCGCGGGACCACCGTCCGCGCAGGTGGGAGGGCGTGTCGGGGGTGCGGCTCCGAGTGCGGACGGCACAGAAGTCGGGGCGCCGCGGTCCCTCCGCGGCGCCCCGTCCGGCGGTCCGGCCGGCGATCAGACGACCGGCGTGAAGTCGCGGGAGCCGAGGAAGGGCGGCCGCGGCGCGGGCGCGGCGAACGGCTCGCCACAGGTGTTCTCGACGCTGTTGAAGACGACGAAGACGTTGGAGCGCGGGAACGGCGTGATGTTGCCGTTCGAACCGTGCATGCAGTTGGAGTCGAACATGATCGCGCCGCCGGCCGGGCCGGTGAGCACGTCGATGCCGTGCTTGTCGGCCAGGATCGACAGGCTGCTCTGGTCGGGCGTGCCGACCTCCTGGTTCTTCAGCGACGCCCGGTAGTGGTCCTCCGGGGTCTCGCCGACGCAGGACACGAACGTCCGGTGCGATCCGGGCATGATCATCAGCGCCCCGTTGTACGGGTAGTTGTCGGTGAGCTGGATCGAGATGCTCACCGCGCGCATCCGCGGCATGCCGTCCTCGGCGTGCCAGGTCTCGAAGTCGGAGTGCCAGTAGAAGTCGGTGCCGGTGAATCCGGGCTTGTAGTTCACCCGGCTCTGGTGCACGTAGACGTCGGAGCCCAGGATCTGGCGGGCCCGGCCGACCACCCGCGGGTCGCGGACCAGGTCGGCGAAGACCTCGCTGATCCGGTGCACCTCGAAGATCGAGCGCACCTCGTCGGACTTGCGCTCCACCACCACGCGCTCGTCGCGCTTGAGGTCCTGGTCCTCGCTGAGCCGCCGCAGCTCGGCGCGGCAGCTCTCCAGCTCCTCCGGCGTCAGCAGCTCCTCGACCTGGAGGTAGCCCTTCTCGTCGAACGACGCCAGCGTGTCCGGGTCGATCGGTCCGTCGGCGCCACCCCAGACGACCGGCTCCCTGCGGTACAGCAGAGCGGGCTCGGTGCTCTTCCTGGTCGGGTACTCGTCCGTGGTCGGCTGTTCGAAGTCGGTCGTCAACGCGGTCATGGCCCTACCTCCCTGTCAGGTCGTCGGTGCGCTGGTGGCGGAGGACTGGTGCGCTGGTGGCGGGGGACCCCCGCCGCCGGCGCCTTCGTCCCCGGTGCTCAGTCGGCCGCCACGGGCTCCTCCCGCAGCAGCGGGTACACGCCGTTCTCGTCGTGCACCTCGCGGCCCGTGACGGGCGGGTTGAAGACGCACAGCACCCGGAAGTCGCTCTTCGGCCGGACGGTGTGGTGCTCGTTGCCGTCCAGGAGGTACAGGGTGCCCGGCGTGATGAGGTGCGTCTCGCCGGTCTCCTCGTTGGTCAGCTCGGCCTCGCCCTCGATGCAGTGCACGAGCTCGACGTGGTTGGCGTACCACATGCGGGTCTCGGTGCCCGCGTAGAGCACCGTCTCGTGGAACGAGAAGCCGACCCCCTCCTTGGCGAGAATGACGCGGCGGCTCCGCCAGGTCTCGGTCCTGACGTCGCGGTCGGTGCCGTCGACCTCGTCCAGACTGCGAACGATCACGTGCGTGCGCTCCTCTGTTCGGCTGTTCGTGCTGGTGGATGCTGCTCCGCGGTCCGGCTGCGCCGGAGCGCTGGTCGGCGGGCAGGCCGGGCCGGGGCCGCCGGCCCGGCTCGGCCGCCGGGTTCGGATCAGACCGGCTGCGGCGTGCGCACCGCGGCGCGGGCCGACTCGGCGAGGATGTCGAGGCCCCGGCGCAGGTCCTCCTCGGACGTGGTCAGCGGCGGCAGCAGCTTCACCACCTCGTCCTCGGGTCCGGAGGTCTCCATGAGCAGGCCGCGCCGGAACGCCTCGGCGCACACGGCCTTGGCGACGCCCTGCTCGGTGAAGCCGATGCCGCGCGCCAGTCCGCGCCCCCGCACGTGCGCACCGGTGCCGGGCAGGTCGGCCGCGAGGGCGGTGAGCGCGTCCTCGACGAGCTCGCCCTTGGTCCGGGTCTCCTTCTCCAGCCGGTCGTCGCGCCAGAACAGGTTCAGCGCGGCGGTACCGGTGACGAAGGACGGGTTGGGGCCGCGGAAGGTGCCGTTGTGCTCGCCCGGCTCCCACACGTCGAGGTGCCGCTTGAACAGGGTGAGCGCGAGCGGGAGCCCGTAGCCGCTGATCGACTTGGAGAGCGTCACGATGTCGGGCTCGATCCCGGCGTGCTCGAAGCTGAAGAACGGCCCGGTCCGCCCGCACCCCATCTGGATGTCGTCGACGATGAGCAGGATGTCGTGCTCCCGGCACAGGTCGGACAGGCCGCGCAGCCAGGCCGCGCTGGCCACGTTGATGCCGCCCTCGCCCTGCACGGTCTCGACGATCACCGCCGCCGGCCGGTCCAGGCCGCTGCCGCTGTCCTCCAGCAGGCTGCGCAGCCACAGGAAGTCGGGCGTCTGGCCGTCCAGGTAGTTGTCGAACGGCATGGTGGCGGCGTGGTTGAGCGGAACGCCGGCGCCGTGCCGCTTCATGGAGTTGCCGGTCACCGCGAGCGCGCCCAGGGTCATGCCGTGGAAGCCGTTGGTGAAGCTGACGACCGTCTCGCGGCCGGTGATCTTGCGGGCGAGCTTCAGCGCGGCCTCAACCGCGTTGTTGCCGGCCGGACCGGGGAACTGCACCTTGTAGTCGAGTCCGCGCGGCCGCAGCACGACCTCGCCGAAGGTCTCCAGGAAGTCGCGTTTGGCCACCGTGTGGGCGTCCAGGCTGTGCACGATGGAGTCCCCGGCCAGGTAGTCGAGGAGGGCGGCTTTCAGCTCCGGATGGTTGTGCCCGTAGTTCAGTGAGCCCGCTCCCGCGAAGAAGTCGAGGTAGGGCCGGCCCGTCTCGTCGTAGACGTGGCTGCCGCGCGCCTCGCCGAAGACGACCGGCCAGCCTCGGCAGTAGCTGCGGACTTCCGATTCGAGGCGGTCGAAGATGTCCATCGTGGTTTCCTCGGATCCTTTCCCCATGTGCGTGGGTGGTTGGCAGCCTCCGTGGCGTGAACGGAAAGCTGGGCCTCCGCGGCCTGAACGGAAAGCTGGGCCTCCGCGGCCTGAACGGAAGCCGTGACGACGGGAACGGTCGGGATTCGCCGGGCGGGCGGCGTGCGCCGCCCGACCTGCTGGCGGGAGCTCCGGCCGGTCATGGGACCAGCGGTCCGATCCGGACGAGCTCCTCGGGCGGGTGCTCCTCGGGTCCGTCCTGGGGGAAGTGGCAGGTGTCGAACAGCGGAGTCCACTCCGCGGAGGCGCCGCGGTCCCGGGCGAACGACGCGAAGAGCGCGCGGGACGCGGTGTTGTCGGGGGTGACGGTCGCCTCCAGGTGCCGGAGGCCCCGCTCGGCGACGCGGTCGCCGATGTGGTCGAGCATCTGCCGGGCGAGGCCGCGGCCGCGCGCGGCCGCGTGCACGCCGACCTGCCAGAGGAAGTAGGTGTCGGGGCTGTCCGGCCGCACGTAGCCGGTCACGAAGCCGCGGACCCGGCCGCCGGGGTCGCGGGCGACGACCGACGTGCCGGCGAAGTCGCGGCACCACAGCGTGTAGGCGTAGGGGGAGTTGACGTCGAGTCCGCAGTCCCGGGCGAGCGCCCAGAGGTGCCGGCCGTCGCCGACGGAGGGCGGCGTCAGTCGTACGCCGACGGAGCCCGCGGCGGTTACGGAGCGCTGATCACGCTCCGCGGAGTCGCCTCGGTCTGCGGCACGAATCTGTTTCAGTGGCACGTCGCAGGAAGATAGCGAACGTTCCTGAACAGCGATTTCTCGAAATTCGCCGAGTATGTTTCGCTGATATTTCGCCGGGTAGGGCTCGTTCACTTAACAGCGGCGGTCACGTTCCGTCGCCGAAGGCGGGCCCGCGAGGGCGGCGGGGCGGGGCTCGGCACCCGCCGTGCCCACCAGGAGATTCGATGGCCCGGCGCGATCCCCCGGCGCGAGGGGCCCGGGGAAGCCGGTCAGGGCGTCCGAACAGCGTCACCGCCAAACATAGGGCCTGGCACACCGAACTTTAAGCGTGATGGATGTCACACAAATTCGGACGATCCACCCTTCTGATCACGAAATCCGGCACCGAACCGTTCCGTAATGGACAACCCGGTGCGCGACCGCTCGGACGCGCGAGAACCCGGCGGGACCAGCGGTGGCCGCGCCGCGCCCCGGGCACCGCACCCGGACGCTCCGCCGCGGAGGCTCCGCCGTTCCGCATCGCGGGAACACGATTACCGAACGACGTGTCGGTCAGTACTTGAAACACGGACGGTTTTTTAGCAGACTGCGCGTAGTACGACTGCGTGTAGTACTACAATCGGTCGAGTCGCGAAGCGGCGTCCCGTGCGCATCCACGGACGACCCTTCCGCGAGCACTCGCAGGCAACGCGACCGGAACGACACGGCCGCCGAACGGCGAGAACGTGACGTCCACCCCGCACCATCGGCACGCTCGGCGCGGACACGGACGCCCCCACGGCGCCGAGCCATGGGAACCAAGGGACACGAGCCAGGGATCGGAGGCGCCTGGTGAACCGCCTTTACCACGAGAGCGAAGACTGGGTCGCGCAGGGGGCCTGCCGCAGATACGACCCCGAGATCTTCTTCCCGGTCAGCACCACCGGCCCAGGACGCCATGACGCGGACCTGGCCAAGGCCATCTGCCGTACCTGCCCGGTGCGCCAGGAGTGCCTGCGCTGGGCCCTGCGGGCGGGAGAGGCGCACGGCGTGTGGGGGGCGACCACGCCGGAGGAGCGGCGTTACCTGCGCCGGGAACTCGTTCCGGCCAGCTGACCGCGCGCTGACGTTCCTTTGCCGTCCGCCGCCCCGGCTTGGGGGACGCTTTACCCTGGTCGACTAGATTCGTAACCGTGCACCTACCGAGCCGGGGACCGTTGTGGCTGGTCCGCACCGCCCTCCTGGCGATGGCCTGCACCGGTCTCGCCTGGGCCGGCCACGCCGTGTGGGCCGGCGGTGACACCACCGCGCTCTCCTTCCCGCTCGCCACCGGGTTCACCGCGCTCGCGGTCGCGCCGTTCACCCGCTCGCAGCGGGGGTTCGGCGAGATCTTCGGGGTGCTGGCCGCCGCGCAGGCGGTCACCCACATCCTCTTCGTCTCCACCGGCCCCGCCGCGGCGCATCCCGCCGCGGTCATCGCGCACGTCGGTCCCTGCGTACTCGGCTACTCGCCCGGCATGCTGGCCGGCCACCTCTGGGCCGCACTGCTCGCGGCCGCGCTGCTCAGTCGCGGTGAGACCGCCCTGTGGTCGCTGTCGGCCCTCCTCGGGTACGCGCTGCCGCGCCTGCTGGAGCCGCCGGGGCCGCTCGCCGTCCCGCCTCTGGTCCCGGCCCGCCGACCGGCCCTCCGGCCGGCCTCCGGCCCGCCGCTCCGCCTCCGGACACGGGGACCTCCGTTCGGTGCACCGCTCCCGTCGCCACGCGCGGGAGCCACGACCGAACACACCTTCGTCCACTGAGAGGTCCCCCTTGAACATCCACGAGCACCACGGCCGCCGCTGGGCCGGCCTGTTCGCCGCCCTACTCATCGCCCTGCTGGTCGGCCTGGGCACGGCGCCCGCGGCGCAGGCCCACAACGTGCTGGTCAGCTCCTCGCCCGAGGACGGCTCCACGCCCGCGCAGGCGCCCGACCAGATCGAGCTGACGTTCAACGCCACGGTGGGCAGCGGCGGCAACGGGATCACCGTGACCGGCCCGGACGGCCAGAAGTACGAGGAAGGCGAGGTCCACGTCGACGGGGAGAAGGCGTCGATCGCGCTGAGGACCCCGCAGCAGGCCGGCGAGTTCCTGGTCAACTACCGGATCATCTCCGCCGACGGCCACCCGATCGAGGGGGAGATCGCCTACACGCTCACCCCGGACGCGGTGCCGGCCGCGGACCCGACCCCGGACGCGCCGTCGTCGAGTCCCGACCAGGGCGGCGCCGTCGGCGGCTCCGACGCCGGGGAGCCGGCCGCGCAGCCGACCAACCCGCTGGCCGCCACCGGGCCCGTGGCGGCCGTCGTCGCGGGCATCGCGGTCGTGGCGCTCGTGGTGGTCCTGCTGATCCGGATCCGCCGTCCCGGCGGCCCCGGCCGGGGGCCGGGCGGCCAGGACGGGGAGGGCCGCGGAGAGCGCTGACCGCGCCGGTCCCCGCACAAACGCCGGCCCCGGGAGCAGTGGCGTGCTCCCGGGGCCGCGGCATGGGTGGGCGGAGGGCGGCGGCTCGCTCCTCTCAGGTCCGGCGGACCAGCAGCACGCTGATGTTGTCGCGGCCGGAGGCGTCCATGGCCGCCCGCCAGAGCTCCCGCACGGCGGTCTCGTCGCTGTCCGCGCCGGCGATGATGCGCTCCATCTCCTCCAGGGTCACGAGGTCCGACAGGCCGTCGCTGCACATCAGCCAGGCGCCCGGGCCCGGCTCCGGGTCGCGGCCGACGTGCGGCACCATGGCGCTGGCACCGCTGCCGCCGAGCGACTGCGTGATGAAGTTCGTGGTGACCGGCTTGCCGTCCTCGGAGGGCGGCAGGGCCGGCGAGTCGTCCTCGGACAGCTGGGTCAGCCGCCCGTCCTGGAGCCGGTAGGTGCGCGAGTCGCCGACGTTGAACCAGAAGTTGCCGTCCGTGGTGAGCAGCATCCCGGCGACGGTGGTGCCCATACCGGAGAACTCGGCGTGCTGGCCGGCGTGCTCCTTGATCTCCTCGTCGATGTGCTTGAGCAGGAGGTCGATCGAGTCCGGGCCGGTCAGCTGCGGGCCGCTCTCCGCCATGCGGTGCACGGCGTGCTCGGAGGCGATCTCCCCCGCCGCGTGCCCGCCGAGTCCGTCGGCGACCGCCACGACCACGGGGTCGGTCACGGGCAGCACGCACCGCGCCGGTGCGTTCATGTCCGCTCCGGCCACGGTGAGAGCGCCCAGGACGACCGCGTCCTCGTTGGCCTGGCGAACAGCGCCCCGGTGCGTGAGGGCCGTTACCGTGACTGCCCCACCATCGACACCCATGCGCCCTACCTCCTGTTTCATCGGCAACACGTGCCGAACAGTCCCAAGCGGCGCCCCTCCCGGACGGTGGGCGAGGCGCGTTGATCATGTAACCGTATCGGGGGACGGTCGACCATGGTCAAAACCCGCGTACATCATGACGGAAATCCCCGAGATGCGCAGTTCCCATACTGCCCCGGGGCGCGTCTGCGCGCAGCCACTCCCGATGACCGGAGTCAGCCCGGGGGGACGAGTTCAGACACCGGCAGCACCGCGCCGGTCGGCGCCGCCGCCCCGCCGCGGGCGAGCCGGACGTAGGCCGCCGCCACGTCGTGCGGGTCGTCCCCGTCCTCCGGCACCGCGCAGTTGACCCGGACGTCGCGCTCGGCGAGCGCGTCGGCGAGGGAGCGGGCGAGGTTCATGACCGCGGCCGCACCGGCGGCGTGGCCGATGCCCTCGGCGGAGCCGAGGCGGCCCGAGGGGGCGGCGGTCAGGACCACCGAGGAGCCCGGCTGCATGAAGACGCGTGCCGCCTGGACCAGCCACAACGTGCTGTACAGCGTGGCGCGGATGGTGCGGTCCAGGTCCTCCGTCGTGAGGTCGAGGAGCCCGCCGGCGGCGGGGGCGGGCTGTCCGCAGACCACGAGCAGGTCGATTCCGCCGAACTCCAGGGCCGTGTGCGCGACGGCCCCGCGGCAGCCGCTCTCGTCGGCGGTGTCGCAGTGCAGCGGGAGCGCGCTGGCACCCAGCCGGGCGAGCAGCCGGGCCGTGGAGCGGAGCGGGTCGGCGCCGGCCCCCCGTGGCGTGTCCGGCCGCTCGGTGGCCGGTTCCGGCCGGGCGCCGAGCGGGCTGGACGACCGCGCCGGCACGATCGGGCGCCCTCGGCCCCGGCCGGTGGTGGGACGGGTGCGGGCGGCATCGGAGTCGCGGGAGTCGCGTGCAGAGGGCCACGCTCGGGACGGCGCGGTCCTGGCGGCGCTTTCGGCGAGCGCGACGGCCGCTCCCTCCTTCGCCAGGGCGGTGGCGACCGTGCGGCCCAGCGGGATGCCGCCGCTGAGGCCCCCGACGACCAGCGCCCGCCGGCCGCTCAGCGCCCCCGCGCCACGGTGGCGGGGGATCGGGTCGGAGGCCGCGCCGCCGCTCCGCGTCCACCGAGGTGGCAGCCTGTTCATTCCGTTCCCCTTGTTCTCAGGTCGCCCGCCGAAACGCCGCGGGGCCATGGGCGGGGATCTGCCCGACACGATCATCCGCAAACCCGCGGACATGCGGCGGGAGCGCCGTTTTCGGGTCCGGTCCGGACCGGCGGCGCACCGCGCCGGAACGACCGCGGTGGTCTCCGGTGGCGGACCCGGCGGGCAACCGGAGGATTTCGACCGTTGTTGAGCCGACCAGACTTCTGGCACAATGTCGGCAGTTGGGTGTCTAAGACGCAGACACACCTTCGCCTTCGCGCGCTCGCGCCCGGCCGACGGCCGGAGCAGGAACGAGCGCTATTCGTGTTTTCCCGAACACGTTACTTTCCGAACGGCCCAGAAGGTGTGTGATTCGCATGCGTCAGCCCGCTTGTTCCGTCCCGTACCCCCTCTCGTCGCCCACCGGGCGACCGTCGGCATGCGCGCTCAGCCGCGCCGCGCGGCGGCCGGCCCGGCACCGGGGGTGCGCGTCCTCGTTTCCGGCAGGTCGCAGCCGCACCAGGAGGTATCACACGTGAAGATCGCCTTGGTATCCGAGCACACCCGTCCTCTCTCCGCGCACAGGGGCGAGCCGACCTGCGGCGGGAGCGTCCATGTCTCCTCGCTCGCCCGCCAGCTGGCCAGGCTCGGTCACCGGGTCACGGTCTACGCCCGCCGCGGCGACTCCGCGCTCCCGGACCGCGCGCGCATGGGGCGCGGTGTCACGGTCGCCCACCTGGCCGCGGGACCGCCGCGCACGCTGACCGAGTCCGAGAGCGCGGAGCACACCGGCGCCTTCGCCACCGCGCTCGCCGAGGCACTGGTGGACGACGCCCCCGAGGTCGTGCACGCCTTCGGCTGGACCAGCGGCCTCGCGGCCCTCTCGGCGGTGCGCCGCGAGGCGGCCGAGGCGCCGACGCCGCCGGTGGTGCAGAGCTTCCACTCGCTGAACGTGGCGGAGCAGCGCGCCGGGCTGCCGCGGCGCGACGAGCGGGTCCGGCTGGAGGCCGCGCTGGCCGGCCGGGCGGACGCCGTGGTGGTGACCTCCGCCGAGCAGCGCTTCGAACTGGCCCGCATGGGCGTGCCGCGCACCAGCGTGGGCGTGATCCCGTTCGGGGTGGACACCGAGCACTTCACCGTCGAAGGCGCGACCGCCGCCAGCCCGTGGCGGCGCCGCCGCGACGAACGCGTGCGCATCGTCTCCGTCACCCGGCTGGGCACCGGCGGCGGCGCGGAGGCGCTCGTCGAGACGATGTCGCGGGTGCCCGAGGCGGAACTGGTCATCGCCGGCGGTCCGGCGCGCGACGACCTCGCGATCGACCCCGACGCGCGCCGGCTCGAACTGCTGGCCAAGGAGCACGGAGTGGACGACCGTGTGACACTGGTCGGCGCCGTGGACCGCAAGGAGCTGCCCCGGCTGCTCCGCTCCGCCGACGTCTTCGTGTCGGCGGCCGGCTACGAGCCCTACGGCGGTGCGGTGCTGGAGGCGATGTCCTGCGGGCTGCCGGTCGTCGCGCGCGCCGCGGGCGGGGTGACCGACGCGGTGCTGGACGGCACCACCGGGATCCTGCTCCGCCACGCGCGCCCCGACGCGCTCGGCCGCGCGATCCGCCAGCTCGCCGCCGACCCCACGTCGCGCACCGCCTTCGGCATCGCGGCCGCCGACCGCGCCGCCTCCCGGTTCACCTGGCAGCGGGTGGCCTCGGAGACCGAGCGCGTCTACCGGCGCGCTCTGCCGCAGGAGGGCGACCTGCCCCTCGCCGCGGGCGATGATGCACACTAGGGCGTGTCTGACGACCACTCCGGCGGAGGCGCGCGGACAGCGGACTCCCCCGGTCCCTTCGACGGCGTCCGCCTCGTGAGAGCGGTGCCGGCCGGCAGCGGTGCGGCCGACACCGACGGGCCGTCCCCGCCCGGGAGGACAGAAGCGCGGAGCGATGCCATGACGTCACGCGCGGAGCCGAAGAGCACCGGCGTCCGGACGTTCGGCCACGAGGGGATGCTGTTCGCCTCCCCGGCCGAGCTGGCCGGCGTGGTGGTGCCCCGAATCCGTTCGGCCGAGGCCGCGGGCGAGCACGTCGTCGTGGCCCTCGCTGACGCGCACGCCGGCCTGGTGCGCGCCGGGCTCGGCGCCGCGGCCGCGTCAGTCCGGTTCGTGGACCGCGCGCGGTGGTACGAGGCCCCCGGCCGCACCCTGGCCGCGCTGCACCGGCTCGGCGTGGCGCACGCGGACCGGCACGTCACCGTGGTCGGCGAGCCGGTGCTGCCGCTCGACGAGCCGCTGGCGCTGCGGGAGTGGCACCGGCTGGACTCCGTCCTGGACGCCGCGCTGGCCTGCGCGCCGCTGCGGGTGCTGTGCGTCCACGACGCGCGGACGCTGCCGGCGGGTGTGCGCCGCGAGGTGGCCCGCACGCATCCGGTGCTCCTCGCCGGTCCCACCGGGGCGGTCGCCAGCCGCGACTACCGGGACCCGGTGCTCTACAGCGCCGCCGACGCCGGGCGCCGGCTGCCAGCGCCCACGGGGCGCACGGAGACGCTGGAGATCGTCGCGGACCTGACCGCCCTGCGGGAGCGGGTGCTCGGCGCGGCCGACCGGGCGGGCCTGACCGGGGACCGGCTCGGCGACCTGGTGGTGTCCGTCAACGAGATGGCGGCCAACGTGCTGGAGCACGGCGCCGGCAAGGGGTGGATCTCGCTGTGGCGCATACCCGGGCACCTGGTGTGCGACGTCTTCGACGAGGGCGGCGGGCTCACCGACCCGTTGAGCGGGTACTACCCGACCGACGTCCTGAGCGTGCGGGGGTACGGCCTGTGGATCACCCGCCAGGTGTGCGACTTCATGGAGATCAGCGGCGGCCCGGACGGCTCACTGGTCCGGCTGTACTTCCGCACGGCCGGGTGACGGCGCCGCCGGCGCACCGGCGCACCGCTTCCCGGGGTCAGACGAGGACCAGCTTCATGGCGCGCTGGACGTCGTCCTCGATGGTCATGACCTGGTCGATGCCCGCGATCGTGAACAGCCGGTGCACGGTGCGCTGCGGCGCGGCCACGGCCAGCCCGATCCCCCGATCGCGCGCCTGGCGGTAGCCGGCGACCAGGACGCCGATGCAGCGGGAGTCGCAGAAGTCCACACCGGAGAAGTCGATGACGACACCGCGGCACGGCTCGGCGGCGCCGAGCAGCTCGTCGAGGACCGCGGCCAGACCCGGGGACGTGACGGCGTCGAGCTCGCCGGCGGGCGCCACCACGACGACCTCGCCTTCGGTCCGGACCGCAATGTCGGGTCTCAAGCTCGCGCTCCTCGCTCGCTTCGCAGCCGACACGTCACGCCCGCCGTCGCGGCTGACCGCGCCGCGGTGGACGTGAACTCCACTCCGTCACCATAGCGCCATTCGCAACGCCCTGACAGGCCGCCGATCCGGCTGTCACCGCACCGATACCGCCCGTGCACGGCGCGCCGCCGCCCGTCACGCCCGCC
>NZ_QEIO01000121.1 GCF_003336425.1 Marinitenerispora sediminis | reverse complement strand
GCCCCCGCCGCCCGCCACCGGTCCGGGCGGCGGCACCCCGCCGTGTCGCCTATTTCACGCCTCGCCGGTCGGGATCTAGGAATAACCCGATTGCGCCGGATATTGTCACCTTTGTGAAAAATCTCTGGGGCCTGACCCGGCGCCGGCACGTGGACCTGTGCCGGCTCGCCAGCGACGCGTGTCGGTGCCGCTGACCATCCGCCACGCACCGCGTTCCCGCCGCGCACCGCCCGACCCCGGGCGACCGCGGCGGTGACTTGCCTACCGGCGTCCACCGGAGCCGCTCCTGCGGATTCCGTTCACACCCTGATCCTGGAGTCACCCCGTGCTAGCCGCCCTACGCCGCATCCCCTTCGCCATACAGGTCCTCGTCGCCCTCGTCCTGGGTGTCGCGCTCGGCTACGTCGCCCGCCAGATCGGTCCCGTCGGCGACGGAGACCCGAACTGGCTCGCCGTCACCCTCGACACCATCGGCTCGACGTTCGTCACCCTGCTCAGGACGATCGTCCCGCCGCTCATCCTGCTGGCCGTCATCTCCTCCATCGCCAGCCTGCGCAACGTCACCAACGCCGCCCGGCTGGCCGCCCAGACGCTGCTGTGGTTCGCCATCACGGCCCTGATCGCGGTCGCGATCGGCATCGCGCTCGGCCTCATCGTCCGTCCCGGGCTGAACAGCGGAGTGGACGCCGCCACCGCCGGCGAGCCCGGCAGAACCGGCTCCTGGCTGGCCTTCCTGGAGAGCATCGTCCCGGGCAACTTCCTCGGGCTCAGCGCGAGCACCTCCGCCGACGACGCCGGTGTCCTCAGCACCTCGCTGGACTTCAACGCCCTCCAGCTCATCACCATCGCCATCGCCATCGGCATCGCCGCCGTGAAGGTGGGCCCCTCCGCCGAGCCGTTCCTGGCCTTCACCCGCTCCGCGCTGGACGTCGTCCTGAAGGTGCTGTGGTGGGTCATCCGGCTCGCGCCGCTCGGCACCGTCGGCCTGCTCGGCAACGCCGTCTACAGCTACGGCTGGACCACCATCGGCGCGCTCGGCACCTACTCCCTGACGATCTACGCCGGCCTCGTGCTCGTGCTGTTCGTCGTCTATCCGGTGCTCGCCCGGCTGAACGGCCTGTCCCCGGTCAAGTTCTTCACCGGCGTCTGGCCGGCGGTGCAGCTCGCGTTCGTCTCGCGCTCCTCGCTCGGCACCCTGCCGGTCACCCAGCGCGTCACCGAGACGAACTTCGGCGTGCCGCGCGGGTACGCCTCCTTCGCGGTGCCCTTCGGCGCCACCACGAAGATGGACGGCTGCGCCGCGATCTACCCGGCGGTCTCGGCGATCTTCGTCGCCCAGTTCTACGGCCTGCCGCTCGGCATCGCCGACTACCTGCTCATCGTGTTCGTCTCGGTGATCGGCTCCGCGGCCACCGCCGGCACCACCGGGGCCACCGTCATGCTCACCCTGACGCTGTCCACGCTGGGCCTGCCGCTGGACGGCGTCGGCCTGCTGCTCGCGGTCGACCCGATCCTGGACATGGGCCGGACCGCGGTGAACGTCGCGGGCCAGGCGCTCATCCCGGCCATCGTGGCCAAGCGGGAGAAGATCCTGGACGTCGAGCGCTTCCACGCGCGGCGCGGCCTCGACGGCTTCGTCGCCGCGGGGGACGGGCAGGGCGAGGACACCGCCCGTGAGCCGGCGGAGGGCACCGGGCGGGAGCCCGCGGTGGCCCCCGCCTCCGGCGACGCCCCAGCCGCGGCCGACGCGTCCGCGGCCGACCCGCGCTGACCGCGCACCAGCCCCGGCAGGGGGCGGGCCGCTTCCGGGCGGCCCGCCCCCTGTTCCGCTGGGAGGTCCGGCCGCCGGCGGCCGCCGGGAACCCTCGTCCGGTCCCATTCGTCAGAGACAGGTGAGGGAGGCGAGAGGAACAGACATGTTGCGCCGCTTGGTAATACCCGCACTGCTCGCCGCAGTGTCCACCGTCGTCCTGGCCGCCGCGCCCGCGAGCGCCGCGGCCGATCCCGACGTCAACGAGGTCGTGAGCGCGCTCCGGAGCGAGCACGCCTACGTGGCCCCGGACGCGGAGCTCGTTTCGTCCGCGGACGCCGGAACGCTCAGCCAGATCGCCGAGAACTCCGAGACCCCGGTCTACATCGCGGTCTTCCCCGAGGGCACCTTCACGTCGCGGACCGCCGCGGGCGCCTTCGCCGGCCAGGTGCAGTCGGAGATCGGCGACGGCACCTACGTCATCGTGTCCGGCAGCGACCTCGCCTCGGACTCCACCGTGCTCAGCGACAGCGCGGTGGACAGCGCCGAGGCCGCCGCCCGCGAGCAGGGCACGCCCGTGGACGGCCTGAACGCCTACGTCCAGGAGCTCAACGCCGAGGCGAGCGCGGCCAGGTCCTCCAGTGTCTTCGGCGCGGTGCTGCTCGGCGTCCTCGCCCTCGCCGTGGTCGGCGGCGGCTTCTTCCTGTACAACTCCAAGAAGAAGCGCGAGGCCAAGGCCGCGCAGGAGCTCGCCGACATCAAGCAGATGGCGGCCGAGGACGTCACCCGGCTCGGCGAGGACGTCGCCCAGCTGGAGATCGACCTCACGCGCGTCGACGACGAGACGCGCCGCGACTACACGCACGCCATGGACTCCTACGACCGCGCCAAGACGGCCCTGGACACCATCCAGCGGCCCGAGGAGATCCAGCAGGTCACCACCGCGCTGGAGGACGGCCGCTACTACATGACCGCGACCCGCGCCCGGCTCGACGGCCGCCCGGTCCCCGAGCGCCGCAAGCCGTGCTTCTTCAACCCGCAGCACGGCCCGTCCCAGCAGGACGTGATGTGGGCGCCGCCCGGCGGCGCGCCGCGCTCGGTCCCGGCGTGCGTCACCTGCTCGCAGGCGGTCCTCACCGGCGGGCACCCCGACGTCCGCATGGTCGAGGTCGACGGCCACCGCCGGCCCTACTACGACGCCGGCCCGGCCTACGCCCCCTACGCGGGCGGCTACTTCGGCATGGACATGATGATGGGCATGTTCACCGGCATGATGATCGGCAACATGATGGGCTCGATGATGGGCGCCTCCATGATGGGCGCCGGCATGGCCGACATGGGGGCCGCCGGAGCCGGCGACGTCGGAGCCGGTGAGGTCGGCGGAGGCGACGACTTCGGCGGGTTCGGCGACTTCGGCGGCGGCGGCTTCGAGGGCGGCGACTTCGGCGGGTTCGGCGACTTCTAGCCGGGCGCTCGCCCTCCTCGGTCACCGTCGACCCGCTTCGTTCGTTGAACCGCTGACGGGGCCCGGCCAGTGCGGCCGGGCCCCGTTCGCGTGCGTGCCGCCCCGGGCTACTCCGGCGAGGCCTGCATGAGCGAGCGGGCGGCCTCGGTCACGCTGCCGGACAGCGACGGGTAGACCGAGAACGTGTGCGCGAGGTCGTCGACAGTCAGCCGCTGCTGCACGGCCACGGAGACCGCCAGGATCAGCTCGCTGGCGCGCGGGCCGACGATGACGCCGCCGAGCACGATGCCGGTGTGCTGGCGGCAGATCAGCTTCACGAAGCCGTCCTTGGTGCCGTGCATCTTGGCGCGCGGGTTGGTGTCCAGCGGCAGGTTGACGATCCGGGCGTCCACCCGGCCGGAGACGACGTCGGCCTCGCTGCAACCCACGGCGGCCAGCTCCGGGTTGGTGAACACCGTCGAGGCGACGGTGGACAGCTTCAGCGGCGCCACGGCCTCGCCGAGGGCGTGCCACATGGCGATGCGGCCCTGCATGGCGGCGACGGAGGCGAGCATGTTGACGCCGGTGCAGTCGCCCGCCGCGTACACGCCCGGTGTGGAGGTCCGCGACACGCGGTCGACCTCGACGAACCCGCCGCGGTCCAGCCGGACGCCGATCTCCTCCAGGCCGAGGTCGCTGGTGTTGGGGATCATGCCGACCGTCATGAGGCAGTGCGTGCCCTCGACCGTGCGGCCGTCGGAGAGCCGCACCACCACGCCGTCGCCGACCCGGGTGACCGACTCGGCCCGCGCGTTGGCGAGGACGTTCATCCCGCGGCGGCGGAACACGTTCTCCAGCACCTCGGCCGCGTCCTGGTCCTGGGTGGGCAGCACGCGGTCGCGCGAGGACACCAGCGTGACGTCGGAACCGAGTGCCTGGTAGGCGTTGGCGAACTCGGCCCCCGTGACGCCGGAGCCCACCACGACCAGGCGCTCCGGCAGTGTGTCGAGGTCGTAGAGCTGCCGCCAGGTGAGGATGCGCTCGCCGTCCGGGCGCGCGGTCGGGAGTTCGCGGGGGTGCGCCCCGGTGGCGATGAGGACGACGTCGGCGTGCAGCCGCTCCTCGCCCACCGCGACGATGTGCGGATCGACGAGCCGCGCCGTGCCCGGGATGATGCGCACGCCCTCCTTGACGATGCGGGCGGCGGTGTCGTCGGACTGCGCCCGCGCGAGGCGCTTCACCCGCTCGTTGACCGTCCGCGGGTCGATCCGGACGATGTCCTTGTCCTCCGCCTCGTCGCCCACGTTGATGCCGAGGGTGGCGGCGTCCGTCACGTAGTTCATGCGGACCGATGTGGCGATGAGCGTCTTGGACGGGACGCAGTCGGTCAGCACGCAGGCGCCCCCGATGCCGTCGCGGTCCACCACCGTCACATCGGCTCCGAGCTGCGCCGCCACGAGTGCGGCCTCGTAGCCTCCCGGCCCGCCACCGATGATCACGACCCTGGTCACGTCTGTACTCACTCCTTCTGGCCGGCCCGGCTCCCGGTGCGGGACACGCCACAGCCGTGTGGGCCGCATTTGCGGGGCTAACCGCCTCTTGTGCTCGCCTGTCGCATTCTCCATTCTCCGTCATGGCGGGCTGCGGATATCGCACCGCTCCCCCGATCAAGCACGTAGCATGTGCCGCGTGCCTCTGTACGCCGCATACGGCAGCAACCTCGATCCCGAGATCATGGCCAAGCGCGCACCGCACTCGCCGCTGTGGAGCACCGGTTGGCTCGCGGGCTGGCGGCTCACCTTCGGCGGCGGCGGGAGCGAGTGGGGAGGCGCGCTGACCACGCTGGTCGAGGACTCCGGCTCCAGCGTCTTCGTGGCCCTCTACGACGTCCCCGCGTGCGACGAACCGCTGCTGGACTCCTGGGAGGGCACCGACAACGGCGTCTACTCGCGGATCCGGGTGCGGGTGCGGACCCTGCTGGACGGCGACGCCACCGCCTGGGTCTACGTGCTCAACGACTACGAGGGCGGTCTGCCCTCGGCACTGAGCCTGGGCGCCATCGCCGACGCCGCCGAGAAGGCCGGCGCGCCGGCGGCCTACGTGGCCGAGCTGCGGGGCCGGCCGTGCGCCTCCGTGGACCTGTGATCCGGCCCGGAGGCGGCACCATTACCAGAAACGAACACACTGCGTGGCGATCATTCGCACATTGATTACCAAGAGTTACGCTCGGTTATGTGAGCGAATCCACCCAAGATCGCTATGCCACCGCGATCGCCGAACCGATTGACCTCGCCGTCCGGGCCGCCGAGGAGCTGCGGATCCGCACCGGCGCCGACTCCTACGACGCCCTGATCGTCCTCGGCTCGGGGTGGGCATCCGCCGCCGACGCCTTGGGCGCACCCGACCTGGAGATCGACATCTCCACCCTGCCCGGCTTCGTGCCGCCCTCGGCCCCCGGCCACAGCGCCACGGCACGGGCGGTCTGGGTCGGCGCCAAGCTCGTGCTGCTCTACCTCGGACGCACCCACCTCTACGACGGGTACGGCGCCAGACAGGTGGCGCACGCGGTCCGCACCGGGATCGCGGCCGGCGCCAGCACCGTACTGCTGACCAGCTCCGCGGGATCGCTGCGCTCCGACTTCGCACTGGGGCAGCCCATCCTGCTGCACGACCACCTGAACCTCACCGGCCGCTCGCCGCTGCTGGGACCCGACTACGTGGACCTGAGCGACGTCTACAGCCGGCGGCTCCGCGAGATCGCCCTGGAGACCGACCCGTCGCTGGCCGAGGGCGTCTACGCCCAGCTGCCCGGCCCGCAGTTCCCGACCCCGTCGGAGCTGCGCATGCTGCGCACCGTGGGCGCCGACCTGGTGGGGATGTCGACCGCGCTGGAGGCCATCGCGGCCGTCGAGATGGGCGCGGACGTGCTCGGGCTCGCACTGGCCGGCTATGATCCGGTGACGCCGACGGGCCGGCTGGTCACGGCCGACGGCGTACTCGCGATCGCCCGTGAGCGCGCCCACGACCTGGGCGGGCTGCTGAACAAGATTTTGCTGCGGCTGTAGAGAAGTCCCGGGGAAGGGACTCCGCAGCCCCCTTCCGCGCCAGGGGTGCGCGTCCCTCCCCGGGAGGAGGTGGAGACCGCGTGCCGGTTCCGCGGCCGGCGCTGCGTGGCGAGCAGCATCCCGAGGCCGGGGATGAACGGCGCTGGTCGCGAGACCGGCGGTGCGGTCTCCGCACGGTCCGGCGGCGAGTCCCCGCAGACTCGCCGGCCGCCGGACCGTGCTTCTCCGGAACTTCCCGTCCTGCGCGCCATGGGGGAAGCCGGTCTGTCCCCGCGACGTCCCGGTCCCCTGCCACGCGTGGCGATACGTGGCGGCGCGCCCGCTATTCAGTTGACCCGCGGCGCCCAGGGCCCCGGGACGGACGGTGATCCGCGCGGCCACCGCGACCGCCCCAGAACCTCTTAGGCATGCCTTACCTAACCATCCGGGGCGGGGTGCGGTCAAGCCGCTTCTTCCGAAAGGAACTACGCGAACAGCAGCACCGCCGCGAGCAGGAGCAACGGCACGCCCAGCGCGACCAGCGCGTCGGGCGACCACAGCACCGAGGGCTCGGTGGCGGCCCCGCCGTCCGCCGGCACCCGCGCCCTGCCGCGCTCGGCCTCCTGGCGCAGCTGTCTGGCCACGAGCTCCGTGGGCCGCATGTCGCGCGGGTCCCGGTCGTCGACCGCGGTCACGTCCGCGGAGCTGGCGGCCCGCCGCAGGTTGTCGCGGACGCGGGCCCGCCGGGTCTCGCGCAACGGCCAGGACCGGAACACCTGGTCCCCCGCGTGCACCCGGAGCACGTCGGTGACGTCGGCCCAGGTGAACGCGGCCCAGGGCACGAAGACCTCACGCAGGGGGTTCACCACCCGCACGCCCCGGTCGGTGGCCACCACCCGCGGCCGCAGGGCCAGGACGTAGACCGCGCCCGCGCTGAGGAGGAGGACCGCGCCGGCCACCACGGCGGCGTAGCTGCGCCCGCGCACCGCGAGGTCGATGAGGTTCAGCAGCACGACAGCGATCCAGATCCAGCCCAGCACCCGCGGGACCGGCTGGGTGAAGGTGGTCATTCCGTGGCCCACTTCAGCCGCGCGAACCCGGGCTTGATCTGGCCGTTGATGAGGGCGAGCCGCTCGTCGAACGGCAGGAAGGCCGACTTCATGGCGTTGACGCTGAACCATTCGAGGTCGTCCCAGCCGTAGCCGAACGCCTCGGCGAGCTTCGCGAACTCGGCGGAGAGCGTGGTGCCGCTCTGCAGCCGGTTGTCGGTGTTGACGGTCACCCGGAACCGGAGGTCGCGCAGCAGCCCGATGGGGTGCTCCTCGATCGAGGCCGCCGCCCCCGTCTGGATGTTGGAGCTGGGGCACATCTCCAGCGGGACCCGCTTGTCGCGGACGTAGGCGGCCAGCCGCCCGAGCCGGGCCTTTCCGTCGGAGACCTCGATGTCGTCCACGATGCGCACGCCGTGGCCGAGCCGGTCGGCACCGCACCACTGCAGCGCCTCCCAGATGGACGGCAGGCCGAACGCCTCGCCGGCGTGGATGGTGAAGTGGGCGTTCTCACGGCGCAGGTACTCGAAGGCGTCCAGGTGCCGGGTGGGCGGGTGCCCCGCCTCGGCGCCCGCGATGTCGAACCCGACCACGCCGACGTCGCGGTAGCGCACGGCGAGTTCGGCGATCTCCTGCGACCGGGCGGCGTGCCGCATGGCGGTGAGCAGCGTGCCGACCCGGATGGACCGGCCGTGCGCCGCCGCCCGTTCCTGGCCGACGCGGAAGCCCTCCAGGACGGCCTCGATGACCTCCTCCAGCAGCAGCCCCGCCTCCAGGTGCTGCTCGGGGGCGAACCGCACCTCGGCGTAGACCACGCCGTCGGCGGCGAGGTCCTCGGCGCACTCGGCGGCCACACGGGTCAGGGCCTCGCGGGTCTGCATGACCCCGACGGTGTGGCTGAACGTCTCCAGGTAGCGCTCCAGCGACCCGGAGTCGGCCGCGGCCTCGAACCACGCGCCGAGCTCGGCGGGGTCGCGGGTGGGCAGGCGGGTGTAGCCGGCGGCGTCGGCGAGCTCGACGACGGTGGCCGGCCGCAGCCCGCCGTCGAGGTGGTCGTGGAGCAGTACCTTCGGCGCGCGCCGGATCTGGTCGAGGGTCAGCTGGTGGCTCATGTGTTTCAGGATGCCACCTGGGACGGGCGCGGGCGGCGCCGTCCACAGCCCCGCCCGGCGGACCGGGCAGGGCGCGGGCAGCCGCCTCGATCAGGCGAGCGCGGCGTCCTCGACCGGCTCCTCGGTGCGCGGCCGGCGGCCGTCCCACAGCGCGGTGAGCGCGGTGGCCGCCATGAGCTGCACGCCGACCCCGATGGCGTTCTCGTCGACGTCGAAGGTGCCGCGGTGCAGGTCGAGCATCGGGGAGTCCCAGTTCGGCCCGTGCGTCCCGAGCCGGGCGAGCGCGCCGGGCACCTGCTCCAGGTACCAGGCGAAGTCCTCGCCGCCCAGGCTCTGCGGGGTGGAGGCGATGGCCTGCTCGCCGAGCATCTGGGTGCAGGCGTCGCGCAGCATCTGCACGCTATCCGCCTCGTTGACGGTCGGCGGGACGCCACGCCGGTAGTTCAGTTCCACGCTGGCGCCGTAGGCGCCCACCACGGAGTCCAGCAACTCCTGGATCAGGCCGGGGGCGGCGTGCCAGGCGGCGTCGTCCAGGCAGCGCACGGTGCCCTCGGCGACCGCGTCGTCGGGGATCGCGTTGGCCGCCGATCCGGCCGCCACCCGCCCCCACACCAGGCTGAAGCTGGCGCGGGGGTCCACCCGGCGGGACAGCGCGGCCGGCAGCTCGGTGACGACCTTGCCCAGCGCGTAGACGAGGTCGGCGGTCAGGTGCGGGCGGGCGGTGTGCCCGCCCGGCCCCGAGAGCCGGACGAGCAGCTGGTCGCACGCGGCCGTGATGGGGCCCACCCGCAGCCCCACCTGGCCCGCCTTCAACCGCGGATCGCAGTGCAGGGCGAAGATCCGGTCCACCCCGTCGAGCCCGCCGGCGTTGATGACCTCGCGGGCGCCGCCCGGCAGCTCCTCGGCCGGCTGGAAGAGCAGCCGCACCCGGCCGGGCAGCGCACCGGCCCGGGCCTGCTGGGCCAGGAACACCCCGGTGGCCAGCAGGATGGTGGTGTGCACGTCGTGCCCGCACGCGTGCGCGGCGCCCGGCACGGTGGAGCGGTAGGGGACGTCCTTCTCGTCCGTGAGGGGCAGCGCGTCGAGGTCGGCGCGCAGCGCCACCATCGGGCCGTCGCCGGAACCGATGTCGCAGATCAGGCCGGTGCCCTGCGGGAGGACCACCGGCTCCAGGCCGGCGGCCCGGAGCCGGTCCGCGAGCCGCTGGGTGGTGCGGTGCTCCGCGAACGCGAGCTCGGGGTGCATGTGGAGGTCTCGCCGGAACTCGATGATCTCCCGCTTCCGGCGAGCCAGAAATGCGGTCAGCTGTTCCTGCAGGTCACGCCCCTGCATGCGAGGGCCCCCTCTTTCTCGACGTATGTTCTCGGCCGGCGCCTTCGCCACCGGCGCCGGCGTCCGTTGCCCCGTTGTCATCCGTTGTCGCTTCTCCCCGTGCGGTGCCGGCCGGCGGCGCGCCGGGCGTGCCCGCCCGGAACTCCGCCGCCAGCGCGTCCACCACGTCGTTGAGCGTGCCGCCCTGGTCGATGATCGCCCGCTGGCGCTCGTAGGAGGCGCCGTTGCGCAGGATGTCGGAGATCACGTCCAGGTCCTCGGCGCAGCCGAGGCGCTTGGCCACCGGCTCCAGCTCGCGGACGAGTTCGTACAGATCGTCCCGGAGCGGCACGGTGCCGCCGCGCTCGTCGGTGATGACGCGCGCGTCCAGGCCGTACCGCGTCGCCCGCCACTTGTTGTCGTTGACCACCCACGAGGGCGGGCTGGGCAGCTGGTATCCGCGGTCCAGCTGCTGGTCGAACATGTGGACGAGGCTCTGCGAGAGGGCGGCGGCCATGCCGACCTCGCGCATGGTGGGGATGCCGTCGAACATCCGGATCTCGACCGTGCCGTAGTCCGGATGCGGGCGGACGTCCCACCACACCTCCTTGATGCTGGAGATGGTGCCGGCCCGCAGCAGGGTCTCCATGTACTCCTCGAAGGACGCCCAGTCCTTCAGGTGCGGCGGAGGGCCGGCGGTCGGCAGCGCCCCGAACACGACCGACCGGCTGGACGCCAGGCCGGTGTCGTGCCCGCTCCAGAACGGGCTGGAGGCGGTGAGGGCGAGGAAATGCGGAAGGTAGTGGGCGAGGGCGTTGACGATCGGGACCGCCTTCTCGCGGGAGCGGATCCCGACGTGCACGTGGACGCCGAAGGTCAGGATGCGCCGCCCCAGCCACTGCATCTGGTCGATGAGCTCGCCGTAGCGCTGCACCGGCGAGAGGGTCTGGTCCCGCCAGTCGTCCATGGGATGGGTGCCGGCGCACATCAGCGCGGCGCCGCGCGGATCCATCACCTGCCGCATCCGCCTGATGTTCTCGCCGAGGTCGGCCTTGGCCTCCTCGACGGTCTCGCACACGCCGGTGACGACCTCGATGGTGCACTGCATCAGCTCGTGCCGGAGCGGCGGGCGGTCCGAGGTCTCACTCAGGTCCGGCAGCTCGGCGAGGACCTGCTGCGCCTCCTGCCGCAGGTGCCGGGTGCCGACGTCGACGAGTTGCAGCTCCCACTCCACTCCGAGAGTGGCGTGGTCGGACGCGTTGAATTCGATGGCCACGATCAACCTCCGCGCGGTCTTCCGGTCGGTGGGCGCACCGACTTGTGACGCACACTAGGCCAGACATCGATATCGATGTCAGGGCGTCCCATGACCGGTTGCACTCCTTGACGATTGACGCGTGGCATGATCCATCGGACTTCGACGGGCACCGGTTGACGGCCGGTGACGAGAACCGAGAATTTCAGATGTGCCGGCGGACGCGCCGGGAAACCAGCCACCATGATCCGAAATGACCACGCCGCCCCATCGCAACGGGTCATCCTCCCCGGGCGCCCCTACCCGAACGTGACTAGGCAGCCGTCCTCGGCCGGCACCGCCGCACCGGGCCGCGCACGGTGCCGCCGGTGACGCCTGCGTCCCACGCTACCCAACGACGGCCGCGAGCACCCTCATGTGAGCGACACGCGATCCCTCCGGGGCTCCGACCGCGGTCAGCGCCGGGACGGCCGCCGCCCGCGCTCGGCCGCGCGCCGGGCCGCGCGCTCCCGCGCCCACAGCGCCCACCCCGCCGCCGCCGCACCCGCCGCCGCGGCCCGCGCGGCGCGCGGCAGCACCGCCCTCGGCCGCCGGCCGCGGTGGTCCGCCCGGGGACCGGCCGGCCGCTCCGGCTCGGCTGGCAGGTCCGGCGCGGCCGGTAGCTCCGGCGCGGCGACCGGCCCGGCCGCCATGGGCGGCGCGCCCTGGTACGGGGGCGGTACCGGCAGCCACGTGGCGGCCCAGCACGCCGTGAACAGCAGGAACCGCAGCACGATGTTGATCCACACCAGCAAGCCGGCCAGCACCGCGAAGGAGGCGTAGACCGGATTGGACAGCGTCCCGCTGATCAGCAGCGCACCGGTCGCCTTGAGCGCCTCGAAGCCCACCGCGGCCAGCAGCGCCCCCCGCCAGACCGGACCCCAGGGGCGGCCCGCGCCCGACAACCGGGCGAACAGCACGAAGAAGATGAGGATGTCCATCCCGACGGCGATCAGCAGGCCGAGTCCGCGCAGCGTGATCGACGCGAACAGGGAGCCGTCGAGCCCGAACCAGGACAGCAGCCACCCCGTCGCCGCCTGCGCGATGCCCGTGAGCGCGACCGAGGCGAGCAGCGCGCCGCCGAGCACCGCCGTCACCGCCGCGTCCCCCAGCTTCGTCAGCACCGGATTGCCGGCGGCCGCGGTGTCCCGCAGCCAGATGGCGTGCAGTGCCTCCCGCAGCGCGGCCACCGAGCCCAGCCCCGCGTACAGCAGGCCGAGGAGACCGAGCGCCCCCGCGCCGGCGCGGGCCCGCGCGATCTCGTCCAGCGGGAGCCCCTCGGCCAGCCCCGGCAGCGTCTCCCACACCGCCTGCTCCAGGTAGGTGCGGGCCTCGATGTTGAACTCGGCCACGTAGCCGAGCACCGAGAACCCGAGTGCGAGCAGCGGGAAGAACGAGAGGAACGCGTAGTAGGTCACCGAGGCGGCCAGGCTGTCGCCGCGCCGGTCGGTGTAGCGCTCGACCGCCCTGACGAGGTGGTCGAGCACGGGCCGGTTCCGGCGCAGCGACCAGTACGCCTCCATCGCCGCGCCGTGGTACCGCCGTACGCGTTCTGTGATCCTCCGCCCTCGTGCCGCCACGCAAGCTCCATGGTCGCTTCGCCACCGGTGGCGACCGACGTTAGCGTGCCGGTCGGCCGCACCGAAACGGGCGCGCGGCGAGTTTCCGGGAACCTCCTGGCGCGCCCGGGCGCGCCAGGAGCGCCGTCGCCGCGCTCCTGGCGACGGCTCCGCGCGCCGGCGGCGCCCTGCGGGCGCGGTCCGGTGAACGGCCCGTGGTGGACGCCGCCGCCCGAAGGAGTCCGCCGGGCAGGAGCACCGGGAGAGGGCGCCGTCCGGCCGCCAGGCCGCTCCCTCGCCGGTGTGCTACCGCGCGGCGGTTGTGGGGTGCCGTCTTCGCCCGGCCCGGAGAAGGGGGATGTGGGCGCGCCGGTCCCGTGCCGGGCGGACAGCCCCGCCGGGCCGGACCGGCCGTGCCACTCACCCCCTCTCCTTGACCGAGGTCGATCGAATATGATCGCTTTTGTCCAGCCAATTTCTCCCAGGTAGCGGGAAACCGTGCGAAACTCCCAGGTGTGGCGCTCCTCCGGCCGACTCGCCGACGGCCGCCAGATCATCTACTTCGACGAGACCCCCGACACCGGCCGCGCCAAAGCGCCCGACCGCCGACCGCTCCCCCCGGCCGCACCGTCCTCGCAGCTGCGCCGCGATCCGCTGCTGGACGACTGGGTGGTCCTCGCCGCACACCGCCAGGACCGCACCTTCCTGCCGCCGCCCGACGAGTGCCCGCTCGACCCCACCCGCGGCGACCGGCTCACCGAGATCCCGGCCGACGACTACGACGTGGTCGTCTTCGAGAACCGCTTCCCCTCCCTCGCGACGCCGGCGGTCCCGGCCCCCGAGCCACCGACCGATCCCGCCGTCGAGGCGCGGCCCGGCACCGGCCGCTGCGAGCTGGTGTGCTTCACCTCCGACCACACCGCCTCCTTCGCCGACCTCACGCCGCGGCGGGCCCGGACCGTCATCGAGGCGTGGGCCGACCGCACGGCCGAGCTGTCCGCCATGCCCGAGGTCGCCCACGTGTACCCGTTCGAGAACCGCGGCGAGGAGATCGGGGTCACCCTGCACCACCCGCACGGGCAGATCTACGGCTTCCCGTTCCCGCCGCCCCGCATCCGCCGGATGGCTGCCGCCGCGCGCCGGCACCGCGAGCACACCGGCGGCAACCTGTTCGACGACGCCGTGGCCGCCGAGCGCGCGGCCGGCGTGCGGGTGGTGGTCGAGACCGGCCACTGGACCGCCATCGTCCCCGCGGCCGCCCGCTGGCCCTACGAGGTGCGGCTGTTCCCGCGGCGCCGGGTGCCCGGCCTGCACCTGCTGGACGGCGACCAGCGCGACGACCTGGCCGGCGTCTACCTGGCGCTGCTGCGCGCCTTCGACCGGCTGTTCCCCGCGCCGGCGCCCTACATCGCCGCCTGGCACCAGGCCCCGGTCGACGCGGCGGGCACTCCCGACCCCGAGTTCGGGCTGCACCTACAGTTGTTCACGTTGCGCCGCGCGGCCGGCAAGTTGAAGTACCTCGCCGGCTCGGAGTCGGGCATGGAGGCGTGGATCAACGACATCTCCCCCGAGGACGCCGCCCACCGGCTGCGTGCGGCCCTGGGCCCCGTCCCCGGCGGCGGGGCGGACCACACGGAACGAGGAGCGCAGTGAGAGTTCTGGTCACGGGCGGCGCCGGCTACGTCGGCAGCGTGGTCGCCGCCCAGCTGGTGGCGGCCGGGCACGAGGTGGTGGTCCTCGACAACCTGTCGACCGGGCACCGCGACGCGGTCCCGCCCGAGTGCGTGTTCGTCAGGGGCGACATCCGGGACCGCGCCGCCGAGGTGCTCTCCGACGGCGTCGAGGCGGTGCTGCACTTCGCCGCCAAGTCGATCGTGCCGGAGTCCGTCGCCCGCCCCGAGATGTACTGGAGCGGCAACGTCGGCGCCTCCCTCGCGCTGCTGGAGGCCATGCGCGCCACCGGCGTGCGCCGCATCGTCTTCTCCTCCACCGCCGCCGTCTACGGGGAGCCGGAGCGGGTGCCGATCCCCGAAGACGCCCCAGTCCGGCCCACGAACCCCTACGGCGCCACCAAGGCCGCCATCGACGCCGCCCTCACCGAGCACGCGCGCATGCACGGCATCGGGGCCGTCAGCCTGCGCTACTTCAACGTCGCCGGCGCGCAGGACGGCCGCGGCGAGCGGCACACCACCGAGACCCACCTCATCCCCATCGTCCTCCAGGTCGCGCTGGGCCGCCGCGAGGCGGTGTCGGTGTTCGGCACCGACTACGGGACGCCCGACGGCACCTGCGTGCGCGACTACATCCACGTGGCCGACCTCGCCGAGGCGCACCTGCTCGCGCTGGACCACTGCACTCCCGGCCGGCACCGGGTCTACAACCTCGGCAACGGCACCGGCTTCTCCGTGCGGGAGGTCGTCGAGGTCTGCCGCGAGGTCACCGGCCACCCCATCCCCGTGGTGGAGGACGGCCGCCGCCCGGGAGACCCCGCCGCCCTGGTCGCCTCCGGCCGGCGCGCACGCGACGAACTGGGCTGGCTGCCCCGCCGCCCCGGGCTCGCCGCGATCGTGGCCGACGCCTGGAAGTTCCACTCCGCGGCCGCCGGGGCCGGGCCGGCCGCCGCGCACGCCGGCGGGGGCGCGTGATGGCCGGCGGCATCCGGAACTGGTTCTCCTCGCGCCGCCGGGCGGCCTCCCCGGCTCCCGCGCCCTCCCCGAGAGAGCGGTGGCCCGTGAGCGACCTGGTCGACCCCGAGAAGCTGGCCGCCGACTTCACCGCCGACTACGGCTCGGCGCCGGCGGGCGTCTGGCGCGCCCCGGGGCGGGTCAACCTCATGGGTGAGCACACCGACTACAACGACGGCCTGGTCCTGCCCATGGCCGTCCCGTGGGGCGTCTCGCTGGCGCTGACCCCCACCGACGACGGCGTGATCGAGATCCGCAGCGCGCAGCGGCCCGGGGAGCCCGCGCGGTTCACCACCCGGGAGCTGGACGGCGACCGGCGGCGCGACACCGGCTGGAGCGGCTACGTCGCCGGCGTGTTCTGGGCACTGCGCGAGGCCGGCCACCTCGCCGGTGACAGCGTCGGCGCGCGGATCCGGCTCGACTCCGACCTCCCGGTCGGTGCCGCGCTCTCCTCCTCCGCGGCGCTGGAGTGCGCCACCCTGCTGGCCGCGGCCGACGCCTTCGGGCTCGCCGGCCTCGCCGGCGACCTCCCGGCCATGGCCCGCCTCGCCCGCCGCGCGGAGAACACCTTCGTGGGCGCCCCCACCGGCATCCTCGACCAGAGCGCGTCGCTGCGCTGCCGGGCCGGCCATGCCCTGTTCCTGGACTGCCGCACCGAGGGCGCGCGCAACGTCCCGCTACCGCTGGAGGAGGCGGGACTGCGGATCCTGGTCATCGACACCGGCGTGCAGCACCGGCACGCCGACACCGGCAGCGGCTACGCCGCCCGGCGCGCCGAGTGCGAGCGCGCCGCGCGGCAGCTCGGCGTGGCGGCGCTGCGCGACGTCGAGGACCTGGCGGCGGCCCTGGACACGCTGACCGACCCGGTCCTGCGGCGGCGGGTGCGGCACGTGGTGACCGAGATCCACCGGGTGAACGCGGCGGTCGGCCTGATGCGGGCCGGCGCGCTGCCGGAGGTGGGCGCGCTCTTCACCGCCTCGCACCTGTCCATGCGCGACCACTTCGAGATCTCCTGCCCGGAGCTCGACACCGCGGTGGAGTCCGCGGTGGCCGCGGGCGCGCGCGGCGCCCGGATGACCGGCGGCGGCTTCGGTGGCAGCGCCATCGCGCTCGTCGCGGAGGAGCGCCTGGACGCGGTCCGGGACGGCGTCGCGGCGGCCTTCGCCAAGCGCGGTTACGCCGCTCCGACGCTGCGGGCGGCCACGCCCTCCCCCGGAGCGCACCGGGTGCGGTGAGCACGGGCG
>NZ_QEIO01000013.1 GCF_003336425.1 Marinitenerispora sediminis | reverse complement strand
GGGCTCACGGAGGCGGGGTGGCCGAACACTAGGGTGGGAGGCCGCGACACACACGAGCACCGGCGGGGCGCAGGATCGGCGCCGTGTGCTGCGAGGTACGATCGCGGGTCGCACCAGAGTGGTCAGGAGAAGAGGCATGGCTCAAGTTCCCGTCAACGTCACCGTCACCGGCGCGGCTGGTCAGATCGGCTACGCGCTGCTGTTCCGCATCGCCTCGGGGCAGCTGCTCGGGCCGGACACCCCGGTGAGGCTGCGGCTGCTGGAGATCCCGAAGGCGGTCAAGGCGGCCGAGGGCACCGCCATGGAGCTCGACGACTGCGCCTTCCCGCTGCTGCACGGGATCGACATCTTCGACGACCCGCGTCAGGCGTTCGAGGGCGCCAACGTGGCGCTGCTCGTGGGCGCCCGGCCGCGGACGGAGGGGATGGAGCGCGGCGACCTCCTGGAGGCCAACGGCGGGATCTTCAAGCCGCAGGGCGAGGCCATCAACGCCGGGGCGGCCGACGACATCCGCGTGCTCGTGGTGGGCAACCCCGCGAACACCAACGCCCTGATCGCGCAGGCGCACGCGCCGGACGTGCCGGCCGAGCGGTTCACCGCGATGACCCGGCTGGACCACAACCGGGCGGTGTCGCAGCTGGCCGGGAAGCTCGGCGTGCAGGTGACCGAGATCAGCAAGCTCACCATCTGGGGCAACCACTCCGCGACCCAGTACCCCGACATCTTCCACGCCGAGGTGGCCGGCAAGAACGCCGCCGAGGCCGTGAACGACGAGGGCTGGCTGCGCGACACCTTCATCCCGACCGTGGCCAAGCGCGGCGCGGCGATCATCAAGGCGCGGGGCGCGTCCTCGGCCGCCTCCGCCGCCAACGCCGCGATCGACCACGTCCGCGACTGGGTGCTCGGCACCCCCGAGGGCGACTGGACGTCGGCGGCCATCGTGTCCGACGGCTCCTACGGTGTGCCGGAGGGCCTCATCTCCTCCTTCCCGGTGGTCTCGCGCGAGGGCCGGTGGGAGATCGTGCAGGGCCTGGAGATCGACGCGTTCTCGCGCGAGCGCATCGACGCCTCGGTGCGGGAGCTCGGCGAGGAGCGCGACGCCGTCCGCGCGCTCGGCCTCATCTGACCCTCCGGCCGCGCGGCCGACTCCGGCGGCACCGCGCGGCCGTATCCGGCCGCGCCGCCGCCCCGCACCCCCGCATGCCCCGCCCGCCGACCGCGGGCGGGGCGTGCGTAGGCTGCCGGGCATGCCCCTCAGCGACCTCTCCCCCGACCAGCTGCGCAGCTTCCAGGCGCCGGGCACGGCTGCCGCCGACTTCGACGACTTCTGGGCGGCCACCCTGGCCGAGTCCGACCGGTTCGACGCCACCCCGAAGCTGACACCGCACCCGACCCCGCTGACCACGCTCGACGTGTTCGACGTCGAGTACGCCGGCTTCGGCGGCCAGCCCGTCCGGGCGTGGCTGCTCCTGCCCCGCGGGCGCGGCGGCCGGCTGCCGTGCGTGGTGGAGTTCCCGGGTTACGGCGGCGGCCGCAGCGACCCGCTGGACGCCCTCGTCTACGCCTCGGCCGGCTACGCGCACCTGCTCATGGACCTGCGCGGGCAGGGCAGCGCGGGCCGCTCCGGTGACACCCCCGACCCCGTGGCCTCCCCGCATCCGCACTTCCCCGGTTTCATGACCAAGGGGGTGCTGGATCCGCACGACTACTACTACCGCCGCCTGATCACCGACGCGGTGCGCGCGGTCGCCGCGGCGCGCCGGACCGACGGTGTCGATCCGGACCGGGTCGCGGTCATGGGCGCGAGCCAGGGCGGCGGGCTCGCGGTCGCGGTGGGCGCGCTCGTGCCGGACGTGGCCGGGATCGTCTCCGACGTCCCGTTCCTGTCGCACTTCCGGCGCGGCGCCGAGATCGCGAGCGAGGGGCCCTACGTGGAGCTGGCGCGCTACCTGCGGGTGCACCGCGACCGGGTCGATCAGGTGTTCCGGACCCTCTCCTACGTGGACGCGCTCAACTTCGCGCCCCGTGCCACCGTGCCGGCGGCGTTCAGCGCGGCGGCGATGGACCCGGTGACCCCGCCCTCCACGTGCTTCGCGGTGTACAACGCCTACGCCGGTCCCAAGGACATGCGGCTGTGGGAGTTCAACGGCCATGAGGGCGGCGAGGTCGCCGGGCACCGGCGCCGCCTGGAGTTCCTGGCGCGCGTGCTCGGCTGATCCGCAGGCGGCACCGCCGGGGTGCGGGCGGCCGGATCCGGCTGATCCGCCCCCGGCTTCGCCCGCCGAGCGCCGGGCCGCCGACCTGGTCCGAGGCGCCCCGATGGCCCGGGAGGTCTCCGGGAGCGGGCAGTATGGGGGGCGTGAGTCTCATCGATCAGCTGCCGGCAGACCCGGATCCCGATGCCCTGTTCGAGGCCTTCGCCGAGTGGGCCGACGACCGGGGGCTCACGCTGTACCCCCACCAGGAGGAAGCCCTCATCGAGGTGGTGTCGGGGTCCAACGTCATCCTGAACACCCCCACCGGCTCCGGGAAGAGCCTGGTGGCGGCCGGCGCGCACTTCGCGGCGTTCGCGCGCGGCGAGCGGAGCTTCTACACCGCGCCGATCAAGGCGCTGGTGTCGGAGAAGTTCTTCGACCTCTGCAAGGTGTTCGGGACCGTCAACGTCGGGATGATGACGGGCGACGCGAGCGTCAACCCGGGCGCGCCGATCATCTGCTGCACCGCGGAGGTCCTGGCCAACATCGCGCTGCGGGACGGCGCCGACGCCGACCTCGGCCAGGTCGTCATGGACGAGTTCCACTTCTACGCCGAGCCGGACCGCGGCTGGGCGTGGCAGGTCCCGCTCCTGGAGCTGCCGCGGGCGCAGTTCGTCCTGATGTCGGCGACGCTCGGCGACGTGGCGCGGTTCGAGGAGGACCTGTCCCGGCGCACCGGGCGCACCACCGCGGTGGTGCGCTCGGTCGAGCGCCCGGTGCCGCTGTTCTACTCCTACCGCACCACCCCGCTGCACGAGACGCTGGAGGAGCTGCTCGGCACGCGGGAGTCGCCCGTCTACATCGTGCACTTCACCCAGGCGCAGGCGGTGGAGCGGGCGCAGTCGCTGATGAGCATCAACATGTGCACCCGCGCGGAGAAGGACGCCATCGCCCGGGAGATCGGCAACTTCCGCTTCACCACGCGGTTCGGCCGCAACCTGTCCAGGTACGTGCGGCACGGCATCGGCGTCCACCACGCCGGCATGCTGCCGAAGTACCGCCGGCTGGTGGAGCGGCTGGCGCAGTCCGGGCTGCTCAAGGTCATCTGCGGCACCGACACCCTCGGCGTGGGGGTGAACGTGCCCATCCGCACCGTGCTGTTCACGGCGCTGAGCAAGTACGACGGCAGCCGGGTCCGCCGGCTGAGCGCCCGGGAATTCCACCAGATCGCCGGCCGGGCCGGGCGCGCCGGGTTCGACACGGTGGGCAACGTCGTGGTGCAGGCGCCCGAGCACGTGGTGGAGAACGAGAAGGCGCTGGCGAAGGCGGGCGATGACCCGAAGAAGCGCCGCAAGGTGGTGCGCAAGAAGGCGCCGGAGGGCTTCGTCGGGTGGGACCAGACCGCCTTCGAGAAGCTGATCGCCGCCGAGCCGGAGCCGCTGACCTCGCGGTTCCGGGTGAGCAACGCGATGCTGCTCAGCGTGATCGCGCGCCCGGGCGACTGCTTCGCGGCGATGCGGCACCTGCTCACCGACAACCACGAGGAGCGCCGGAACCAGCGGCGGCACATCCGGGAGGCGATCGCCATCTACCGGTCGCTGCTGGACGGCGGCATCGTGGAGCGGCTGCCCGAGCCCGACGGCGACGGGCGCACCGCGCGGCTCACCGTCGACCTGCAGCCGGACTTCGCGCTGAACCAGCCGCTGTCGACGTTCGCGCTGGCCGCGCTGGAGCTGCTGGACCCGACCTCGCCGAGTTACGCCCTCGACGTGCTCACGGTGGTGGAGTCGACGCTGGACGACCCCCGGCAGATCCTCGCCGCCCAGCAGAACAAGGCGCGCGGCGAGGCCGTGGCGCAGATGAAGGCCGACGGGATCGAGTACGAGGAGCGGATGGAGCGGCTGGAGGAGGTCAGCTACCCCAAGCCGCTGGAGGAGCTGCTCGACCACGCCTACCAGGTGTACCGGCGCGGCCACCCGTGGGTGGGCGACCACCCGCTGCGGCCGAAGTCGGTGGCGCGCGACCTGTTCGAGCGGGCGATGACCTTCACCGAGTACGTCGGCCACTACGAGCTCGCCCGTTCCGAGGGGCTGGTGCTGCGCTACCTCGCGAGCGCGTACAAGGCGGTCAGCCAGACGGTTCCCGAGGACGCCAAGACCGATGAACTGCTCGACCTGATCGAGTGGCTGGGCGAACTGGTCCGCCAGGTCGACTCCAGCCTGCTGGATGAGTGGGAGCAGCTGACCAACCCCGCGGACGAACCCGGCGAACGCGCCGTGGAGGAGCGGCCGAAGCCGGTGACCAGCAACCCCCGGGCGTTCCGGGTGCTGGTGCGCAACGCGCTGTTCCGGCGGGTGGAGCTGGCGGCGCTGCGCCGCTACGACGAGCTGGGCGCGCTCGACGCCGAGGACGGCTGGGACGCCGACGAGTGGGAGGACGCGCTCGCGGAGTACTACGCCGAGCACGACGAGATCCGGACCGGGCCGGACGCGCGTGGCCCGCGGATGCTGCTCATCGAGGAGGGCGCGGACACCTGGGAGGTCCGGCAGATCCTCGACGACCCGGCGGACCACCACGACTGGGGGATCTCGGTCGAGGTCGACCTCGCCGCCTCCGACGAGGAGGGCCGGGCGGTGCTGCGGATGCGGGACCTGGACCGGCTCTGACCTGAGTGAGGGGGTCGGTCGGCGCCGCGCCGGCGGCCGTGGGGGCGGCCGCGGGCCGTGGGGGCGCGCACGCGGCGTCGCCCCGCCCGACCGGTCCCCGGCGCCGCGGTGCGGCGGGGCTCAGGTGTGGACCTTGCGCCCGACCGCTCCCTTGCACCAGATCATGTCGGGATCGAAGACCTGCTCGGGATCGTCCGGGCGCCACGCGGAGACGCACCCGAAACCGGGCGGCACGAGTTCGAGCCCGTCGAGCAGCGCCAGGACCTCCTCGCTGGTGCGGAACTTGAGCCGGCCCAGGGTCTCGCCGCCGACGACCTCGGCCTTGGCGGCGTTGCCCGTGCCGTCGTTGATGAGCGTGGCGAGGCAGAGGTAGGAGCCGACGGGGAGCGGCGCGAGCACCTCGCGGATGATGCCGGGGGCGTCGTGCTCGGGCATGACGCGGTGCAGCGCCCCGGCGACGAGCACGGCGAGCGGCTCGTCGAAGTCGATCAGCTTCTGGTCGCGCAGCGCGGCCATCATCTCGCGCGGTTGCAGCAGGTTCGCGTAGATGAAGCTGGTGTTGTGGTTGTCGGCGAGCAGCGCCCGGCCGTGCACGAGGGCGACGGGGTCGTTGTCGAGGTAGACGACCCGGGTGTCGGGCGCCTCGGCGTGCGCCGCCTCGTGCACCTTGCGGGCGGAGGGCAGGCCCGAGCCGACGTCGACGATCTGGCGGATGCCGGCCTCACGGGTCAGGAAGCGCACCACCCGGCGGACGAACCCGCGCCCGGCCTGGGCGATATCCACCAGTTCCGGAGAGACCTGGCGGAGTTTCCGGCCCGCCTCGCGGTCGACGGCGAAATTGTCCTTCCCCCCGAGCAGGAAATCGTACACTCGGATAACACTCGGATGAGTTGTGTCAATTTCCGGAAATTTTCCCCACTCCGCTTTTGGTTGACGCTTCATCCAATGCATGCTGTCATTTTCCATGGGAGGGCCGCCTCGTTCCTCGAACCACCGGCGCGCAGAGTGGACGCCGCAGGTTAACCCTAACTCGATTCCCGTGGCCGCGATCATTAACCAATCGTTCTGTAACCATTCCGCGTCGCTTACCTCCACCGGATGCAAAACCCGGGAAGAATCCTCCCGGAGGATATATTCACTGCCTGTGGCGAACCGGAAGCCCCGTCCGGCAGGATGAGATCCCATACGCGGCACTTCATGACTATTGGCGAACTTCGCACGGATGCGAGGAGACGATCGGCCCATGCGCAGAAGGTCCTTTCTGGCCACCACCGCGGTTTCGGCCATCGGTGTGGGCGTCCTCGGACCGGCCGCCCAGGCGCAGGCCGCCTGGGGCGCGTCTTCGCCGTTCCCCCGCTCCCGGGCCGACCACGTCGTGCTCATCGACTGGGACGGCATCGACCCGCGCTACCTGGACCGCTACCTCGACACCCCGCGCCTGGCCAACCTGCGGGCCCTGCTGACCTCCGGGAGCGAGGCGGTCGCCGGGTGCACCTACAAGGCGGTGTCCAACCCCAACCGGGCCAGCATGGCCACCGGCGCGTGGCCGGCGGTCCACGGCAACGCCGCCTACGTCCTGGACCCCGCCACCGGGCGCGCGGTCGGCCAGTCCCGGACCGTGAACGCCGAGACCGTCGCGCAGAGCCTGCGCCGCCAGGGGCGTACCGTCCTCGCCGCCGGCTGGTACATCGTGGAGGGCCGCGGCGCCGCCTACGGCGACCCCGAGGGGCTCTACACCCAGGGCGACACCTGGGAGGAGAACCTCGCGTCCGTCACCGCGGTGCTGCGCGGCGAGCCCGTGGACTCCGGCGGCACCGAGGTCACCGTGCCGCGCGTCCCCGACTACATCGCCGTCTACGCCGCCGACATCGACTCGATCGGCCACCGCGAGGGCCCCGACTCGCCGCGCATCCCGGTGCGGCTCGCGGAGATGGACGCCGGGATCGGCGTGCTGGTCGACGCGGTCCGCGCGGCCGGTATCCACGACCGCACCGCCTTCGTGTTCGTGTCCGACCACGGCATGACCGGCTACACCCAGTCGCTGGAGCCGCAGGTGCTCGGCGCCATCACCGCGGCGGGGCATCCGGTGCAGCGGCTCTACTCCGGCCAGTCCCCCGCTCCGGACACCGAGGTGGTGCTGACCGCGAGCCCGCGCGCGGCCAACCTCTACCTGCGCGGCGCGGCGGCCGAGGAGCCCGCGCGCACCCGGCTGGAGGAGCTCCTGCGCGGCCTGCCCGAACTCGAAGGCGTCTACAACCGGGCGGAGCTCGACGCCATGGGCGCGGCGGCCAGCGAGGGCGACTTCGCCATCGAGGCGGTGCCGCCCTACGCGTTCATCGACCCGGCGGCGGTGGACGGCCTGCCGCGCGGCGGCCACGCCAGCACGCGGGAGGCCCTCGCCCCGCTCGGGTTCGCCGGAGCCGGGATCGCGGTCGGCCGGTCGCTGGCGTCGCCGCGGATCGTGGACGTCGCCCCCACCGTGAGCCACCTGCTCGGGGCCGAGCCGCCGGCCGACGCCCAGGGGCGCGTCCTGGTGGAGGTGCTGGAGGCGGACGAGCCCTCGATCGCCTAGGACCGCGGGCCCCGGGCCGGGCGGGCCGGCCCGGGTCGGTGGCGGCGGTGCAGGTCAGCTGAGCAGGTGGGCGTTCACCTCGCGGACCAGGTGCGCGAACTCCGGTGCCTCCACGACCGTCCGCCCGGCGGCCCGCAGGCGCTCGGCGCCGTCGCAGTCCACGAACAGCGAGGGCTCCCGCCACGCGAACACCACGCGCGGGAGCACGGTGTCGAGGATGAGGCAGCTGCACGGGCGGGGGCGGGACGCCCGGGCCGAGCATGGCTCCAGCGAGCTGTAGACGGTGGCCGCGGCCAGCCGGGGGTCGTCGGGTGCCAGGTCGCGCAGTGCGGCCTCCTCGGCGTGGTCGTGCGGGTCGTCGCGCCGCGAGTACCCCTCGGCCAGCACCGCGCCGTCCGCCGCCACCACGACCGCCCCCACGGAGAAGGCGGTCGCCGAAGGCGGACAGCGCCGGGAGAGGTCGATCGCGGCCCGCAGCCACCGGCGGTCCGCGGCCGTGAGCACCGCGCCGTTCACGACGCGGCCCCGTCGAGCAGGTAGCGCAGCACCACGATGCCGCCGATCGTGCGCGCCTCGGCGAGGCGCATGGGGTGGTCCGGGCCGTGCGGGAACCGGCCGGGGCGCACGAAGGTCGGCGCGGCGGCGCCGCCCACGAAGAACGGCGCGACCGCGAGCCGGATCTCGTCGGCCAGCCCGGCGGTGAGGAACGCGGTGTGCACGGCGCCGCCGCCTTCCACGAGCAGCCGGCGCACCCCGCGTCCCGCGAGGTCGGCGGTGATCCACCGGATGTCCGGCTCCACTCCGGCGGGCACGACCTCGACCCGGCAGGCGTCGGCGAAGCGCCGCGCCGCGGCTGGGTACCCGCAAGCCCCCACGTAGAAGAGAGTGGCCGCGTCGCCGCCGAACACCCGGGCCGTCGGCGCCAGGTCGCCGGTGCCGCTCAGCACGACGCGGGTCAGGCTCGCGGACCGGCCGGCGGCCAGCCGGGCCTCGCGGCGCGCGGCGGAGCGCACCAGCAGCCTCGGGTCGTCGCGCCGGATCGTCTCGGCCCCGACCAGGATCGCGTCGCATCCGGCGCGCAGTTCGTCGACCTCGTCGAAGTCCGCCTCGTTGGAGAGCCGCAGCCGGTCCGGGCCGGCATCGTCGATGCGGCCGTCCACCGACATCGCGCAGCTCAGGATCGTGTAGGGGCGCGTCATGTCTGCCAGCGTAGTCGCGCGGCGACGGCTCGGGCGGGGCGGCAGATGCTCACTGCGGCCACCAACGTGCAGGGGCAGAGCCTGTACACGGCCTTCGGCAACAAGGATGCCCTCTTCCACACCGCACTGGCCGCGTACTGCCATCGCCAGATCGACGGGCTCGCGGACGCCGCCGCTTCCGCCGCCACCGCGTGGGAGGCGGCCGTCGCCATCGCGCTGTACCAGGACCCGGGCCGGCTCGGCCTGCGGCCGTGGGGATGCATGCTCGCGCGGGCGGTCGCGGAACGGGGGCGGCGGGACCAGCGGGTGCGCGAGCTCGCGGCACGGACCTACACGGCGACCGTCGAGGCGTTACGCGCCCACATGGACCGTGCCCTTCAACGCGGCGAAATCGCGCCGATCATCCCGCTGGCAGAACTCGTCGAGGCCGGCTACGCCTACTCGCAGGCGATGGCGCAGCTGCGGGCCACCGCCCCCGACGACGCCGCGTTCGAGCCCAGCCGCGCGCACGCCCGCCGCGCCCTTGACGCGCTCGCCGGGCTCGGCCGCTGAGGTCCGTCCGCGCACCGTCGCCGCTGGCGTGCCCTAAGATGCCGGCGCCCCGGTTCGCCGGGTGGGTCTCGGGGAAGCTGCAGGTGGACGGACCCGTCGCCCCGGTAGCGCGGGCCGTGATTCGTCGGGGAGGTCGGGATGCAGGCCGGGACGAGGGTCGTGACGCTGGACGGGCCGGAGCACCATCCGCCGGGGACGCTGGGTACCCGGGGCACCGCGTGGCGGCCGGAGACGCGGCTGTACTCCGACGGCGTGGTGGTCGGCGCGGACGGCACGCCGCTGGTGGTGCCGCCGGGCTCGGCGGTCCGGCGGGTCCCGGGCACCGCTCTCCTCGACCCGTCCGGGGCTCCGCTGGACGGGGCGGCCGAGGCCACTCCGGAGGCCGTGGCGGCGGGGCGGGCGGCATTCGCGGCCACCCGGCCGCCGGGGCGCGGGTCGCGCCACGCCGGCATGGCGGACTGCGCGCTGCTCGACCTGCACGCCCTGACGTACCCCAACGGCGCACTGGTCGCCGCCGCCAGCCCCTACTGGCGGTACGTGTGGCCGCGCGACACCGGGTACGCGGCCGTGGCGCTGTGCCTGGTCGGCGCCCACGACGCCGCACTGGACGCGATCCACTATGTCGCCCGTATGCAGGAGCCGGACGGGACCTGGCAGGCCCGCTACCTGCCGGACGGTTCGGGCCGGGTGCCGGACGAGCGGGGCATCCAGCTCGACGGCATCGGCTGGACACTGTGGGCGGCCTGGGTCTGGGTCCGCACCGCGCCGCGATCGCGCGGCGCGGAGGCGCTGGCCGGGCTCCGCCCGATGCTGCTGGCCGCCACGCGGGCGATCGACGCGGTGGTGGACCCGGACACGGGTCTGCCGCGTGCCACTCCGGACTACTGGGAACAGGAGGTCGCGGAACCGACGCTGGGCACCGTCGCGCCGCTGCTGCTCGGCGCGCGCGCCGGAGCCGACCTGCTCGGCCAGCTCGGCGAGGTCGCGTCCGCCGGCGTGTGCGCGGCCGCCGCGCGGCGGCTGCGTGCAGGGCTGGACCGGTACTTCGCACCGGCCGATTTTCCGCGGCGGCCGGGTGGCGGCCGGGACGCGTCCGTGGCGTTTCTGCTGCCGCCGTTCGCCCGGCAGGCGCCCCGGACGGTGGCCGCGTGGCGGCGGGCGCTGGACGCGCTCCGGCTCGCCAACGGGGGGTTGCGCCCGGGCGAGGAGTGGCCGGACACCGCGACCGCCTGGACGCCGCAGATCTCGCTGTTCGCGATGGCGGCCGCCTCGGCCGGAGACGGGGAGACGGCCCGCGAACTGCTCGACTGGCTGGACGTGCGGCGGACCCGGCTCGGCGCGCTGCCCGAGAAGGTCACCGCCGAGGGCCGTCCGGCCGCGGTGGCACCGCTGGCGATCACGGCGGCGAGCGTCCTCATCGCGCTGGCCGCTCTGGACGGCCGGCCGCTGCCGATTCCGCCGGAGTGAGACGGCGGCAGCGGGAGTGCCGCCGCGCACGGACGTGCTCCCCTGCCGCCGCTGGGCTCGCTGGCGCTCGGTGCGGCCGTCCTGGACCTGGCGGTGCCGGCCGTGCACGTGGCCAGCCAGCGCGTCAGCTACCCGCCGCGCCTTCGACGCGGGCAGCCGCCCGATCGCCGGTCGCATGGTCTGCTGCTCGATCGGCAGCGCCCTCGGCGCCGTCACCGCGACCGCGTGCTACGCGGCCGGCGGGCGGCCGATGGGTGGCCGGCGGTCTGCCTGCTCGGTGGCGCGATCGGCCCCGCGGCGTTCCTGTGGTGGGCGCCGACCGCGCGCGGGGGCGCTCCGTCGGCTTGGCGCCCGGGGGCAGTGGCCGAAGCAGGCCCGGCGCGGACTCTGGTCTCACCGGCCCGATGGCCTGACAATCGAGGGTCCAGCGACCATCACCCACCGCACGCGCGCGATCACCACCGGCGCCGGAACCCGGAGCCGCGGCCCGCCGCGTACCCGACTGGAGGACCGATGTCCGTGCCGAACGACCCGCGGAACCGGCGGCGTGGCCGCGTACCGCGCGCCGTTCCGGTGCTGGCCGTCGTCGCGGCCATGCTGCTGGCCACGGGATGCCAGTTCGGCCGGGAACGCGACGACGCGGGCATCACCTTCTGGACGCCGCACGTCACACCGGGCCGGATCGCCCAGCAGGAGGCGACCGCGCGGCGGTTCACCGAGCGGACCGGCATCCCCGTGACGGTCGTGCCGATGGGCGCCGCGGACCAGAACCAGGCGCTGGTCACCGGGGTGGCGTCCGGGAACGTGCCGGACGTCATCCTGCTGGCACCGGACCAGGCGGCGACGTGGACCCGGCAGGGGCTGCTCGACACGGAGACGGCCGAGGACGTGGTCGCGGACCTCGGACGCGCGACCTTCAGCGCCCGCGCGCTGGACATGGTCACCCTTGACGGCCGGCTGGCGGCGGTCCCCAGCGACGGCTGGGGCCAGGTCCTCGTCTACCGCAGGGACCTGTTCGCCGCGGCCGGGCTGGAGCCGCCGGACTCCCTGGAGCGGATCGCCGCGGCCGCCCGGCGGCTGCACGGCGACGGCATGGCCGGGATCGTGCTCGGCACCCGGCCGGGCGACCCGTTCACCACCCAGACGCTGGAGGCGCTGCTCCTCGCCAACGGCTGCGAGCTGGTCGACGGCTCGGGCCGCATCGCGCTGGCCTCGCCCGCCTGCGTGGAGGGGCTGCGGCTCTACACCGAGATGGCGGCCGCCTCGGTGCGCGGCGACCAGGACGTGGAGACCACCCGGGCGGCCTACCTGGCCGGCGAGGCGGCCATGCTGTTCTGGGGGTCGCACATCTTCGACGAGCTCGCCGGCCTGGCCCCCTCCTTCCCGCCGACCTGCCCCGAGTGCGCCCGCGATCCGCGCTTCCTCGCCGAGAACTCCGGCGTGGTGACCACCCTAACCGGGCCCGACAACGACGTCGGGGTCCAGTACGGCCTCACCCTCAACCTCGGCGTGCCGCGCGGGGCCGACGCCGAGCCGGCCGGACGGTTCGTCCGGTACCTGCTCGGCGACGGCTACCTGGAGTCGCTGGCCGTCTCCCCCGAGGGCCGGGTGCCGATGCGGACCGGCACGCCGGAGTCGCCGAACTCCTTCGCCGACGCCTGGGCGCGGCTGCCCGCGGGGGAGGATCCCGACACCCGCACGCCGCTGGCGGAGGTGTACGGCGCCGGTACCGTCGCGGCGATCGTCCACGGCGCGCAGCACTTCCGGCGCTGGGGCTACGGCACCGAGGACGCCGTGCTCGCGGGCGCGCTGTCGGCGCAGAACACGCTGGTGGCCGACCTCGGCACGCTGTTCGAGACCGGCGATCCGCGTCGCTACGCCCAGGGCATGGCCGAGGCCGCGGCCGGTGTGCGGGCGGACGTCGAATGAGCGGGCTGGCAGGCGGAACGGCGCGGCGCGACGCGGCCGGCGGCCCGCCGGAGCCCGGCCGGCACCGGCCCTCCCGGCGGCGGCTGACCCGGCGGGCACGCGAGGAGCTGCACGGCCGGCTGCTCATCTCGCCGACGCTGCTGGTGGTCGGCCTGGTGGTGCTCGCGCCCTTCGCCGCGGGCATCATGCTGGCCTTCCAGCACGTCCGGCTGATCGACATCCGGTCGCTCACCCCCGCCGACCTGGACTTCACCCTCCGCAACTTCACACGCGTGCTGGGCGGCCCCGGCTTCTGGGCGGCGGCCCGCACCACGCTGGTGTACGCGACCCTGACGACGGCCGGGTCGGTGCTGGCCGGGCTGGCGCTGGCGCTCGCGCTGCGCCGGCCGTTTCCGGGGCGCGGACTGCTGCGCGGGCTGGTCCTGGTGCCCTACGTGCTGCCGGTCGTCGCGGCGGCCACGGTCTGGACCACGCTGCTGAACCCGCAGTACGGGGCGGTCAACGAGATGGGGCGGCGCTTCCTCGGGTGGACCGAACCGGTCAACTTCCTCACCACGCGCGGTGTGGACGTGGCGGGCCTCCCGGTGCCGGTGGCGCTGGGGGTGGTGGTCCTGTTCGAGGTGTGGAAGTCGTTCCCGCTGGCGTTCCTGTTCGTGACGGCGCGGCTGCAGGCGGTCCCGCGCGACGTCGAGGAAGCCGCGGTGATCGACGGCGCGTCGCCCGTCCAGCGCTTCCGGCACGTACTGCTCCCCCAGCTCGCCGGGGTGCTGCTGCTCCTGGCGCTGCTGCGGTTCATCTGGTCGTTCCAGAACTTCACCGACGTCTACCTGCTCACCGGCGGCGCGGGCGGCACCGAGGTGGTCGGGGTGCGGGTGTACCAGGAGCTGGTCACGCGGGCGGACATCGGGACGGCGTCGGCCCTGGGCGTGCTGATGACGCTGGCGCTGCTGGTGCCGCTCGCGCTCTACGTCCGGCTGTCGCGCGGCGAGCGGGAGGAGCGTGGTTAGGTGGCAGCGACCGCCCGGCGGCCCCGCCGCCCACTGGACCGGCACGCGGTCGAGAGCGCCGTGCTGGCCGTGCTCCGGATCGTGGTGATCGCGGTGGCGGCGCTGGCCGCCGTCGCTCCGCTGGCGTACGGGATCGTGCTCTCGGTCCGCCCGTTCGCCGACGTGGTCGCCGACCCGCTGGCCCTGCCCCGTCCGGGCGAGGTGGATGTCAGCTCCTACGGAACGGCGCTGCGCGACGAGGACTCCGGCGGTTTCGGTCTCGCGCGGTTCATGCGCAACTCGGTGGTGGTGGCGACCGCGAGCACGGTGCTGGCCGTGGCGTGCAGCGTACTCGGCGCCTACGCGGCCGTGCGGCTGCGCTTCTTCGGCCGCGACGCGGTCAGCGGTCTCTTCCTGGCGGTGTACCTGTTCCCGGGCATCGTGCTCGCCGTACCGCTGTTCGTGCTGTTCAGCCGGATCGGGCTCACCGGGACGCTGCCCGGGCTGGTCCTCATCTACCTCGCGCAGACGGTACCGGTCTCGCTGTACCTGCTGCGCAGCTACTTCCGGGCGGTCCCCGCGTCGGTGGAGGAGGCGGCGGAGGTGGACGGCTGCAACCGGTTCCAGGTGATCACCCGCGTCGTGCTGCCGATGGCGCTGCCGGGCATCACGGCGACCGCGCTGTACGTCTTCATGATCGCGTGGAACGAGTTCCTGTTCGCGCTGCTGTTCCTGGTCGGCGACCGCGAGCGCTGGACGGTCTCCCTGGGAATCGCCAGGCTGGCCGACTTCAGCATCCCGGCGCCGGTACTGATGGCGGGCTCGATCGCCATCACCGTTCCCGTGGTGGTGGGCTTCGTCCTGGCGCAGCGGCTACTGATCTCGGGCCTGACGGCGGGGGCGGAGAAGGGGTGAGGGGCGCCCCTCCCGGGATCGGCGCGGACGCCCGGGACGGCGTCCGGCGGAGCCGTGCCCACCGTCCTGTCGCTGGTGGCGGAGCCGCCGGAGACGTTTCCGAGCATGGCAGAGGGGGAGGAGAGCGTCCGGGCCACCGAGCGGCGGCCAGCGGGTCCGCGACAGGCTCACCGCCACCGGGCTGCCGGTGGTCGCGCCTGGTCTGGCCCCGGAGCCCGCCGTCGGCGCCGAGGTCCACGCCGGCATGGGGAACCGCCTCTTCCACAGAGGCGAGGCCGCGGTCGTCGTGAGCTGGAAGACCGGCTCCCAGCTGCGGAGTGATGCGATGGGAGACGTGCGACCGGCGCGGGTTCACTGCGGCGATCCGGCAGTCCGCAGAGGTCCAGACCGCGATGCGCGGCGTGGTGATCGCGATCCTGTCGGCGGCCGGGTTCGCCCCGCCACTCCCCAGGACCGCTTCCCTGGATCGTTGACGGGGTGTGCCGGAGCGCGCGTCCACGGCGACGGGGGCCGGGTCCGGGTGCGCGGACCGGCCCTGGCCCCTTCTCACTCCACGTCCATCTGACGATGTTCCGGCCCAGCCTTCGGCGCGGCGCTGACGCGTGTCGACCACGCGGGTCCGGTTCCGCCGCCACGTCGGGGGCGGCTCCCGCTCACGGAGCGGCGAAGGCGAGCCCCTTCGCCGCGAGTTCCGCTTCGAGGATCCGGATCGCCTTGGGCCCCACCCCGTGGAGCTTCAGGATCTCCTTGGAGGTCACCTTCGTGAGCTGGTCGTATGTCGTGTAGCCGTGGGCGACCAGCGCTCGGTGCGCTGGCCGGCCGATCGCCGGTGGGAACTCCGACGGCTGCGCCGCCTCCTGAGTGGCCATGCCGATTCCTTCCTGGTCGCCGACTCGCTGATGCCGGACCAGGTCGAGGCTAGGCGCTGCCAGTGACCATTCGGCGTGCCGTTCACCCCGCCGCGACGCCACAACCGGCTGGTCCGCGCCCCGGCTCGGCTTGGCTCGGCTCGGCTCGGCGATCGAGGGTCCGCCGACCGAACCAGGGTTGGCGGACCGCGGTGCAGTGATATGCCTCCGGCAGGCGAACGCGACGGACGGGGATCATCGCGCCGCGCGTTCCCCGGATAATGGGACCGCCTGACCAACGAGACGGGCGCCGACCGCGTGCCGGTGACCGCCCCGCGCGGCCAGCGTTCGGCTGCACGCGGCGCGTCCGCCATGGGAACATCGCGGCTGCGGCCGCACGCCGCTCCGAGGGGCCGGGGCGGACGGTCCAACGGCCAGGTACCACCGGCGGGGAGCACAGCACCATGAGCACCGAACCGAACGGCGCGAGCCGGTCCGCGGACTCGGCCGCGCCGCGCGGCGACCACTTCGTCCAGTCCCTGGAGCGCGGCCTCTCCGTGATCCGGGCCTTCTCCCCCGCCACGCGGGCCATGACGCTGAGCGAGGTGGCCCGCGCGACCGGGCTCACCCGGGCGGCGGCGCGGCGCTTCCTGCTCACGCTCGCCGACCTCGGCTACGTACGCACCGACGGACGGCTGTTCTCGCTGACGCCGCGGGTGCTGGAGCTGGGCTTCGCCTACCTCGCCTCGGCGGGCCTTCCCGAGGTGGCGCAGCCGCACCTGGAACGGCTGGTGGCGGAGGTGCGCGAGTCGTCGTCGGTGTCGGTGCTCGACGGCGACGACGTCGTCTACGTCGCGCGGGTGGCGACCTCCCGGATCATGGCGGTGTCGATCAACGTCGGCACCCGCTTCCCCGCGCACGCCACCTCGATGGGCCGGGTGCTGCTGGCGGGCCGGGACCCGGCCGAGCTCGCCGCGTACCTGGAGCGGCTGGAGGCCAGGCCGCTCACCCCGCACACGATCACGTCCCCGGCACGGCTGCGCGCGGAGATCGACCGCGTCCGCGCCCAGGGCTGGGCCATCGTGGACCAGGAACTGGAGGAGGGCCTGCGGTCGGTGGCCGCGCCCATCCGGGACCGCGAGGGCCGCGTCGTCGCCGCGGCCAACGTGTCGGCGCACGCCAGCCGGACGTCCGTGGAGGACATCCGACGGGACCTGCTGCCGCCGCTGCTCGCGACCACGGCCCGCATCGAGGCGGACCTGGAGCTCTGCACCCGGGCGGGCGGCGGGACGGCGCTGGGACGGTAGCCGGCTGTCCCGCACGGGTGAGCGGACGCTGAGCACGCCGCGCCCGGTGCCGCACCGCGCCGCGAGCCGGGAGGCGTTCCCCCGCCTCAGCCCGGACGCCTTGTGCGCGGCGGTACACGCGCCGCCGGCCGGCCTCCTCGACACCGAGACCGCCCCGGCCTCCCCGGGCCCGCCCGTCGGCAATGAATGAGGCCGGACGGGTCCCTCTCCGGGGGCGGATGCCTGTCGCCGCCCGCGCCCGGTGCTCCCGCCCGGGCCGTCAGGTCACCAGGCCGTGGCGGAAGGCGTAGACGACGGCCTGGACGCGGTCGCGCAGTCCGAGTTTGGCGAGGATCCGGGAGACGAAGGTCTTGACGGTCTCCTGGCTGATCACGAGGGTCCCGGCGATCTCGCTGTTGGAGAGGCCGTCCGCGATGAGGCGGAGCACCTCCAGTTCGCGGGGGGTCAGCGGGACCTCCGGCGGGGTGTCCTCGGCGGGCCGGATCCGGGCGGCGTACCTGCCGACGAGCTGGCGCGTCACCTCGGGGTCCAGCAGGGCCGATCCCATGGCCACGGTCCGGATGCCGTGCAGCAACTGGGCTGGCGGCGCGTCCTTGAGCAGGAACCCGCTCGCCCCCGCGCGCAGCGCCTCGTAGACGTACTCGTCCAGGTTGAACGTCGTCACCACGAGCACCTTGACCGGGTGCGCCACCCCGGCCCCGGCCAGCCGGCGGGTGGCCTCGATGCCGTCCAGCACCGGCATGCGCACGTCCATCACCACGACGTCCGGACGCAGCCGGCCGGCGAGGTCGACCGCGGTCTGGCCGTCCCCGCACTCGCCCACCACGTCGAGGTCGGGCTGAGCACCGACGATCGTCACCAGCCCCGTGCGGACCAGCATCTGGTCGTCGCAGATGAGGACGCGGATCGGTGCGGTCACACGGGCCTCCCAGCGGGGATGCGGGCCCGCACGACGAAGCCGCCGTCCCCGCGCGGGCCCGCGCTGAAGTCGCCGCCCAGGACGTCCACCCGTTCCCGGAGGCCGGCGAGCCCTCGTCCACTGCCCTCGGGGAATCCGGTCCGCGAGGCGGAACCGTCCGTACCGACCTCCACGGTGATGTCCCGCTCGCCGTGGTCCACCCGGATCGACGTGCGGCTTCCGTTGGCGTACTTCAGGGCGTTCGTCAGTGCCTCCTGTACGACCCGGTAGGCCACGAGGTCCGCGCTGCCGGTCGACTCCGCGGGGGTGCCCTCCTCGGCGAACTCCACTGGCTGCCCGGCCCGGCGCGCCTGCTCCACGAGCGTGAGGAGGCGGCCGACCGGCGGTGTCCTGGCCCCGGTGCCGTGGTCGGGGTTGAGCACGTCGAGCAGGTGCCGCAGGTCGGTGATGGCGCGCCGGCCGGTGTCGGTCACCGCGGTCAGGCTCTCGTCGAGGCGATCCGGCACCGCGGTCAGATACCGGGCCGCCTCGGCCTGCACGACCATCGCCGTCACGTGGTGGGTCACGACGTCGTGCAGCTCCCGGGCGATGCGGGCGCGTTCGGCGGCACGTGTCTCCTCGGCGACGCGGCGGCGGCGTTCGGCATCCGCCATCCGGGTGGAGCGCAGCCACGCTCCAATGCACCACACGAGGACCAGCGCGAGGTAGTAGAGCACGAACTCCCCCACCGGCTCCGTGCCGAGTCGGTGCAGCGCGACCGCCAGCGGCACGTACGCCGCGGAGAACAGGAGCGCCATGGCGCGCCGGTGCCATTCCAGGTGCGCCCCCGCGCTCAGCACCGCGAAGGCCAGCCCGGTGCCCGCGAGCGAGTGGTAGCCGCGGAGCTGGTCGAGGGCCAGGCCGAGCGAGGCCAGGGCCAGGCAGACGGCCGGCCACCGGCGGCGCACGGCGAGCGGGAGGCTCTGGAGGGCGACCGCCGCGACGGCCAGCGCGTCGAAGGGGCGGTCCGGCAGGCCGCCGAGCTGGGTCCCGTAGTTGTGGAACGCCGGCACGAACGAACCGACGAGGAGCAGCAGCCCGAACGGGAGATCCCGGACCGTGACGTCGAGTCGGCGCCACAGTTCCGGGAGCCGCCGAAGGTTCATCACCGGGGAAGTGTAGTGGCGGCGGTCCGGCTGCCGCGCCGGCGACGGGGGACCAGACGGCCGCGTCGGCGGGCCAGCCACATGAACACGATCGTGGCCAGCACGCAGAACACGATCGAGTACAGACTTCCCTCCGGGCCGAACTCGCCACCGGTGAGCAGCACCGGACCCGACATCGTGGCGTCCAGCAGCCCCTGCGCGGTGTCGTTGCCCGAGACCTCGGTGCTGAAGATGGCGGACGCGGCGAAGTTCCAGCCGAAGTGCAGGCCGATCGGCAGCCACAGGCTGCGGGTGGCGACGTAGGCGGCGGTGAGCATGCCGCCGGCCTCGATCGCGATGGCGATGGCGCCCCACAGGCTGGCATGCGGGTTGAGCAGGTGCGACAGGCCGAACACCAGGCCGGTCAGCGCCAGGGCGATCCACGTCCCGGTGCGCTGCTCGATGATCCGGAACAGGACGCCGCGCCACATCAGTTCCTCCGTCACGGCGGCGGCGGCCATGAAGCCGAGCAGCCCCACCACGCCCGTGACCGAGCCCAGGCCGTGGACCTGGTAGCCCCCGAGGAAGGCGATGTTCACGATGACGGCCGCGAATACCGCGACGCCGATCAGGGTCCCCAGGCCGGTCGCGGTAACGGCGCCCCTTCCGGCCAGCTCCGTGACCGGGCGACGCTCGGTCCGCCGCACCACCCACCGGTAGACGGGCACGGAGACCACCGCCGTCAGCAGGCCGATGGCCAGCGTGAGCCACGGGTCTCCCTGCACGGCCATGACCCCTTGACCGCCGAGGAAGGCGACCGCCGCGACGGCCGCGAATTGCCAGACCAGCCTCATGAAGACTCCTCCGCCGGATCCGCGACCGGAGCGCCGCGGCAGCGAGAACGCTACGGAGCCAGCGGCCCGAGATCGTCACCTTGCGGTGGACACCTGCGCGTAGCTCGCACGGGGGACGGATTCCACGATCGTGTCTGACCGGGACCGGGGGGCACGCCGGTCCGGCGGGGGCGTATTAGCCGAGGAAGGTGTGCCGCTCAAGCGCGCGGGCGGTTCATCCCCACATATGGGGCGCGCGGCCTGCGGATCTACCAGACATACGACCAGGGTTCATCCCCACGCACGTGGGGCGCACGCCGACATCGTGCACGGCACCCGGCCCGGCGTCGGTTCATCCCCACGCACGTGGGGCGCACTGACCCGCCGCCAGCGTGTCGAGGCGGAGCGGGGGTTCATCCCCACGCACGTGGGGCGCACATCCTGCTGCGCAGCGGACGCACCCCGGCGGCCGGTTCATCCCCACGCACGTGGGGCGCACCCTTTGCGACCTGGGGCGGAGCAAGGGTGTTACCAAAACGAAATCCACTCGTGGCGCCGAACAGCGAGACCAGCACCCCGCCATGATGCCGTACCCGGTGCCGCTCCACACCTCGCACCCCCAAGATGCGGCGGACCGACACGCGCGGCACACCCAGCACACCCCAGAACCGCCGCCGGTCTCGACCGCCGCCACCCCACTCCCCGCTTCCCCGCCCCTTGACCGGGGCCACACCCCGGGTTACGGTCGGGCGCATGGTGTTCGCTTCGAGAACATGCATTCGCGATACGAACAGGGACGCCGCCCCATGATCGTCTCCCTGGAGGAGGGCGTCCGCGAGCTCGTCCATGACGGGGACACGGTCGCGCTGGAGGGTTTCACCCACCTCATCCCGGTGGCCGCCGGGCACGAGATCATCCGGCAGCGACGTCGCGGCCTCACGCTCGTGCGGATGACCCCCGACATCGTCTACGACCAGCTCATCGGCGCCGGAAGCGCCACGCGGCTCGTGTTCTCCTGGGGTGGCAATCCGGGCGTGGGCTCGCTGCACCGGTTCCGGGACGCGGTGCAGAACGCGTGGCCGGCACCGCTGGAGATCGAGGAGCACAGCCACGCCGGGATGGCCAACCGCTACGTCGCGGGCGCCTCCGGCCTGCCGTTCGCGGTGCTGCGCGGCTACACCGGCACCGACCTCGTCGGGCGGACGGCGAACATCGCGGCCATCACCTGCCCGTTCACCGGCGAGCAGCTGACCGCCGTCCCGGCCCTCAACCCGGACGTGACGATCGTGCACGCCCAGCGCGCCGACCGGCGCGGGAACGTACAGATGTGGGGCATCACCGGGGTGCAGAAGGAGGCCGTCCTCGCGGCGCGGCGCTCACTGGTGACCGTCGAGGAGGTCGTCGACGAGCTGGAGCCGGTCCCCGGCCAAGTCCTGCTGCCGTCCCGGGTCGTGACCGCCGTGGCACGGGTGCCGGGCGGGGCCGCGCCGTCGTACGCGCACGGGTACTACAGCCGCGACAACGACGCCTACCAGGCGTGGGACCCGATCAGCCGCGACCGCGCGGCGTTCGGCCGCTGGCTGGAGCGCGAGGTGTTCGGCCGCGCCGCGGCCGCACAAGGCGGTGACGCCGCCCGATGAGCACGCGCGGCTACTCCTCCGACGAGGTCATGACGGTGACCGCCGCCCGCGCGCTCGCCGACGGCATGGCGTGCTTCGTCGGCATCGGCCTACCCAGCACCGCCGCCAACCTGGCGCGCCGCACGCACGCGCCCAACCTGTGGCTGGTCTACGAGTCCGGCACGCTCGGGGCCAGACCGGACACGCTGCCGCTCTCCATCGGGGACGGGGTGCTCGCCGAGACCGCGGACACCGTCGTCTCCGTCCCGGAGGTCTTCAACTACTGGCTGCAGCCCGGCCGGATCGACGTGGGGTTCCTCGGCGCCGCGCAGATCGACCGGTTCGCCAACATCAACACCACCGTGGTCGGCGACTACGACGCCCCGCGGGTCCGGCTGCCCGGCGCCGGCGGCGCCCCCGAGATCGCGGCGTCCTGCCGCGAGGTGGTGGTCGTCGTCCGGCAGAGCCGGCGCACCTTCGTGGCGGCGGTCGACTTCGTGACCTCGGTCGGCTACGGCAAGGGCCCCGGGGAGCGGGAGCGGCTGGGCCTGCGCGGCGGCGGCCCCTCCCGGGTCATCACCGACCTCGGTGTGCTGGAGCCCGATCCCCGCACCTGCGAGCTGACGTTGGTCAGTGTCCATCCGGGGGTGGAGCCCGAGGAGGTGCGCGCGGCCACCGGCTGGGAGCTCGCGGTCTCCCCCGAGCTCGCCACCACGCCGGAGCCCACCGCCGACGAGCTGGCGGTACTGCGCTCGCTCACGGGTAGGTGACCGACGACGGCCGGCCGCGCCGCACCGTCCACCGCGCCCCGACCACCACGCCGCCACACAGTCCCGGTCCGCCACGAAGGGAAGCCCGTATGACCGACGTGTTCGTCCTCGACGCGGTCCGCACGCCGTTCGGCCGCTACGGCGGCGCGCTCTCGGGCGTCCGGCCCGACGACCTCGCCGCGCACGCCGTCCGGGCGCTGGTCGAGCGCGCCCCCGACCTCGATCCCGCGCGCGTGGACGACGTCTACCTCGGCGACGCCAACGGCGCCGGCGAGGACAACCGGAACGTGGCCCGCATGGCCGCACTGCTCGCCGGCCTGCCCGTCACGGTCCCCGGCGCCACGGTCAACCGGCTGTGCGGCTCCGGGCTGGAGGCGGTGATCTCCGCGAACCGGGCGGTCGCCGTGGGGGACGCGTCGCTGGTCGTGGCCGGGGGTGTGGAATCCATGAGCCGCGCGCCGTGGGTGCTTCCCAAGCCCGCGGGCGCGTTCCCGGCCGGGCCTGAGACGCTGCACTCGACCACGCTGGGCTGGCGGATGGTCAACCCCGCGATGCCCGCGGAGTGGACCGTGTCGCTCGGCGAGAGCACCGAGCAGGTGGCCGAGCTGCACGGCGTCGGCCGCGACGAGCAGGACGAGTTCGCGCTGCGCAGCCACACCAACGCGGCCGACGCCTGGGCGAAGGGGGTGTTCGACGACGAGGTCGTGCCGGTGCCCGGGGTGGAGCTGGAGCGCGACGAGAGCATCCGAGCCACCTCGCTGGAGAAGCTTTCCCGGTTGAAGCCGGCCTTCCGCCCGGACGGCACCATCACCGCGGGCAACGCTTCGCCGCTGAATGACGGCGCCGCCGCGCTGCTCATCGGCGACGCGGCCGGTGCGCGGGACAGCGGGCGGGAGCCGCTGGCGCGGATCGTCAGCCGGGGGGTGGCCGCGGTGCCGCCGGACCGGTTCGGGATCGGCCCGGTCGAGGCGGCGGAGACCGCGCTGCGCCGCGCGGGGATCGGCTGGTCCGACCTCGCCGTGGTGGAGCTCAACGAGGCGTTCGCCGCGCAGGCGCTGGCCTGCCTGCGGCTGTGGCCGGAGCTCGACCCCGCGATCGTCAACCCCCACGGCGGCGCGATCGCCATCGGCCACCCCCTGGGCGCCTCGGGGGCCCGTCTGCTGGGCACCCTCGCCCACGAGCTGCACCGCCGCGGCGGCGGCTGGGGGCTGGCGGCACTGTGCATCGGAGTCGGGCAGGGGCTCGCCGTGGTCCTGCACGCCTGAGCCGCGCGGGCCGTTCGCTTCGCGGAGGCGCTGACGGCAGCCGACCAGCGGCCGGGCCGTCCTCATGCGGATCCGGCGTCCCGGCACCCGGGGTGCCGGGCGGCTAGCGGCGAACACGGAGCGCGTCCGCCGCCGGGGGCTCTCCCGGCTACCGTCGCACCCGCCTGCACTGCCCCGGCTAGTTGCGAGCCCCCGGGGGGAATGAGGAACAGCAGCTCGACAGCGGCTCGACCGACTGCGGAGGCAAACTCAGGGCGTGTTGCAAACTCTCCAGGGCAATAAGGAGCACGACCTCAACGACGAAGAGGCGCAAGCGATGATGTTGCGAGCCCTCCAGGGCTGATGAGGAACGGCCCGAGCTGCGCTACCTCACCACCCGCGACGCGTTGCCAACCCTCTAGGGGCGATGAGGAACCGTCCGGCAGCGCCACGGGCGGGTGAGCGACGGATCCAGGCGATGCCTTTTGGACTGCGAAGCCGTCGAGCGGGATGCGGAGAGGCGGCGCCGCTGTTTCCGCTCGCGCGTCCGCAGTGGGCCGCCGGCTCAGCGCCGCGGGGTCAGTCGGACTCCGCCAGGAATCCGGTGAGCGCCGCTGTGAGCTGGGCTGGTGCGTCGAACTGGACCAGGTGGCCGGCACCGGCGAGCGGGCGCAGGCGGGCGCCGGGAATGCGGGCGGCGAGGTCGCGGCCCTTCTCCGGGGGGACCCAGGTGTCGTCGGTGCCCCAGCAGACGAGCACCGGGATGTCGATGTCGCCGTAACGGGGCTCGACCTCGTCCGTGTAGCGCTGGTCGGCCTGCGCGATCTGCCGGTAGAAGGCGGGCTGCCCCTCGGGGCCGAGCCACGGGGCGCGCAGTTCGGCCAGCGCGGCGGGGGCGAGCTCGGTGTGCGCGGCCGAGGCGATGTAGGCCGTGACCAGCGCCTCGTGCAGGTGCGGCGGCAGCGCGGCGAAGACGTCGGCGTTGGCGTTGGCCGCCACCAGCCGGAAGAACGGCGACCCCCACGGAGACAGGGCGACCACGTCGACCAGGGCGAGCCGCCGGTAGGCCGCGCCGTGCAGCAGGTGCGCGCGCAGCGCCACCGCGCCGCCGAAGTCGTGGGCGATCACCGCCGGGGCGTCCAGCTCCCAGTGCCGCAGCAGGTCGGCGAAGACGCGGCCCTGCGCGGCCAGTGAGATGTCCTGGTCGGGGCGCTTCTCCGATGTCCCGTAGCCGGGCATGTCCCACACGAACACCTCGTGGTCGGCCGCCAGCCCGCGCGCGACGTCGCGCCACACCACCGAGGAGAAGGGGGTGCCGTGCAGCAGCACCACCGGATCGCCCTGTCCGAAGCGGTCCCAGCGTACGACGCCGCTCTCGCTGGGGAAGGTCTCTCTCAGGTTCCAGTCCGACATGATCGTTGCGAACACGGTCCGGGTGCACGCCTATTCCGGCCGGCTGCGAGGGCCGGCGCGTGTGTTCGGATCGTTACCGACGACCCGAGCGGTGCCCCGAGAACCGGACGCCGCACGGCTGGGTCCGGGCTTCGCCACCCGCGGCCACGGCAGGCCGCCCGGGCCGGTCGGCTCCACTCGCTGGCCGACCCGGGCAGGGGCAGCGGCGGCTGCTGGACCGCCTCGGTGCGAGCGCTGCCACGTCGCCGGGGTGTCTCGTGACATCATGACCGGAATATGGCTGGCGGCGCACGCCACCGACCACGTGGGGCGGCTGCCCCGTGGCCGCGCCTCGCCCCGGAACGCGCCGCGACAGTGCGGCGAAGCGCCACCTCGGCGGTGGCCGGACAGGTGGTCGCGCGCCCGGAACGCCGCCGGCCACGAGTCCGCGGGTCGGCGTAGGCCAGCCCTCGCCAGGCATGGCGAGTACACGAGCAACGGAACCCTGTCGACCTCGTTGTTCAGCTGTCGATGGCCCGGGGGCGGGTGGTCAGGCCGGGCAGGACTAGGGTCAGCCAGCGTCCTCGGGCGGCGGGTGAGCGGTCGGTCGGGATCGAGGAGAAGAGCAGGTAGAGGTCGCTGACGGTGACGTCGGGGTGGATGTCGCCGTCGGCCTGCCCGGCCTGGATGATCCGGGCGAGTGCCGCGCCGCTGCGGTCTTCGGCGCTGGTGTCGCCGAGATCGGCGCCGAGGGCGCGGGCTGCGGCCTTGGCGGCGTGGTTGCTGGCGGTGGACTCGATGACACGGGCGAGGAACCCGGTGATCTCCTCCAGCGCGCGGGCGCCTGAGTTGACGCGCTCGCAGGCGGCCTCGGCGTCCTCGGCGACCCGTGCGACGTATTCGGCGACGATGGCGGCGACCAGGTCGGTTTTGTTGGGGAAGTGCCGGTAGAGGGTCCCCACCGCCACTCCTGCCGTGGCGGCGATCTCGTCCATGCCGACATCGGGCCCGTGCAGCGTGATCTGCTCACGCGCGGCGGCGATGATCTTCTTCCGGTTGCGGACCGCATCGGCGCGGGGCGGGCGGGTGTCGGACATGCCGGTCCTCCTCCAGTGGGTGAGTGTCGACTTGCACAAACATGAACCAGAGTTCATTATAAATAGTGAACTGCGGTTCATCTTACGTGAGGACACGACACCACATGACCGACAAGACCGCCCTCGTCACCGGCGCCTCATCCGGCATCGGCGAGGCCACCGCCCGCAAACTGCACGCGCTCGGCTACACCGTCTACGGCGCCGCCCGCCGCTCCGGCCGCCTGGAGCAACTGGCGCATGACGGCATCCGGCCGCTGGCCATGGACGTCGCCGACGAGCAGTCCACGCAGGCCGGGATCGACCGCATCATCGCCGAGACCGGCCGGATCGACGTGCTCGTCAACAACGCCGGCTACGGCTCCTACGGCGCCATCGAGGACGTGCCCCAGGACGAGGCCCGCCGTCAGTTCGACGTCAACGTGTTCGGCGCCCTGCGCCTGGCCCAGCTCGCGCTGCCGCACATGCGCGCCCAGCGCAGCGGAAGGATCATCAACATCTCCTCCATGGGCGGCAGGCTCCACACACCCCTGGGCGGCTGGTACCACGGCACCAAGTTCGCCCTGGAAGCCCTCAGCGACTGCCTGCGCCTGGAGGTCGCGCCCTTCGGCATCGACGTGGTCGTGATCGAGCCGGGCGGGATCGCGACCGAGTGGGGCTCCATCGCCGCCGACCACCTGAAGACGACCTCCGGCAGCGGCCCCTACGCCGACCAAGCCGACGCGGTGGCCTCCTCACTCGGCTCCGAGGCCACCGCACGGCGCAGTTCGCCGCCCTCGGTGATCGCCGACGCGATCGCCAGGGCCGTCACCGCCCGCCGGCCGCGGACCCGCTATGCCGTCGGCTTCGGCGCCAAGCCCCTGATCCGGCTGCGCGGCATCCTGCCCGACCGCGCCTTCGACACGGTGATCAAGCGCGCCACCGGCATCCGCACCTGAACCGCCCCATCCCCGACGCCAGACCTCGGGCAGGGCCGACCATCGCGGCGCGGGCGGGAGACGGCCTTTCCCGAATACGACAGGCGCAGGCTGAACAAGGAGCACGTCACCTGTTCGCCGTTCAGGCGCGCCGTGACGTCGCCGAAGTCCCCCTCGGCCTCCGCGCCGGGCCGGTGGGTCTGGGAGATGAACACCTCGACCGGGCCGCGGCCGGCCTCGACGCGGATCTGCGGTCGCCGATCGACGACGGAGCGGCGCACGATCCCGTAGGAGACGTCGTGGGCCTGGTGCTCGTCGACGAGACGGGCGAAGATCCGCTTGACGGTGTGGCGCTGTTTGCGGGGGGCGACGAGGTCGGAGCGCAGCATCGCGTCGATGATCCGCCCTGCTCAGAAGTTTCCTCCTACCCGGCGAAAACTCAGCGCGGAGGGTGACCGAGGTGCCACACTACGTGGTAATGGGTGGTCAGCCGACCACCCCCGCGCTGAAAGAGGTTGTGTTGAAGCTTCGTCTTGCAGCCCTCCTGGCCGCTGTCGCCGCCCTCGCCCCCGCCGGAGTGGGCACCGCCCATGCCGTGGTCGCTCCGCAGGATCCCATCATCAGCATTCCTGCGGGCCAGACGTGGTGCCCGAGCGGTTACGTGTGCCTGTTCCGCGACTACAACTACCAGGGCGGCGGCTACGGCTTCCGCGCCGGAACCCAGATCAGGTTCCTCGGGGACATCGGCTTCAACGACCAGATGTCGTCGTGGGCCAACGACTCCGGCCAGCGCTACTGCTGGTACTTCGACGCCGACTTCCGCGGCGAGGTCCACGACATGCGCCCCGGCTTCCGGGTGAACGTGACGTCGTGGGAGAACGACAAGGCGTCCTCGCTGCGTCCCTGCTGACCCGGGCGCGGAACCCGCACCGCACTCGACGACCGTCCCGCCGGGCCCCAGCCCGGCGGGACGCCGTTTCGGGCTGCTATGAGGCCCCATGCGTCCGGCCGGCCGCGTACATGAGGGCGCCGCTCGGAAGGTCGACGATTCAACCGCGGGACAGCCGGAGCGTCAGTCAGTCGAAGGGTCAGACCCCGAGCGGCGCCAGCTACATCCGCACCGTCAGCCCGTCTGGACGTCGAAGGTCTCGGCCATGTCGTCGAGCATCGCCTCGGCACCCTGGAGGCTCACCGACGTGAACCAGGTGACGTCGGGGACGTCGTGCCGCTCGCCTTCGAGCTGGTCCCACAACGGGTTGGAGGTGAACCGCTCCGCCTGCTCCTCGGCCGCGCCGGTGTCGTCGTTCCACGTGCTGACGAAGATGTGGTCCGCGTCGAGGTCGAGGATCTGCTCCTCGCTGAGGTCCACCGCGATGTTCTCGGTGTCGTCCGGCGCGTCCGGCGACCGGGGCAGTCCCACGTCGGCCTGCACGATGCCGGGGAAGGAGGCGGACGAGTACAGCCGGACGGTCGGCTCGCCGGCGAAACGGACGATGGAGATGGTGGGCGGTTCGCCGTCGAACCTCTCGTTGATGGCCTCGCCCAGTTCGGCGGCGCGCTCCTCGTACGCGCCGATCCGCTGCTCGGCGAGCTCCTCGCGCCCGGTGGCCTCGGCCAGCATCCGGATGTTGTCCTTCCAGCTGGACCCCGTGCTCTCGGAGAACACCGTGGGGGCGATCGCGCTCAGCTGGTCGTAGATGTCGGCGTGGCGGACCTCGGCCGAGACGATGAGGTCGGGCTCCAGCTCCGCGATCGTGGCGAGGTCGGGGGCCTCCAGCGTGCCGACGATGGTGGCGTCGCCGGCGTAGGTCTCGCCCGCCTCGCCCAGGTAGTCCGGGATGTCCTCTCCGACGGCGCGGTAGGTGATGCGGCCGACCACGTCCAGCTCCAGCGCGACGGCGGCGTCGACGTAGCTGGTGTCGAGCGCGACGACGGTCTGCGGCCGCGACTCGATCGTGGTCTCGCCCATGGCGTGCTCGACGGTGATCGGGTAGCCCTCGGAGGCGGCGCCGTCGCCCGCCTCCCCGGAGTCGCCGGCCGAGGAGCAGCCGGCCGCGAGGCCGAGGGAGGCCGCCGCGGCGAGGACGAGCAGCGTGCGACCGCGACGCCGCGGTTGAGCGACGATGGACATGGGACCCCTTACGTACGCCACCGGCGTTAGGTATGTCTATCCTTAGCTGAGCGATTAGCCCGCGATCAGGGAGTATGCGGCTCTTTTCGCCGTTTGTCCACCGGGAGGCCGTCCGGATCGCCGGCCGCGCAGTCCCCCCGCCCCCGTCACCGAGGAGTCACGCGTGAGCGCACCCCCGCTGGTCGCGTCACCGCGACGGCATCCGGCGGACGCTCCAGGCGGCACCCGCCAGCGGCGTCGGCTGATCGGCCTGGCCGTCCTGCTCGCGCTGCTCGCCGTGGCCGTCGTGGCCAGCGTCTCGGTCGGGTCGCGCCTCATCCCGCCCGAGCAGGTGTGGCGGTCGCTCGTCGCGCCGGACGGCGGCGAGGCCGACGCCATCGTGCGGTCGCTGCGGGTGCCCCGGACGGTGCTCGGCGCGCTGGTCGGGCTGTCCCTCGGGGTCGCCGGCGTGCTCATGCAGAGCCACACCCGCAATCCGATCGCCGACCCCGGCCTGCTCGGAATCTCCTCGGGCGCGGCCTGCGCCGTGGTGGCGGGCGTCTTCCTGTTCGGCGTCTCCTCGTTCGGCGGCCAGGTGCCCCTGGCACTGGCCGGCGCACTGGTGGCGAGCACCGCGGTGTTCGCGCTCGCCTCGGGCGGCCGCGGCCCGAGCCCCGTCACGCTGGTGCTGGCCGGCGCCGCCATGACCGCCCTGCTGTCCGGTGTCACGTCGGCGATCGTCCTGCTCGACGAGCGCAGCCTGGAGGTCTACCGGTTCTGGCGGATCGGCGGACTGGCCGGCCGGCCGAGCGACCTGCTCTGGCAGATGCTGCCGGTGCTGGCCGCCGGCCTGCTGCTCGCGCTGGCCAACGCGCCGGGCCTGAACGCCCTCGCCCTCGGGGACGACGTGGCCGCCGCCCTCGGTCAGCGGGTCCGCCTCACCCGCGCTGTCGGGGTCCTCGCCATCGCGCTGCTCACCGGCACCTCGGTCGCGGCGGCCGGACCCATCGGCTTCGTCGGCCTGATGGCGCCGCACCTGGCCCGCGCGCTCACCGGACCGGACCACCGCTGGATGGTGCCCTACGCGGGGCTGACCGGCGCGATCCTGGTGCTGCTCGCCGACGTGCTCGGACGGGTCGCCCGCGGCTCCGGGGAGGTCGAAGTGGGGATCGTCCTGGCCGTGCTCGGCGGCCCCTTCTTCATCGCCGTCATCCGACGCCGGAAGCTGGTGGCCCTGTGACCGCGTCAGCACCCCGCTCCCCCGCCTCCGCCACCATGCCGCGGCCGCCGGTGCTGCGCCTGGGGCCGGCCGCCTGGCCGGTGCGGCCGCGCGCGCTCATGGCCGCCTCGGTGCTCCTCGTGCTACTGCTCGCGGCGTTCGTCCGCGCGCTGCTGGCCTTCGACGACTACCCGATGGGCGCGGCCGACGTGCTCACGACGCTGCTCGGCGGCGGGGACGGCGGTCAGCGGTTCGTGCTGTTCGAGCTGCGGATGCCCCGGGCGCTGGCCGGAATGCTCGTCGGCGCGGCGCTCGGTCTCGCGGGCGCGATCATGCAGGGCCTCACCCGCAACCCGCTGGCCAGCCCCGACACGCTCGGCATCGCCTGGGGCGCGTCGGTCGGCGCGACCTTGGTGATCGTGCTCGGCGGCGGCGCGGGCGGGGTCAGCGGACTGGTCTCCGAGATCGGCGTTCCGCTGGGTGCGCTGGCCGGCGGGCTGGCCGCCGCGGTGGCGGTGTTCGGGCTGTCCTGGCGGTCCGGGGTGGAGAGCAACCGGCTGCTGCTCGTGGGCGTGGCGGTGTCGGTGACCTGCGCCAACCTGGTGTACTGGGCGCTGAGCTGGACCGACATCAACAGCGCGGCCCGCGCGCAGACGTGGCTGACCGGCAGCCTGCACGCCGCCGACTGGGACCGGGTCGGGCCCGCGGCCCTCGCCCTCGCGGTGCTGCTGCCGCTCACCCTTGGTGCGGCGCGCACCGTGAGCGCGCTCGGGCTTGGCGACGACACCGCCCGCGGGCTCGGGATCCGGGTGGACCTCGCCCGGCTGCTGCTCCTGCTCGCCGCGACGCTCCTGGTCTGCGTGGCCACCTCGGCCGCCGGGCCGATCACGTTCGTAGCGCTGGCGGCCCCGCAGATCGCGCTGCGGCTGGCGCGCACCGCGCAGCCGCCGCTGCTCGGCTCCGCCCTGCTCGGCGCGACGCTCACCCTGCTCGCCGACCAGGTGGCGGCCGGCCTGTTCGCCCCGATCCAGCTGCCCGTAGGAGTGTGCACCGCCGTCCTCGGCGCGCCGTACCTCATGTACCTGATCGCCCGCCGGCACCGGGAGTCCCGCGTTTGACGCCCCTCCCGCAGCCGCACCCCGGCCCGTCCGGACGACGCTCCGCGCGACGCCGGCGTCCCGCCTACGCTCGCCGCCCGGCGCCCGGACCGGCCGTGTCCCCGGGCACGTTCGCATGGGACGGTCCGCGCCGGGCCACGACCGACCCCGATCACGAGACCGCCGCGCCGCGCACCACGGTCTCCGAACCGCGCGACACCAGCCCGGCCCCCGCGGCCCGACGTGCGGCCGCGGGACGTGCGGCCGGTCCAGCGGGCAGCACCACTCAGCCGCGCGCCGCCGTCGAGCCGCACAGTCAGCCGCACCGCCACGCGACTCACCGCGCGCCCGGTCCGGCCCCGCGAGTACGCCAGGGTGGCCGCGCCGAAGCCGCCGCCCCCGACGCCGGGCCGTCCGCCTCCCGCACACGTGGCCACCCTGTTCCGACCGCCGCGCCACCGGCCGGCGATGACCCCGCCCGCCCGCTTCCGGCCGCCGCGGGCGGACCGCCCAGCCCACCGGCCCGTCCGGGCCGCCGACCACCACGGAGATCTCGATGACGTCAGAACCGGCCGACCCGGCACCGTCCCGGCTGCGCGCGGAGGGCGTGACCCTCGGCTACGGCGACAGCGTCATCGCCTCCGGCCTGGACTTCGCGCTCCTCGACAACGCGGTGTCGGCGATCATCGGGCCGAACGGCTGCGGGAAGTCCACGCTGCTGCGCGCGCTCGGCCGACTGCTGCGGCCCGGCGCCGGGCAGGTGCTGCTGGACGGCCGGGACGTCGCCGCGCTCCCGCCGCGCCAGGTCGCCCGCACCGTCGCGGTGCTCCCGCAGTCCCCGCAGGCGCCGCCCGGGCTGACCGTCGCCGACCTGGTGGCGCGCGGCCGGCACCCGCACCAGAGCTGGTACCGGCAGTGGTCGAGCACCGACCACGACGTGGTGGCCGAGGCGCTGGAGATGACCGGCATGCTGCCGTACGCGGAACGCGCCCTTGAGCAGCTCTCCGGCGGCCAGCGGCAGCGGGCGTGGATCTCCATGGCGCTCGCGCAGGGCACCGACCTACTGCTCCTCGACGAGCCCACGACCTTCCTCGACCTCGCCCACCAGGTGGAGGTGCTGGAGCTCGTCCGCGAACTGCACGAGCGGCACGGCCGCACGGTGCTCATGGTGCTGCACGACCTCAACCTGGCCGCCCGCTACGCTCACCGGCTGGTGGCGATGCGGGACGGCGCACTGGTCGCCGAGGGGACGCCGGAGGCGGTGCTGACCCCGGAACTCCTCGCCGACGTCTTCGGCCTGGACGCCACCGTGATCCCCGACCCCGTGGCCGGCACACCGCTCGTGGTCCCCATCGGGCTGCGCGCCCGCGCGGCGGCCGCGGCACCGGCGGACAGCGGGGCCGCCTGATCGGTGGGGACCGCTACGGCGGTCCCCGGACCGCACGGCGCCGTCTCCGCCGGGATCGCGCATCGGGGCCGCGAGGCGGGGCGCACTGCGGCACCGGCGTGGCGGGGCACGCGCACCGCACCGGACGAGCAGCTGCCCACGACGCGCGCGCCAGCGGACGCCCCACCGCGGCGCGTGCCGGAGCTCGACGCGACAGTGCTCCGCCGGGCTGCTCCGCGGCCACCGACCGAGGACCTGGCCCCGCCCTGTGAGCGCGTGCGAACGCTCAGGCGATCTCCCGCCCGCGGCGCGGCCGAGGAACCCGCGGTCGCCGATGCCAGGGCTGCGGCCGGGCTGCTCCACGCCGATGCGGAGGAGCTCGCCGTTGGCCTCCGCGGCGGTGTCGTGTGCGCCGGGGTCCGGCGCGGCGGGGACGGGCCGTGGGCGGGGAGGGCGGTGCTGCGCTTGTGGCCGCGCGGCGCGGAGGCGCGATGCCCCATGCTGGCCCCCGGCCGCCCGGTCTGCTGTCCGGCATCGGTGGGGTTCGGGGGCGTGGTGGGGGCAGCTGGAGCGGTGGTGCATGCCCCGGGCATCGTCCGTGCGGTGGCGGCCGACTTCGCGTGCGGTGGTGGCGCGGCTGGTCGGACGTGTCCCGAGCGGGACGGCGGCCGGCCATCAGCCGCCACGGAGCAGGCCGAAGGCGCCCTCCGGGTGCCGCTCAGGGGACGCTGCGACGGGGCCATCGAGACCGGCGGGACGCCCTCGCGGCTCCACCGCATGCGCGGTCGGCGATCCCTCCGCTCCGGTCCGTCACGGTTGAAACCCCAGGTGAGGCCAACAGGGACAGCGCTGGCCGGTCGTGGGAGCATGCGGCGTATGACTTCCCCCTCAGTTCGGTCGCGCGCCCAGGGAATCCAGGCCGGGTCCTTCATCGCGATCGTGTTCGGTCTCGTCTTCGTCATGGTCAACTCGGCACGGTTCGGTGCGGGCTGGACGCTCGGGGTGCGGGCCGCGGGTGTGCTGTGCGCCGTGGCGCTCGCGGTGGCCGTCCTACGGCTGCGCAGACCGGATGGGCCGGCGGACACGGCGGGGCGCGCCTGGTTCGCCGAGCGGCGCTACCTGCTGCTCGTGGCAGCCGAGGCGGTCGCGCTGGTCGGGGGGATCCAGGTGCTCGTCCGGGTGCTGGGGCCCCGGAGCTCAACATCGCCTGGATCGCGTTCGTCGTCGGAGCGCACTTCTTCGGGCTGGCGGTCATCTGGCGGATGGCGCACTTCCATGTGCTCGGCGCGGTCCTGGTGCTCCTGGGCCTGGCCGGGTTCACGCTGTACGCGCTGGGCGCTCCGGTGGCCGCGATCGACCTGGTGTCCGGCGTGCTCTCGGGCGCGGCGGTGTTCGGCTCGGTCGCCGTCGCCCTGCTCCAGGAGGCGCGGGCCGCGCGTGAGGAGGCGGCCCGGGCGGCGGTCGGGCAGCCGTAGCAGGGCGCTCGCGGCCCGCGGCTCCGGCCGTCCCCCGGGCCCGGCGCGGGACCCACCATGAGACGGGGCGGCAACGCGGGTGTCGGGCGCGGGAACGGGTCCGCCGCTGCCCGGTTCGGACATGGGCCGGAGTCCGGCGGCGTCCGGCTCGGTCCGCCCGCCGTCCGGTGCGCCTCGGTCGGCCGCACGGCCCCGGTGGCGGGAGTTCCGCGTCCGCAGGATCGTCGCGCGTCCGGCCGGTCGGTCGATCCGCGGCAGGCGGGCGGTCGCGGTGGAGCGGCCGGCCCCGCCCGGGGCACGGCCCGAGCGGGTCCGGCTCCCCAGGAGGGGTGGGGCACGGCCGCCATGCCCGCCGCCCGCGCGCTCGGCCGGGAAGGAACACGCGCCCCTCCCGCTTTGCCGCGGTTGCCCTATCTTGGAATCCTTGCCGGGCGGAGGCGAGCACAAAAGGCGCCGGCGCCGCCCGAGGCCATCCCGCCTCCTTCGCCGAGACAGCCGGGGACCCGCGTGCACACAGCCTGGATCGACACCGACGACCTGCCCCGTGACGAACGGCTCGACCACTGGAACGCGGTGCTGGTCGACGCCTTCGCGCCGCTCCGGGCCACCAGCGAGCATGCACCGGACTATCGGGCGCGATACCGGAAGGTGCGCCTGGGCACGACCGGGGTGTACACCACCTTCTTCCAGCCCATGACCATCGTGCGGACGCCCCGGCTGGTCCGGCAGTCCGACCCCGACAGGTACTTCCTCAACCTGGTCCAGAGCGGCACCCTCGCCATCACCGGGGACACCGGAGAGACGGTGTTCTCCGCAGGTCACTTCCACCCGAACGACTCGGCGACCCCGTTCCGGATGCACCTCGACCACGGCAACGGCCCGGTGCGGGTGCTGTCGACCATCATCCCGAAGGACCGGGTCCCGCTGCCGCCGGCTGTGGCGGCCCGGTTCATCGGGCGCCCGGTGCCGAGCACTGACGGCATCGCCGCTCTGCTGACCGGTCTGCTCATCCAGGTCACGACGGACGCCGACCGCTACCCGCCGGCCGACGGTCCGCGCCTGGAGGCAACGGTGGCCGACCTGATCGCCGCGCTGTTCGCCCACGAACTGGAGAACGAGTCCGCACTTGAGCCGGAAACGCGCCGGCGGACGGTGTTCCTGCAGGCCCAGGCGTTCATCCAGCGGCACCTGACCGAGCCTGGCCTGAACCCCGCCGCCATCGCCGCCGCCCACCACATCTCACCGAGCCACCTGCACCGGCTCTTTCACGACAACGGCACCACCGTCTCCGACTGGATCCGGCAGCAACGCCTCGAACACGCCCGCCGCGACCTCGCCGAGCCCGCCCTCGCCACCGAACCCATCGCCGACATCGCCGCACGCTGGGGCTTCCCCCACCCCGCCGCCTTCAGCCGCGCCTTCCGCACCGCCTACGGCATGCCACCCAGCGAATACCGGCAGCACGCCCTCCGATCGCCGTAGATCGTGCGTCAAGAAGACGTGCACACGGCGCCGACGACTGTTCTCCGCGTGTCCGGCATCCTGAACAGCGTTCCGGCACCCCGGGCCGGTGACCCGGCCGAACTCAGTCGATCGTCTTGATCACGCGGGCGGGGGTTCCCCCGACCAGGGTGCGGGCAGGAACATCACGTGTGACCACGGCGCCTGCAGCGACCACGGCACCAGCACCGATGGTCACTCCCTGCGTGATCACCGCAGCCGCTCCGATCCAGACGTCGTCCTCGATGACGATCGGGGCGAAGGAGAGGTACTCGCGGCGCTCGGCGAGCGCTAGAGGGTGCCCCCCGGTGATGAGGCTGACCTTCGGCGCGATCATGACACCGTTGCCGATGTGGATCCCGCCCTTGTCCATGAACGTGCATCCCTGGTTGACGAAGACGTTCTCACCGAACGTCGTGTTCAGCCCGTACTCGGTGAAGAACGGCGGGTAGATCGTCACCGACTCCGGGAGCGGACCACCGAACACAACAGAAAGTAGTTCAGCACGACCTTCGCTGTCACCGAACGGCAGCACGTTCAGCCGAGAGGTCGCGTCGGTCACCTCCATGATTCGCTCCGCATGGCGCGTGAATTCGGGCGTCTGGACGTATATGACCTGCTCTGTGCGTGTAGACATGCACTGATCCCACCACCCCACAGAACGCACGGTCAAACAATCGCACGAACCACCAGACACAACCAATCGTTGTGTAAGTAAGCTGAAGTCGTGGATGCTGAAGCGCTGCGGACGTTCGTGGCCGTCACTGAGACCGGCCAGTTCCAGGCCGCGGCGGACGAACTCGGGATCAGCCAGCAGGCGGTCTCCAAGCGGATCGCGGCCCTGGAGAGACACCTCGAGGTCACGCTCCTGGTGCGGACCTCCCGCGGCTCAAGGCTGAGCCTGGACGGGCAGGTTTTCCTGCCATATGCCAAGAAGGTGCTCACGGCCCTCGAACGGGCCGAGCAGGCCGTGCGCCCCGGCAGCCGGCCCTTGCGCATCGACGTCCTCAACCGGCGCATCGCTCCGGCCCAGGCCGTCTACCGGTTCTACCGCTCCCACCCCCAAATGAACCTGGACGCGGTCACGCTAAGCAACGAGAACGCTGCCCAGGCCGCCCAGGCGGTGCTCGAAGGAACCGTCGACGCGTCTTTCCGCGCCCTGCCGGCAGAACAGCTCCCGGCCGGGATCAACGCCGAACGACTCCTGGACATACCCCTGGAGCTCCTGGTCGGGCCCGCCCACCCGTTGGCGGACGCACCCCGGGCCAGGCCTGCTGACTTGGCCGGCCACCGCATCTGGATCCCCGGGATCAGGCCCGGCACGGAGTGGGCGGCGTTCTACCATGCGCTGTCCAAGGACTTTGGCCTGAGCATCGATGCGCTCGGCCCCAACTTCGGTGACGAGGCCCTGATGGACGCGCTGGCTGACTCGGCCTCTCTGGCCACCCTCGTCGGCAGCGGGGACCGATACCTGTGGCCCCAGACCTACGACCTGCGGCGCATCCCGTTGCATGATCCGACCCCGCTCTACCCGCACGTGCTGCTGTCCCGCAGCGGAGTGCAGCACCCTGTGCTGACCGCGCTACGCGAACATCTGCGCACCGCAGGGCCGCGAACCCCGGATGACGTGTGGGTCCCGGACTGGGTAACCCGTGAGCAGATGACCGATTTAACGGATACGCCCTAGTCGTTCTCGTCTGCGATTCTCAGGAAGAGCGGTCGCTTCATACAAGCCCGCTTCCTCAGCCTCGGCCGCCATCTGGTCCAGTACCTCCTCACGCTCCCGCCGCGCGCGTTCTGCCAGATCGCGAGCACGTTCGGCCAGTTGCGAACGGTCATCGGGCCGGAGCACCGTCCTGTCCCGCGGTGTCATCGCATCAGCTTCGTTCAGACAGCAAGAAACCCCACCGGATCACCAGTGGGGCTTGTTCTGTGCTCCCGCGATTGGACTCGAACCAATAACCTGCCGGTTAACAGCCGGCTGCTCTGCCAATTGAGCTACGCGGGATCGCGTTCACCGTCGCCCTCGGATCCTCTGCCCCGCGGCGACATCCACTAGGTTAGCGCACCGCCCGCAGTGCTCGTGACGGTTTTCCCGGGCGGTACGGGCCCCACGTGGGATGCCGTGCCGCGGCGGCGCGCGGCGGCCGGAACGGCGGTGGGGCAGCGGGTAACGTTCAGCCTGGGATCGATCGTCGACGCCGAGAGGGACCACATGCGTTACCGGATCACCTTCGTCGCCGGACTCGCCGTGGGTTACGTGCTGGGCGCCCGCGCGGGCAAGGCCCGCTACGAGCAGATCGCGCGCACCGCGCGGCGCATCGCGGACAGCCCGGCCGTGCAGGAGACCGCCGGTCTGGTCGGTGCCCAGGTCAGTAACGCGACCAAGACCGTCTGGACCAAGATCAACGAACGCGTCCCGGTGACCTCGCTGCGCGACTTCCTCGCGCGGCCCACGCCGGAGGAGGAGGCCGAGGTCCGGCGGACCGAGCTCAACGGGCGCGCTCTGGGCGACGAGTACCACTGAGCCCGGTCCGACGCGGGCCCCCGGACCGGTTCGGGGGCCCGCGTCGGCGTCTGCGGCCACCAGTGCTCGGCTCCCGGAGCCGCGGTCAGTCCCGCGCGGCCGGCCACTGCTCGCGCGGCAGCGCGCAGGCGGGAGTAGCCCCGGGCAGCCGGTGCCGGTTCGCGGCGACCGCCCGGTACACGAGGCCGGCCGCCGTGCGCACGACCGGCAGCGCCATCACCGTGCCGAGGACCCGCCAGGCTCCCCGGGACCGCCGCAGCAGCGCCGCCACCGCCATGGCTCCGCCGTGCACCCGGCCGGCGGGCTCCACGAGCAGGACCTCCCGCCGGGCGCGCGCCGCGTCCACGCCGAGGGCACGCAGGTCGGCGGCCTGCCACGGTACGGGCGACACGGCGACCGGCAGCCGGAGGGCGGCGCGGACGCTGCGGGTGCAGAAGCCGCAGTCGCCGTCGTAGACCAGCGTGGGGCGGTTGGGCATGTGGCGGCTCCCTTGGTGCGGCGGGTCGTTCTCCGTCCTACCCGAGCAGGGCCGCGGGCGCTACCTGACACTGGATGTCAGGTAGCGGTTGGACACTGGGGCCCATGACAAGCTGGCAGACCTTCGCCGACGAGCAGCCCGAACTGGCCGCGGCGGTGCACGCGCGTTTCACCGCCGAGAAGCACCATGTGCTGGCCACCCTGCGCTCCGACGGCTCGCCCCGCGTCAGCGGAACCGAGGTGGACTTCCGTGCGGGCCACCTGCTGCTGGGATCGATGCCCGGCGCGGTCAAGGCGCGCGACCTGCAGCGCGACGGCCGGTTCGCGCTGCACGCCAACCCCGGCGACGGCAGCAACGTGGCCGGGATCGGCGACGCCAAGCTCTCGGGGCGGGCGATCGAGGTCACCGATCCCGACGAGCTGGAGCGCCACCGGACTCCGGGCACGCCGCCGGGGCCGTTCCACCTGTTCCGGCTGCTGCTGGAGGACGTGGTGGTGACGTCGGTGGAGAACGACGAGTACCTGGTGGTCCGACTGTGGAAGCCGGGGCAGGGGGTGCGGCGGATTCAACGTAAGTAGCTGCCGAGGGCGAGCGCGCCCGCGGCGGCTTAACGGAGGGATGACGACCCCGGAGGGGCCCGGGGTCGTCAGGTCGTGTCTCAGAGGTGACCGAGTTTCAGGTCACGGAGGAAAGCGGCCCACTCGGTCGAGGGGAAGGCGAGGTGGCCGTGGTGGCGGTGCTGCGTATCACGGACGTAGACGTCACGGTTGGTTTCGGCGACCTCCACGCACGCACCGGCGTTGCCGCCGCTGTAGCTGCTCTTGTGCCACTCTGGGGTGGACGCCATGAGACCTCTTCCCGAAGCTAAATCTCGTCCCGCTTCACCGACACAATGAACGCGCTCCACTCAGGGATCGAGAACGCCAGATGACCAGCCCGCCGGTTCTGCGTATCACGCACGAGAGCGGTGGTCGGCGTCTCCCGCACCTCGACGCACTCCTGCCTGGGGTTGCCGCTATAGCTCGACTTGTGCCACCCGCGAGGTGTCGCCGATTCATGGTTCATCTTGCAAACCTTCCAACTCTTTCCGTAGCAGGCTGAGAGACTGTGGTGGGGACAGCGCTGCGGCTTGCAGGGCTCCATACACCAGTCGGTACCGCGCTACATCAGTGGGCTCATCGATGATCTGCCCGGAGTGAATGCTCTCCGCGTACACCACGTCCGGGTTCGCGGGAGCTGAGATCACTCGGAACGGTCCGGCAAGCCCTGGATGGTGGGTCGTCGATACAGGGATGATCTGAACTGTCACCCTCCCTCGCTCCACGAGGTCCACCACCCAAGACAGTTGATTCCGCATGATCTCGGGTGATCCTACGCAACGTTTCACAATCATCTCATCGAGGACAGTCCACAGGATAGGCGACTCCGACTCCACGAACCGCTGACCCCGACCCAATCGAGCTTCAACGCTTGAGGCCAGAAAATCAGCGCTTGCCCACGGCGCAGCCGCTTTGAGCACGACACGGGCATATTCCTCCGTCTGCAACAGACCAGGGAAGAGCGTCGTCTGACAGTCCAGGATCGTCGTCGCCTCGCGCTCCAAGTCCGCCAGCGCGGTCAGCCATGCCGGACGTCCCCTGTCGGTCAGCTGCTCCCACAACCGCAGCAGCCGCCCGCCGGTCTCCAGTGCCTTGTCCAGCGACGCGACGAGGTAGGAGGGCGGGAACCTGTAGCCGGATTCGACGTTCGAAAGATGCGAGGAGCTCACGCCGACTTCGCGGGCGAGACGCTCTTGCGTCTTTCCCGCCAAACGCCGCGTTTCACGTAGAGTACGGCCAAATTTCAGCGCAACGCCGTCAGATTTTTTGACCATGATCTCAGTGAAGCACACCGATAGCTGCGGTGCCACAGCACCACAAACCCTTTCATCCCGCCACGACACTTCTCGACATTCTCCCGCCCTTGGTCACGCATGGCATTCATCGGACCGCTCCCCCAGGATGAATGAGCTGCCAGAACGCAGCACAAGAACGGCCCCACCAGGTGTTACGCCACCCGGTGGGGCCTACGGCCCACAACCTGACGGGAGCAGGTTCGGACGCAATGCCAAATGCTATCGCGACATATGTCCGAGACTGTCATGCACACCGAGCGGAAATTCACCGGCGTGGATTCCAGACCCGCCGCTCCATTTCCCGGGAGGAGGCATGACCATGCACCGCCTCCACGTCTCCCACTTCCCCGGCGCCCCCAAAAGCGTCGCCGCCGCCCGTGCCTGGCTCACCTGGTCGCTCGCTTCCCCCTTCGGCCCCGTCGTCCCCGACGAGGTCCAGGCCAACGCCGTCCTGCTCACCAGCGAGCTCGCCACCAACGCCCTGCGCCACACCACCAGCGGCGACTCCGGCACCTTCAGCGTCGGACTGGCCCTGTGGCCCCACGCGCTGCGCGTCTACGTCACCGACGAGGGAATCGGCGACACCTCGCCCACACTCAAGAACCCCGGCCTTATGGCCGAGAGCGGGCGTGGCCTCTTCCTCGTGGACGCCCTCGCGAACGCCTGGGGCCGCATGCCCGGCGAACCCGTCGTCTGGTTCCGCCTGGAGTGGCCGCCCCGCCAGGCGCCACCGCTCCCCCGTCGCGACCGGGGACGGCTCTACTTCCTCCCGCCGCATCCGGCGCACCCCCGGCCCGGCGCGGACCCGTCGCCCACCTGAGGGCCGTGTTCGGTCATTTGCGCTGGTGCAGACCACAGGGCGGGATGCACCAGCGCCGCATCGCGCAGGCCGACGGCGGCCTGCGCACCGCCCTCGTAGTCGAAGAGCACGGGAGACAGGAACGCCGTCCGTGGGCGGTGCCACGGCCGCGCAGGACCTCGGTGAAGCGGAAGACGTCGTCGATGGTGGAGTAGGCGTTACCCGAGGGCAGCTCCGCGTTCTCGTCGAGAACCTTGGTGAGCAGCTGGAGCAGGACCGGGGTGGTGGGACCAGTGTTCTGCTCGGTGAAGGAGACAGGGACCCGGCGCCCGCCTGATGGCCGGAGTGGGCCATTTTCGCTGATGGGAACCACAGCGGGGGCATACCCTCGCTGTGGCATCCCCGCTCGGAAAGGTCCCCATGCCCCCGCCCAACGGTGATCGGATCGCCGGTCTCTACCTCCCACCGGAATGGGCCGAGGTGTTCCGGGCCGCCCCCCGGCATCTCTTCGCGCCGAACGCGGGCTGGGACGCGGATCGCCGGGTGTGGATCGACCGGACCGCCGATCCCGAGAACTGGTGGGCGACGGTGTACGGCGACACCGCCATCGTCACCCAGATCGATGACGGCGCCACCGAGCTGACCGCCGAAACCGTGGTGCGGACGGCGAACTACACCTGCTCGCTCTCCGCCCCGGGCGTGGTCCTGGACTTCCTCCGCCTGTTGGCGCCCGACCCCGGCGACCAGACGCTGGAGATCGGCACCGGAACCGGATGGACATGCGCGCTGCTCTCGGCACGGGTCGGGGACCGGAATGTCACCTCGGTCGAGGTGGACCCCCGACTCGCCGAGCGCGCCGCCGCGAACCTCGAACTCGCCGCGTTCGCCCCCACCCTGATCGTCGGCGACGGCGCGTTGGGGTGGGCCGACCGCGCGCCGTATGACCGCGTGCACGTCACCTGCGGTGTGCGGGAGATCCCGTACACGTGGGTGACCCAGACTCGTCCGGGCGGCGTGATCGTGGCTCCGTGGATGGCGGCATCCGGCGCACGGCTGAAGGTGCGGTTCGTGATCGCCGCCAACGGCACCGCTGTGGGCCGTTTCCACGGTGGTGCGACGTACATGCTGCTGCGCGGCCAGCGGGAACCGCTCGTTCCGATCCACGGCGAGCGGCGGGAGTCGCCGGCCGGCGTGGACCCGCGCCGTCTCGATCAGGGCGGCGCCGGGCTGCGCGTGGCTCTGGCGGGTCTGCTGCCGGGAGTGACCGTGGGGGGCGGCGTGCGGAATCCGGTGGACGGCACGTTCCGGCTCGTCGTGCGAGACCTGGCGAGCGACTCACACGCCATCGCCGTGGCGCCGCCCGACGACGGCGCAGCGCAGGTGACCCAGCGTGGACCGCGTGACCTGTGGGACGAGCTGGTGACCGCGTACCGGGACTGGGTGAGCTGGGGCGAGCCGGACGCGGAGCGGTTCGGCCTGGACGTCACCCCAGACGGGCAGCGCGTGTGGCTGGACCGTCCCGCCACCCCTGTCGAACGGAGGACGTGAATGGGCAAGCATGGCGAGGCACCGGACTGTCCGGTCTACGGAGGTACCGGTGTCGTCGAGTCGACCCACGACGGCTCCGGCGGCCAGAGTTCGGACACGATGAGCTGCCCGGCCTGCCGCGGCACCGGAAAGATGTGACCGGGCTACAACCCCATCTGGTCGCGGACCTCGGTCAGCGCCCTGGCGGCGCGCTCGCGCACGGCCGGGTCGGTGGGATCCACGCCCTCGTCGTAGTACACCCGCCACAGCACGTCCTCGCCGTCGGGCGGGCGGCGGGCCACCAGTCTGGCGCCCCTGGGGTCGTCGGCGTCGCCGGTGAGCGGGACGTGCTGGGTGAACAGGATGCTCGCGGTCACCCGCTCGTAGACGGTCTCCGCGAGCCGGCCGGGCTCGGTGACGGTGTAGGTGTGCTCGCCGGCGCCCTCCTCGACGAAGGTGAAGCCGGCGCCGGTCCAGCGGATCTGGTCGACGTCCTGCCACGGAACGGCGCGGCCGTCGGGCAGGTGCAGGGCGCGGGTGGTGGCGACCAGTTCACCCTCGGGGGTCGTGCCGCGCGCCAGCGCCCGTTCGCCGGACGGCAGGTGGAGCCGGGACTCCACGTCCCTCGGTCGTCCGTACCGGCGCAGCCATGCCATACCGCCAGCCTAGCGGCGGCCGGGCGCACGCCCGGCCGCCGCCCTGGCCGCCGGGCAGGTGAGCAGCGCGGCGCGGCTCGTCACCGGTCCCCGGTGTCGTCACGTGGCGAGAGCACGGTGACCACGCTGGAGTCGTCCTGGGCGCCGAGACCGGCCCGCTCGCCGAGGAGGTAGAGCTGCTGGGCGGCCGCCGCCAGCGGGGTGGGCACGTGGGCGCCCTTGGCGACGTCGGTGACGATGCCCATGTCCTTGACGAAGATGTCCAGCCGCGAGCGGACCTCGGCACCCTCGCCGTACGCCTGGAGCATGCGGGGTCCCCGGTCCGCGAGCATGAAGGAGCCGGCCGCGCCCTGGGCGAGGCTGCCGACGACCACGGCCGGGTCCAGCCCGAGCCCGCGGGCCAGAGCGACGGCCTCGGCCGCGGCGGCGATGTGCACGCCGGCGAGCAGCTGGTTGATGGCCTTGAGCGCCTGGCCGTCCCCGGGGTTGGGCCCGACGATGGTGAGGGTGGAGGCGAGCCGCTCCAGCACCGGGCGGGCGGGCTCCAGCGCCGCGGGCGCCGCGCCCACGACGATGAGCAGGTCGCCGTTGCCGGCGCGGGTGGGACCGCCGCTGACGGGGGCGTCCACGGTCTGGATGCCGTACTCGGCGAGCCGGGCGGCCGTGGTGCGGGTGGCGTCGGGGCCGACGGTGCTGGTGAGGACGACGACCCCGCCCGGGCGCAGCGTCGTGGCGGCGCCGTCCGGGCCGAACAGCGCGGCCTCGACCTGCGCCTGGTCCCGGACGGCGACGAGCACGACGTCGGCGGCACGGGCCGCCTCGGCCGGGCTGGCGGCGTCCTCGGCGCCGACGGCAGTGAGGAGCGCGCGGCGTTCGGCGGCGACGTCGAAGACGGTGACCGGCAGGTCGGCGGCCAGGTGGCGGGCCATGGGCAGCCCCATGGCGCCAAGGCCGAGCACCGCGACGCGGGGCACGGCGGGCGTGGACGAGGTGGATTCGGACATGTTCGGGTCCTCAGTGTCGTGGGTGTGCTTGCGGGGGTCGGCCGCCGCCGCACCGGGACCGCCCGCCTCCGATCGGCGGGAGCGTCCGGCCGCGCCCCCCGTGCGGCGGTCGGAGGTGCTCCCGTGGCGGGATCGGAGTGGGCGGGGCCGTCCCGGCGGTGGTGCCGGGGGTCCGGATCCGGGCGCTCCTCCTCGCGGCGGCGCCCCCGGGATATCGCAGCTCCGCCCGGACGCGGCGTGTGCAGGCGGAGTGCCCTGTCAGGGCGCCGGCTCGGTGCCGGCGCGGCCGAGGAGCCGGATGATCCGCAGTGCGGTGTCGCGCACCGCGCCGCGGCCAGCCGCCCAGGTGGCGACGGTGTCGGAGGCGGGCAGCGCCTCCGGGAGGCGGTCGGCGACGGCGGTCAGGTAGGCGCGGCGCAGTTCGGCGTTGACGTTGACCTTGGCGACGCCGCGGTCGAGCGCGCCGAGCAGCTGCTCCTCGGGCAGGCCGCTCGCACCGTGCAGGACGAGCGGGACCGGCACGAGCTCGTGGATGTCGGCGAGCCGGTCGAGGTCGAGCCGGACGGGCGCGCTGGTGAAGCCGTGCACGTTGCCGACCGAGACCGCGAGCGCGTCCACGCCGGTGGCGGCGACGAACTCGGCCGCCTGGCCGGGGTCGGTCATGGTGCCGCCGGAGGCGTCGGTGGACACGTCCTCGTCGCCGGCGATCGCGCCGAGTTCCCCCTCCACCCACACGCCCGCGTCGTGGGCGCGGCGCACCACCGCGCGGGTGAGTTCGACGTTCTCGGTGAACGGAAGGTGCGATCCGTCGATCATGACGGAGGTGTAGCCCGCGGCGATGCAGGCGGCGGCCTCCTCGGGATCCCGGCTGTGGTCGAGGTGCACGCCGATCGGGGCGGCGCTGCGCCGGGCCACGCCCAGGGCGAGTTCGACGAGCGCGTCGCGTCCAGTGTGCCGGAAGGCGCTCGACCCGGCCTGGAGCAGCACCGGGGCGCCGGCCAGTTCGGCCGCGGCCGCGACAGCCTGCGCGGTCTCCAGGTTGTAGGCGACGAACCCGGGCACGGCGCGGCGCTCGGCGGCGGCGCCGGTCAGGACGTCGGTTCCACGCGTCAGCATCAACGGCTCCTGAGACGGTCGACAACGACGGCGAGAGCGTCGTCGTCCCCGACGTTGCCGGGGAACACGATGTAGGGGATGCCGGCGCCGGGCCCGGAGACCGGCTGCCACAGCGAGATGATGCCGGGGAGCATGGTGCCGCGTGCCCAGGCCCGGCGGACCTCCAGTCCCTCGGTGGCGATGTCGCTGGAGGTGATGCCGCCCTTGGCGACGACGAAGGCCGGCCGCCGTTCGGCCGCGATGGCGCGGACGGACTCGACCAGGGCCGCGGAGACCTCGCGGGCGATCGCCAGGCTGCTGTCGGCGTCGCCGCCCACCACCAGGTCGCGGCTGGTGCGCAGGACCACCTCGGTGCGGTCGAGGGCCGCGGCGCAGGCGGCCACGACCTCGGCGATGTGGCCGGCGCGCCGGTCGGCGTCCAGCAGGGTGGGCACGTGCAGCTCGAACTCGGCGAGGCCGTCGAGTTGGCGGAGCCGGTCGAGCTGGCGGGTGGTGAGTCCGACGTGCGAGCCGACGGCGATCAGGCCGTGCTCGGCGGCCGGGGCGCCGTCCCGGTCGGCGCTGAGGGCGCGAAGCGACTCGGCGGTGAGGGGCGGGCGGGCGTCCTGGCCGGAGCGGGCGCGTACGAACGAGGGGCCGACCCGGTAGAGCAGCCGCGTGCCGCGCGCCTCCGCGTCGGCGAGGGCGAGGGCGAGCACCCGCAGGTCGTCGTCGCAGGCGGCGTCGACCACGGCGGGGCGTCCGCCGCGCAGGCCGGCGAGCAGCCCGGCGACGTGCTCGGGACCGCGTTCCCGCAGGTCCGCGAGGGTCACGGCGAGGACGTCGGCGGCGGCCACGCGCCCGCCGGTCTTCTCCTCGATCCACGCGCGCAGGTCGGAGCTGCGGTAGCCGAAGGTCGCGTCGCGGGCGAACTCGCTCTGTCCCACCGGCAGCATGCGGCCGTCGGCGCGCATCCAGTGCGTGGAGTCGACGGTGAGCCGGCCCGGCTCGATGTAGGCGGGCACGACGACCACACCGTCGATCGGGCCGGCGCCGGTGGCGGCGAGCTCGTCGGCGATGACGTCGGTCTCCAGCGGGAAGTGGCCGCGCAGGGTGGAGTCGCTGCGGCTGGCGATCACGAAGTCCACGCCTTCGGCGGCCGACGCCGTGCGCAGCGCGCGCACGACGGCGCGGGTGCGCTCGGCGGCCTCCTCGGGGCCGAGGCTGCGGCTGTTGGTGAGCACGAACAGCGCCGTGCTGTCCTGGCGGAGCCCCCACCGCAGGTCGTCCACCTCCCACCGGGTGAGCACCGGGACGTCGGCGACCGTCTGGGTGCCGGTGGGGTCGTCGTCGAGCACGACCAGCCGGGGGCCGCCGGCGACGCGGGCGGCGACCTCGGCGGCCGGGACGGGGCGCACGGCCGGCTGGTCGGCCAGTAGCCGCTCCAGCGGTACGGCGCCAGCGGCCTCGGCGGCACCGGGCTGCGGAGGGTGGGACATGAGGTGTGTTTCCTTCGGTCGGGTGGGAACGGGGGCGGGAGGTGTCAGGCAGTCTGACCGTCTGTCCGATACCGTGCCCCGGGACCCGCTGGCCCCGGGACGGCCGGAGGCCCGGTCAGCCGGTGCCGGCGGCCTCGTCCGGCGCGGTCCTCGGCGCGACCACGTGGGTGTGCAGGTCGTCGGCGGTCTGGTTGAGGTGCGCCGTCATGGCCGTGCGGGCGCGTTCGGCGTCGCCGGCTCTGATCGCGTCGAGAATGGCCGCGTGGTGGTCGATGGCGTGCGCCCGGATCTGCGCGACCGCCGACGTCTCGCGGCGCGCCTCCACCAGCAGCCGCCCGAACGGTTCGAAGAGCAGCGGCACGAACGCGTTGCCGGTGGCGCGCATAACGCCGTCGTGGAAGGCGATGTCGGCCTGGACGAACAGTTCGACGTCGCTGGCACCGTCGGCGGCGCGCATGTCGTCGAGCAGGGCGGCCAGCTGCTCCAGGTCCTCGTCGGTACGGCGCTCGGCGGCGAGTTGGGCGGCGCCGGTCTCGATCAGCCGGCGGGCCTCGATGAGCCGGTCGGAGATGGCGGCGCTGGTGCGGGGGGTGGAGGCGGCGGCCCGGATCATGGGCTCCAGGGCGGTCCACTGGTCCGGCGGGTTGACGTAGGTGCCCCGGCCGCGCTGGATCCGCACGACGCTCTGCACCCGCAGCGCGGTGATCGCCTCCCGGACGGTGAGCCGGCTGACCGCGTACTTCTCGGCGAGTTCGCCCTCGGGCGGCAGCGCGCTGCCGGCGGAGTAGCGTCCGTCGATGATCGCCGTCAGCAGGTCTTCGGCGATCTCGTCCGACAGGGCCACCAGGGCCTCCTTCCACGCCGTCGTGTTCGATGGTGTGACATCAGACGTCTGATGTCACAGACGAAGGTACGAGGCGCGGTTCACATCGTCAAGCGGCCGAGCCGGGCGCCCACCATCGCCGACGCGGCCCGGACCCCCGACCACCCCACCGCGCCCGGTCGGCGACGGGGTCCGGAGGCTTGCCGCCATCGCCATCGCCACCGGCGACCGCGACGCCACCGACGAGATCCTCCTGCACGACCCCTGTGGCAGCGACTGGCCGGCGGGGGCGAACTCGTCGGGCTGCTGCTGCGCGGCGGGGGCGGCGGCGGTGGACACGGCTGCCCCGCCCGGCGCTCCGCTCGCCGGCCGGCCGGGCATCGGCGGGGAAGGAGCCCTCGTTGCGGGACCGGTCCGACAGCCGAGTCCCCCGCTCATCGGCGGCGGCGGCCGCGGCCGCCCGGCCGTTCACCCCTCCCCCAGCGACTCGTCCATCGCCGCCACCAGTTCGCCGTCGGGGTCCATGTCCAGGTTCCACAGCATGAGGCCGCCCAGCCCCCGCTCCCGGGCGTAGGTCCCCTTGAGCGCGACCACCTCCGGAGGGTCGAAGGTCCACCACGCGTCGCCGTCGTAGATCCAGTACGTTCCGTTCAGCGGGTCGAGGAACCGCAGGCCGGGGCGGTCCCGCAGGTCCGCATAGGCGTCCGTCCCCTCCCCGTACCCGCCCTCGGCCGGTCCGGCGGACGGAGCGTGGCGGCCGAACCCGTCCGGGGGGACGCCGCGCCAGCCGCGCCCGAAGCCGGGGAAGCCGACCACGAGCTTGTCGGCCGGCAGGCCGTGCGACAGGTAGCCCCGCACGGACCGGTCGACGCTGGTGGCGGTCGGGGCGTCCCGGGGGGCGTACAGCTGGGAGTGGTGGTCGGTGGTGGCGCTCCACGAGCCGGTGAAGTCGTAGCCCTGGACCGTGGCGAAGTCGACCAGGTCGTACAGCTCGGGCTCGTATCCGGCCCGCATGCGCTCCAGGTCGTGCGGCAGGGAGACCGACAGCGTGTACGTCCGCCCGGTCTCGGCCGACAACGCGTCGAGCTGGCGGCGGAACTCCGCGGCCAGCAGCGTGAGGTTGCGCCGGTCCTGCGGACGCGCCGCGTTCCCGGTCCGCCCGCCGCCGCCCGGCCACTCCCAGTCCAGGTCGACACCGTCGAAGACGCCCTCGGCCGCGCCCGGGCCGCCCTGGGGTTCGCCGTCCCGGTGCGGAAGGTCGCCGCGCAGCCACAGGTCCACGCAGGAGGCGACGAACGCGCGGCGGGACTCCTCGGTCAGCGCGGCGTCGGAGAGGAACGCCGACCCGTTCCAGCCGCCCAGCGAGATGGAGGCACCGAGTCCCGGGTGGCGCTCCCGGAGCGCGCGGAGCTGGTTGAGGGCGCCGGCGAGCGGCTGCCGGTAGCCGTCCGCCTCGCCCGACACGCTCAGCTCGGCCGGGTAGCGCCGCTGGTACAGCTCCCAGGCCTGGTTGCCGTCGGCCGGCACGCCGCACCGGCCGTCGGCGCCGACGTGCCCGAACGCCCACAGCACCCGGGTGAGGCGCTCGGCGGCGCCGCTCTCCTCGATGTCGCGGACGGTGTAGCCCCGGTTGGCGATGTTCCACTCGGCGAAGTAGGCGATGCGCCGCGGCTCCCCGTCCGGTTCGGCGCGCGCGACGATCACCACGAAGGCGCTGGTCAGCACCGCGCCGAGCAGGACGGCCGCAGCCAGTGCGGCGACCGCGCCCGGGCGCCGGCCGCCGGCGCGGGTCGCGCGGGCGCGCTGGTCGGCAGGCATCACGTCCGACGGTAGCCGCGCCCCGGGCCCGGCGCACGAGGTTCGCCGGACCCGGCCACCGGCCGGTCATTCCAGGTAGTCGCGGAGCATTCTGGCCCGCGATGGGTGCCGCAGCTTCGCCAGGGTCTTGGACTCGATCTGCCGGATGCGCTCACGGGTGACACCGAACTCCCGGCCCACCTCCTCCAGCGTGCGCGGGTGGCCGTCGGCCAGTCCGAACCGGAGCCGGATGATGCGCTGCTCCCGCTCGGACAGCGCCCCCAGGAGGCCGCCGAGCTGGTCCTGCAGCATGACGAAGGCGGCGGCCTCGACGGGGGCGACGGCGTCGGAGTCCTCGATGAAGTCGCCGAAGTCGGAGTCCTCCTCGCCGATGGGCGCCTGGAGTGAGACGGGCTCCTGGGCGAGGCGCTGGATCTCCTGCACACGCTCGTCGCCGAGGCCCATCTCGCTGGACAGCTCCCCCGGGGTCGGCTCGCGGCCGAGTTGCTGGTGCAGCTGCCGCTGCACCCGCATGAGCTTGTTGATGGTCTCGACCATGTGCACCGGGATGCGGATGGTGCGCGCCTGGTCGGCGATGGCGCGGGTGATGGCCTGCCGGATCCACCAGGTGGCATAGGTGGAGAACTTGTACCCCTTGGCGTAGTCGAACTTCTCCACCGCGCGGATCAGGCCGAGGTTGCCCTCCTGGATGAGGTCCAGGAACAGCAGGCCGCGCCCGATGTAGCGCTTGGCGATCGAGACCACCAGCCGCAGGTTGGCCTCGATCAGCCGTCCCTTGGCGCGTTCGCCGTCGGCCGCCAGCTCCCGGAGTTCGACCGCGCTGTGCGGGACGCCGCCGCAGGACGGCGGGGGCGCGGGAGGGGACGGGCCGAGCTTGTGCTCGGCGTACAGGCCGGCCTCGATGGCCTTGGCGAGGTCGACCTCCTCCGCCGCCGAGAGCAGCGGGATCCGGCCGATCTCGCGGAGGTAGATCCGCACGAGGTCGCCGGTGGGGGCCCGGCGCGCGGACTCGGCCGCGGCCGCGGGCTCCTCGGCGGCCGGGTCGACGACGTCGACCCCCTGTCGCGCCAGGCCGCGGACGACCTGGTCGAGGACCTCGGGCGGGGCGTCCAGGCGGTCGAGGACGGCGGCGACGTCGGCGGTGGTGACCGGTTCATCGGATTTTTCGCCCGCGACCAGCCGCACCACCTCCTGAATGGGCGGCATCTCGCTGGGCAGCGCCGAAAGAGCCACGAATACAGTGTGCCCGCTCCGCCGCCGGAATGGAGAGGACTATTATTGTCACCTCGGTGTTACGCGGTTCCGGCGACACGCTCCCGCATGACGCGTTTCCGCTGGCCAACGGCCATGAGCTCGCCGAATACCCGCTGGTATTCCTCGGCGTCGGCGACCGCGTCGAGACGGCCCAGCCGCGATTTGAGGTTTGCGATCTGCCGATCGATGGAATGAATTGTGATTGCGCCGAGTATTTCCGTGGCGAAATGCTCGTCGAGCTCTCCATAGACCTCGATCGGCTCCACGGCGAGTTCGGTGACGAAGCCGCGCTGGGCGTCGTTGGGCGCCGCGTCGCGCAGCCGGGCCGCCCATCGCGCGGGGTCGTCGGCCGCCGCGGTGCCGCCCTGGGCGCGGATCAGCTCCTGCACCGCGCGGTGCTGCGGCACGGTGAACGCCTCGGCGTCCAGCCGGTCGAACTCCGCCGCGAGGGCGGGGTGCTGGAGGGCGATCTTGAGCGCCTGCCGCTCCCGCTGGACCACGGGGTCGCGGCGGTCGTAGCCGGCGGTGTCCGGGCCGCCGGCGGTGCGGGCCGGCTGCGGCCGGCCCCGGCGCGCGGTGCGGCCGCCGCTGGCGAGCTCGTCGACGCGGCGCAGCACGTAGCTCTCGTCCATGAGGCCGACCCACTTGTCCAGGCTGACGCCGTAGAACTTGCGGATGCCCTCGTTGCGGATTCCGGCGACGATGGGGGCGGCGGCCTCGAAGGCGGCGATGCGCCCCTCGTAGGTGTCGAGGTTGTGGTTCTCGATCTCGCTGCGGATGGCGAACTCGTACAGCGGGCGCTTGGCGGCCACGAGGTCGCGCACCGCGGCCTCGCCGTGCTTGAGGCGCAGGTCGCACGGGTCGAGGCCGTCGGGCTGCACCGCGACGAACGTCTCGGTGACGAACCCGTGCTCCTCGGCGAAGGCCCGCAGGGCGGCCTTCTGCCCGGCGGCGTCGCCGTCGAAGGTGAAGACGACCTCGCCGCCGAACTCCGAGCGGCCGAGCAGCATGCGCCGCAGGATCTTCAGGTGCTCCTCGCCGAAGGAGGTGCCGCAGGTGGCCACCGCCGTGGTGACGCCGGCCAGGTGGCAGGCCATGACGTCGGTGTAGCCCTCGACGACGACCGCCTGCCGCTCACGGGCGATGTCGCGCTTGGCGAGGTCGAGCCCGTACAGCAGGTGGCTCTTCTTGAAGATCGGGGTCTCTTGGGTGTTGAGGTACTTCGGCCCGTCGTCCTCGGGGTCGAGCTTGCGCGCACCGAACCCCACGACCTCGCCGGTGACCTCGCGGACCGGCCAGACCAGCCGGTTGCGGAACTTGTCGTAGGGGCCGCGCCGGCCCTGGCTGGCCAGGCCGGCGAGGATGATCTCCTTGTCGGCGAACCCCTTCTTGCGCAGGTGCGTGGTGAGCGACTCCCAGCCCGGCGGCGCGAAGCCGACGCCGAACCGCTCGGCGTCGGCCCGGGTGAACCCGCGGTCGCTGAGGAAGCGCCGCCCTTCCTGGGCCCGGGGGGAGAGCAGCTGCTCGACGTAGAACTCGGCCGCGGCCTTGTGCGCGTCGAGCAGCCGCTGGCGCTGCCCCTGGTCGGTGCGCTGGGTGTAGCCGCCCTGCTCGTACTGGAGCCGGATTCCGGCTCGCTGGGCGAGGCTCTCGACCGCCTCGACGAAGCTGAGGTGGTCGATCTTCTGCACGAAGGCGATGACGTCGCCGCCCTCGGAGCAGCCGAAGCAGTAGAACAGCCCCCGGCTCGGCGTCACGTTGAACGACGGCGACTTCTCGTCATGGAAGGGGCACAGGCCCTTCAGCGAGCCGCCGCCCGCGTTGCGGAGCTGGAGGTACTCGCCGACCACGTCGGCGATGGGGGAGCGCTCGCGCACGAGCGCGACGTCTTCGTCTCGAATCCGACCGGCCACAGTCCCTCAGACTACGTCGCCGCGCCCGCTGGTTTCATCCCGATCGGCGGGCTGTGCGGAGAGGGCCGGACGGCGCGCGGACGTCAGCCGACCTCGGAGTTGCGGAGCGTCCCGGTGGCCGTGTACGCCTGCCGGAGCACCCCGTAGAGCTCGTCGAGCTGGGTGCGCACCTTGGCGATGCCGAGGGCTCCTCCGGACACGCCGGTGCTGTTCAGCAGCAGCGACACCGTGTGGCTGCCGTCCGGGTTGGCGTCGAGCTTGAGGGCGTACCTGTAGTGCATCGCGAAGGCGCCGAGCAGCATCGCCTTGACCTTGCTGCCCTTCTCGGCAAGGCCCTGCTGCGGGTTCTCCCAGGTGTAGCGGTACCCCTGCTGGGCGAGGGTGCTGTGCAGCACCTCGCGGGAGGCGTCGGGGTGGGCGTCGAGGTGGAACTTGGCGAAGGTGGCCATGGTGTGTCGTTCTCTCACCGGTCGTGGATGGGTCGACCGGGGCCGGACGCGGGCGGCGCGGCGGGTACCCCGCACCACCGACGTCCGTCCCGGTTATTCGCAGGACCGTAGCGGCCGGTCCACCCGGCTGCCCACCGGAAAGAGATCACGAACTGCTTACAAATGCCAACGGATACCCGTGAAGCGCAGCGAATCCCGGCGCTCACTGCAACTCACCGGCGTTTCCGCCCTGTTCGCCGGTTCGCCGGTTCGCCGGTTCGCCGGGCCTTCGGGCCTTCGGGCCTTCGGTGCGCTCGGCGGTCCGCGCCGCGGGCCGTTCCGGTAACCGCCGGCCCGGCCCGCGGCCGCCTCAGCCCCGGCCGGATCCGGTCGCGCGGGCGGCCGGCGGCGGTGCCCCGGGCTCGCTGCCGCCGTCCCCGGGCGGCGGCACCGGACGCTGCGCCGCGCGCCGCCGGGCGGCGCCGGACGTGCCGACCCGGTTCTTGTTGTAGATGTCGAACGCCACGGCGGCGAGCAGCACCAGGCCCTTGATGGCCTGCTGCCAGTCCACGCCCAGGCCGATGAGCGACATGCCGTTGTTCATGACGCCCATGACGAGCGCTCCCACGACCGCGCCGACCACGGTGCCCACACCGCCGGCGGCCGACGCGCCGCCGATGAACGCCGCGGCGATCGCGTCGAGCTCGAACATGGTGCCCGCGCGCGGGGTGGCCGCGTTCAGCCGGGCCATGAACACCAGGCCGGCCAGGGCGGAGAGCACCCCCATGTTGACGAACACCCAGAACGTGGTGCGCCGCGTCTTCACGCCGGACAGCATCGCCGCCTTCTCGCTGCCGCCCACCGCGTAGATGCGCCGGCCCACGGTCGTGGAGTTCATGACGAAGGAGAACGCGACGATCAGCGCGACCAGCACCAGGCCGACGATCGGGATGCCGTTGTGGATCGCGAGCACGTAGGCGAACACCATGACCACCACGACCAGGGCAGCGCACTTGGCGACGAAGAGGTTGCGGGAGCCGACCGGCAGCCCGTAGCGCAGTCCGCGTGCCCGGATCCGCACCTGGCTGGCGACCAGCGCGGCGCTGGCGAGCACGCCGAGCAGCAGGGTCAGCAGGTGCACCTCGCCGCCGGCGACGTCGGGAACGTAGCCGCTGCCCAGGGCACGCAGCGACTCCGGGAGCGGGCCGATCGACTCGCCGCCGAGCACGATCATCGTCGCCCCGCGGAACACCAGCATCCCGGCCAGCGTGACGATGAACGCCGGGATGCGCACGTAGGCGATCCAGAACCCCTGCCAGGCGCCGATGAGCCCGCCGGTGAGCAGGGCGAGCACCACGACCACGGGCACCGGCAGCCCCCAGCCGGTGAGCATCACCGCGGAGGTCGCCCCGACGAAGGCCACCACCGAGCCGACCGACAGGTCGATGTGGCCGGTGATGATCACCAGCATCATCCCGATCGCCAGGATCAGGACGTAGCTGTTCTGCATGATGAGGTTGGTGATGTTGAGCGGCCGGAGCAGCAGGCCGCCGGTGAGGATCTCGAACAGGATGACGATGACGGCGAGCGCCATCACCATCCCGTACTGCCGGGCGTTGCTCCGTATCGCGTCGCGGATGGCTGTCATCGGTGTCATGCCTCGCTGGTGGTCGGGGCCGCGGCACCGGCGGGGCGGGCCGCCGTCATGAGCCGCATGAGGGATTCCTGGTCGGCCCGCCCGCGGGGCAGCACGCCGGTGACGCGGCCCGCGCTCATGGCGTAGACGCGGTCGCACATGCCGAGCAGCTCGGGGAGCTCGGAGGAGATGAGCAGGACGCACTTGCCCTGGTCGGCCAGGCGGTGGATGATCTGGTAGATCTCGTACTTCGCGCCGACGTCGATACCGCGGGTCGGTTCGTCGAGGATGAGCAGGTCGGGTTCGGCGAACATCCACTTCCCGAGCACGACCTTCTGCTGGTTGCCGCCGCTGAGGTCGCCGGTGCGCTGGAAGACGTCCCGGCTCCGGATCCGCAGCCGCTCCCGCAGCTCCCCGGCCCGCAGCACCTCCTGCCCGGGGTCGAGGACCCCGCGCCGGCTGACCCTGCCGAGCGCGGCCAGGGTCATGTTGCGCCGGATGTCGTCGTCGAGGATCAGCCCGAGCTCCTTGCGGTCCTCGGGCACGTAGGCGATGCCGTGCGCGATAGCGTCGCCGACGTCGCGGACGCGGATCTCGCGGCCGTCCTTGTGCAGCGTCCCGGCGACGTAGCGCCCGTAGCTGCGGCCGAACAGGCTCAGGGCGAACTCGGTGCGCCCCGCGCCCATGAGCCCGGCCATGCCCACGATCTCGCCGCCGCGCACCGCCAGGTCCACCCCGTCGACTACCCGGCGGTCCAGCCGGGTGGGGTGGTCGACCGTCCAGTCGCGCACCTCGAACCGGACCTCCCCGATCCGCGGGGTCCGCTCCGGGTAGCGGTGGTCGAGGTCGCGGCCGACCATGCCGCGGATGATGCGCTCCTCGGTCACTTCGCCGTCGGCGGTGCGCAGCGTCTCGATGCTGCGTCCGTCGCGCAGGACGGTGATGCTGTCGGCCACCTGCGTGATCTCGTTCAGCTTGTGCGAGATGAGGATCGAGGTGAGCCCGTTGCCCTGGAACTCGCGCAGCAGCCGGAGCAGGTTGGCGCTGTCGGTCTCGTTGAGCGCGGACGTCGGCTCGTCCAGGATGAGCAGCCGGACGTCCTTGGACAGCGCCTTGGCGATCTCGACCAGCTGCTGCCGGCCGAGGCTGAGCGACCCCACCGGGGCGGTGGGGTCCTCGCGCAGCCCGACCCGGGCCAGCAGGGCCCGGGCGTCGCCGATGGTGCGCCCCCAGTCGACGACGCCGGAGCCGCGGGTGCGCTCGTTACCCAGGAAGATGTTCTCGGCGACGCTCAGCTGGGGGATGAGCGCGAGCTCCTGGTGGATGATGGCGATGCCCGCGGCCTCGCTGTCCCGGATGTCGCGGAACGCGCGGACCTCGCCGTCCACGAGGATGTCGCCGCCGTAGGTGCCGTGCGGGTACACCCCGCTCAGCACCTTCATCAGGGTCGACTTGCCGGCCCCGTTCTCGCCCATCAGGGCGTGGATCTCCCCGCGCGCGACCCGTAGGTCGACGTTCTCCAGCGCGAGCACGCCGGGGAACTCCTTGCTGATCCCGCGCATCTCCAAGATGGTGTCGGTCATCGCGGCCTCCGGCCGGCTAGTCGGCGAGCTGTTCGGCGGTGTGGTAGCCGCTCTCGACCACCACCTCCTCGTAGTTGTCCTGGTCCACCGAGACCGGTTCGAGGAGGTAGGCCGGAACGACCCGGACGCCGTTGTCGTAGCTCTCGGTGTCGTTGACTTCGGGCTCCTGGCCGTTGATCACCGCGTCGGCCATGCCGACCGCGACCTCGGCGAGTTCGCGGGTGTCCTTGAACACCGTCTGGGTCTGCTCGCCGGCGATGATCGACTTGAGGGAGGCGACCTCGGCGTCCTGGCCGGTGATGACCGGCATCGGCCGGTCCTCGGTGCCGTAGCCGACGCTCTTCAGCGAGGAGATGATGCCGATGCTGATGCCGTCGTAGGGGGACAGCACGGCGTCGAGGTGCTCGTCGCTGTAGTTGGCGCTGAGCAGGTTGTCCATGCGGGCCTGCGCCGTGGCGCCGTCCCAGCGCAGCGTGCCGATCTGCTCCATGGAGGTCTGCCCGCTGCGGATCACCAGGTCGCCCGAGTCGATGTAGGGCTGCAGCACCGACATCGCGCCGTCGAGGAAGAAGGAGGCGTTGTTGTCGTCCGGCGAACCGGCGAACAGTTCGATGTTGAACGGCCCCTCGCCGTCGGCGAGCCCCAGGCGCTCCTCGATGTACTCGCCCTGGAGCACGCCCACCTGGAAGTTGTCGAAGCTGGCGTAGTAGTCGACGTGCTCGCTGCCGAGGATGAGCCGGTCGTAGGAGATGACCGGGATGTCCTGGTCGGCGGCCTGCTGGACGACGTCGGTGAGGGCCGCGGCGTCGATCGGCGCGATCACCAGGGCGTCCACGTCCTTGGTGATCATGTTCTCGATCTGCGAGACCTGGTTCTCGACCACGTCCTCGGCGTACTGCAGGTCGGTGCTGTAGCCCATCTCCTCGAACTGCTCGACCATGCTCTCGCCGTCCAGCACCCAGCGCTCGGAGGACTGGGTGGGCATGGCGATGCCGACCATGCCGTTCTCGCCGCGGGCGGCGTCGCCGACCGCGCACGCCGTCAGCGTCGTCATCAGCAGCGCCGCGGTGGCGATCGCCGCGGCGGTGAGTCGTCGGGTCCTCATGTCTGCTCCCTCCGGCGCCGGCCCGCCCGGCGGTGCGCGCGGACCGGCGCCGATTCACTGGTGGGTTCGGTGCGGTGGGGATGGAAGGGGTGGACGGCGGGTCTCACTCGTCCTGGACGGCGGTGAGCTCGATGACGGTCCAGGACACCTGCGGCAGCACGACGCGGACGCGCGCGCTGTCGACGGTGGCGTCGGGGTTGGGGTGCGGGACGACCCGGTCGGGGTCGTCAGGGGTGTTGACGGCGCGCGGGTCGTCGTCGGCGACGGTCAGGCAGCGGGCGATGCGGCCGGCGCCGAGCGCGCGGGCGTCGATGTCGAGCTCGACCCGCTGGTCGGTGGAGCGGTTCACCGCGAACACCGCGGTGGTACCGGCGTCGGCGTCGTGGGTGGCCACGGCGTCGACCACGGGGACCGGGCCGAACCGGGCGGTGTCCTGGACCGGCCCGGCGGGCTCGACCCGGAGCACGTCGCCGGCGGCGGTGTGCGCGGTCAGGGAGAAGGGGTGGAAGGTGGTCTGCCGCCACGCGCGCCCGCCGGGCTCCGTCATGATCGGGGCGATCACGTTGACCAGCTGGGCCTGGCAGGCGGCGGTGACCCGGTCGCTGTGCCGCAGCAGCGAGATCAGCAGGCCGCCCACGACCACCGCGTCGGCGACGTTGTACACGTCCTCCAGCAGCGGCGGCGCGACCGGCCAGTCCTCACCCGTGGGCGGCCGGCTCGGGGAGCCGCTCTGGTACCAGACGTTCCACTCGTCGAACGACAGCATCATCCGTTTGGGGCTGCGGACCCGGGAGCGGACGTGGTCGGCGGCGGCGACGACGGCGTCGATGAACCGGTCCATGTCCACCGCGGAGGCGAGGAAGCTCGGCAGGTCGCCGTCCTTCTCCTCGTAGTAGGCGTGCAGGGAGATGTAGTCGACGGCGTCGTAGGCCTCCTCCAGGACGGCGGCCTCCCACTCCGCGAACGTGGGCATGCCCAGGTGCGAGCTGCCGCACGCGACGAGTTCGAGGCCGGGCTGGAGGAGCCGCATGGCGCGGGCGGTCTCGGCGGCCAGCCGGCCGTACTCGCGGGCGGTCTTGTGCCCGATCTGCCAGGGGCCGTCCATCTCGTTGCCGAGGCACCACATGCGGATGCCGTGCGGCTCGGGCGACCCGTTGGCGATCCGCCGGTCCGACCAGGTGGTGCCGCCGCGGTGGTTGGCGTACTCCAGCAGGTCCAGCGCCTCCTGGATGCCCCGGGTGCCGAGGTTGACCGCCATCATGGGTTCGACGCCGGCCCGGGCGCTCCACCGGACGAACTCGTCGAGGCCGACCTCGTTGGTCTCGGTGCTGTGCCAGGCGAGGTCGAGCCGGGTGGGGCGCGACTCACGCGGACCGATCCCGTCCTCCCAGCGGTAGCCGGAGACGAAGTTGCCGCCGGGGTAGCGGACCACCGTCACGCCGAGCTCCCGGGCGAGGTCGAGGACGTCGGTGCGGAAGCCGTCGGCGTCGGCCGCGGGGTGCCCGGGTTCGTAGATGCCGGTGTAGACGCAGCGGCCGAGGTGCTCGACGAAGGAGCCGAAGGTGCGGCGGTTGACCGGGGCGACGCGGAAGGCCGGGTCGAGAGTGATCGAGGCGGTGAGCATCGGTCGCGTTCTCCCTGCGAGTGGGGTGCGTGCGTCGGTTCGTCGCGGGGGGCCGGGGGCAGTG
>NZ_QEIO01000120.1 GCF_003336425.1 Marinitenerispora sediminis | reverse complement strand
ACCTGACCACCCCGCCACCCCCGGCTCCGCAGGCCGCCTGGTCGCCGACGGCCCCGGAGCAGCCACATGAGCGGCGCGGGAGTGGCCGCCGCACTGCTAGGAGCGATCCACATGCACTCTGCCCCTCCTCGCGCCGCCAAGCAACGGAGCCCGTGGCGGGTACCCGTCGGCGCCGGTGTCGCCAACGCCGTCGCACCCAGCACCATGTACCTGGCCACGCTCGGCCTGTTCGTCCTGCCGATCGTCGAGGAGACCGGATTCAGCCGCACGACCATCACCGGGTCGTACTCGGTGGCGGCGGTCGGAATGGCTATCGGCCTGCTCCTCGTCGGGCAGCTCATCGACCGCTATGCCGTGCGCTATGTCCTCGTGCCGTCGTTCGTGCTGTACGCGGTGTCGATGGCGATGATCGGGCTGATGCCGCCCATCGCACCCGCCTACCTCATCCCGTGCTTCTTCGTGGGGTTCTTCGGGGCCGGCACGGTGGTCCCCTGCGCCCGGGCGGTGGTGACCTGGTTCGACAACAACCGGGCCCTGGCGATCGGCGTGGTGACGGCCCTGGTGAGCCTGGGCTCGGCCCTCAACCCCCTGCTGGCCGGCGCGCTCATCGACAACTTCGGATGGCGGTCCGCCTACGCGCTCATGGCGCTGGTCTCCGTCGCGGTGTCGGTCCCCGCGGTGCTGCTGCTGGTACGCGCCCGGGCGGAGCAGCACGTCCGGGGACGGCTCGTCCGTGAGACCGAGGTCGGGGACCGCGAGGTCAGCCTGGAACTGCCCGGCCTGACATTCCGGGAGGCGCTGCGCACCCGCCACTTCTGGCTCATCGCGTTGGGGCTGGGCCTGGCCGGCACCGTGATCATCGGCCTGCAGGTGCACCTCGTGCCGATGATGACCGACCGGGGACTGAGCACCGGTCAGGCCGAGACGCTGCTCGTCGTCTTCGGCCTGGCGTCGCTGGTCGGCCGGCTGGCCGGGGGGTTCATCATCGACCGCGTGCGCGGGACCGTCGTCGGCCCGATCGTGATCCTCGCCCCGATCGCGGGGCTGTTCTTCCTGCATCCGCCGTTCCCCTCCGCCGTCATCGCGGTCGCGTTCATCGGGGTGGCCTTCGGAATCGAGGGCGATCTGCTGGCCGTCCTCATCAGCCGCTACCTGGGCACGCGCCAGTTCGGCCGGATCCTCGGCGTGGTCCAAGCGGCGTTCCTGCTGGGCACCGCCTTCGGGCCGTTCCTGCTGGGGCTGGGCTACGACCTGCTGGGATCCTATGACCCGATCACCCCGGTGCTGGCGGGAGCACTGGTCGCCGCTGCGGTCCTCATCGGGTCGCTGGGCCGCTACACCTACCCCCCTGTTGCTGGTTTCGACCGGTTGGCCGCGGAGGACGAGCTGGCCGCGTCCGAGGTGCTGAGCGACATCGCGGAGGGCGACGCTTCCCACGGCTCCTCGCGTAGCAGCGCGAGCGCTCCCACCGGCGCCTGACCAGGCCACGGGGATGCGCCGCCAGGCCGCTTCCCCCCCCCCGGGGGCGACTGCTCGGTCGCGGTCGCCCCCGGCACATCACCTGAACGACGCCAGCGAGGTTACTCAAGAGGCATCAGACTGACAGTGCCTAGGTCTTCCGCTGCTTCGTCTCGGCATGATTGGTGCAGAAAGCTCAGCGCCGCCGAAACAAGCGGGGCTTCTGAGCCCGGAACGCACGGATCTCTGCACCCGAAGTCGACGCCTCCGGGCGTCAATCCGTTGCCCTGGAGATGCCGCACCATGATCAAGAAGATCGTCCTCGGCCTGCTCGTCACGCTCTTGGGCGTGGCGCTGCTCGCCGCGGCCTTCTACCTCGGCGGCGTGGCGACCTTCAACACCATGCGGTACTTCCACGTCGGCTGCGTTCCCTGGCCCGAGACGAACCCGCCCCAGTGGGACTGCGACAACATGGGCTACGTGATCCCCGTCCTGCTCGGCGGGCTTGTGACCGGTCTGCTCACCGTCACCGCCTACACCCTGCTCCTCCGGCGGCTTCGCCACCAGGCGGCCGCAAAACTCGTCGCCGGACTGCTGGCCAGCCTGCTCATCACCGTCGCGGGCATGGCACCGTTCGCCTATCCACTCGCACGCACCCTGTTCACCACGTATGACGCTGACCAGGCAAGCGAGCAGGCCGACTGAGAAACCACCCAGCGACCGGTCCGTCCGCACCCCCAGCTCCCGGAGCACCTCGCCGACCGCCCCCGGGGCAGGTTCCCCACCTGGGCCTCGACACCACGACCACGATCCTGAGCGTGGAGAACCCGGAGGACGTCGGCAACCAGTCGGCGGACCTGTCCTACCTCTCCGAGAGCCAGTAGGCGCGACTCGTCCGTCATCCCTTGTCCGTTGCCACGGCCGTCAGCCTGCTCACCGGACCGTATAAGCGAGCAGGTCCGTCATCCCGGGCTCCCCGTGCCGCACGGAGGTCGCTGCTGGAAGCTCGTTCCGCGATGTGGCGACCACCATGCCGCCCGCGGGCCATGGCGGTGTCCATCGGCGGCACCAACCTCGGCCCGTAAATGAGGCGGCCAAGCACATCGCCGAAACCCAAGGCCAGTCGGCCCCGCTGTTCGCACTGGCCAGGGGGCGGACCGACCCCCGGGCATGGCACGTGTGTGGCACGTAGCGGGCACGCGGGCTCCTAGAAGGCCCCGGAAAGCAGTTCGGCCAGGTGTTCGGTTTACCCCGAACTACCTGGCCTTCTGCTGCTCTGGAGCGGATGACGGGAATCGAACCACCCACCGTGAACCTATTCTGACCTGCGGTTTTGCGAGAATCGCCGACGTCGTCGGCGGAGTCGTTTCCGGGGTGTTCCGGGTTCGGCCGGGGTGTGTCGGGGACGGTGCACCCGGCGGGTGCACCACTTCGAGGTGCGCCAGAATTCGATTTGCGCGGAAAATCCGCTATTGAGTACTTGGCCGACTATTTCCCGGATTGTGCTTCGCGTGGTCGAGTATTCTCGAGAATCTTATCGCAATTGACTTGCCAGGTCACGTCGAGTAGAGCGTTCATGGACCGCGATCAGCCGCGTATGCGGCTTGACGAGCGGAAGGGGGACGCGAATGCGTCGACCGGCAGACTTCAACGACCTCGATCACCGGCGCAACCACGGCAATCTATCGCCGCCCGCCCGAAACGCCACGGCCGACGTGCCCTGGTGTCTCGGCGGGACACGCCCCGGCTCGCGACACCTCGTCTGGCACCGGGTGTTCGCAGGAGTGGGAGGCACCCGTTGAGGATGATCGCGCGCCCTCGCCCACACGGACGTAGCTACTCTCGTTTCCACCACGATGGATCTCCGTCTTGCGCGGGAGTCCGCAGCTCCGGTCCGCCTCTTGGCGTGAACCACGGCGTGGGCTGGCGAACCACCCCAGGCAGTCGCCCCGGCGCCAGCGGAGTGGACGCTGTCGGACCTGCCCAGCGGTTGTACGCGGCGTTGCGGTCGCACGGTGTGCACCGGATCTATGGCGCGGTGCACGCCTCTGTGTCGGTGCTCTCGCTTCCGGGCGGGCTCACCGTGTGGTGCCGGGGTGGGGTCTTCACCTGGCGGGGGGACAGTGGAGACCTGGTGATGTTTCCCGCGCACGAGGTCCAGGAGGTGCTGCGTTGCCTTCTCGCGGCTCTGAATGGCTGATTGGTGACTTGCGCACCCTGGGTTCGAAGTCGTTCCTGCGCGGCTGGGGATCGGGCTCTGATGTTCTTCTGATTGCGGGCTGATTGTTTCGTGATTGCGATTTGATCGTCGTGTGATTGCTTTCTGATTGCGCGGCCGTATCGGTGGCTCGCCGGTTCACCGCGTCGGTGGACGGCACCGTCCACCACCTCCAGCCCCACTCCTGCCGGCCCCCACTCGTCGACCAGCCTGGGGCACACACTCCCGGTGGTAGGGCGGTGAACTCGTCCAGGGGGAAGTGGCAGCCGCCCTTCGGGGCGGCCGAGGATCGCAACGAAGAACTGGCGCCGGCCATCGGGCCGATGACCGAGTGGCAGCGGCCCTTGGGGCGGCTGACTTCGGGGATCACTCGCGACTGAGGCCTTCCGTCCACTACACAAGAGGCACGTCGTGTGCGGCTCAGGACGACGGGCATGCAGCGGTGATTGATTTACGAACGTGTTCCGATGATGCGGGCCAACGCCTCACGGCGCGGACGTTCGTATTCATCGCGCGCTGAGCTCAAGAGCTGCAGGACTTGGTTTCGTCGGTCATCGTCTTGAGTTTGCGTGTACAAGACCGCTGCGCGTTGGAAAGCGTGCATCGCCTCGAACATCTGCCGCACCTCGTGGAGTGTGAGGCCGAGGTTACTCCACGCCCCGGCTTCGCGATGAAGGTCGCCGATTTGTTGGTAGAGGTCGCGGGCGCGCTCGTGGACGGTGATTGCTTCGTCGTAGTGGTGGACGGAGCGGAGTGTGAGGCCGAGGTTGTTCCACGCGTCGGCCTCGCTGTGGGGGGCGCCGATTTGTTGGTAAAGGTCGCAGGCGTGTCGCAGAGCAGCGATTGTGAGGCCGAGGTTGTTCCACGCGGCGGCTTCGCGGTGGGAGTCGCCGGTTTGTTGGTAGAGGTCGCGGGCGTGCTCCAAAGCGATGACGGCTTCGCTGAACTCATGGACGGAGCGAAGTGTGAGGCCGAGGTTGTTCCACGCGGCGGCTTCGCGGTGGGAGTCGCCGGTTTGTTGGTAGAGGTCGCGGGCGTGCTCCAAAGCAGCGATCGCTTCGTTGAATCGGTGGAGATCCTGAAGTACGGAGCCGAGGTTGTTCCAGGCGTCGGCTTCACTCTGGAGATTCCCGATCGCTTGGGCAGCATCGCGTGCCATGGCGGCCACGGTGAGTTGGTCATTGAGGAAGCGCCGCCATGACAAGTACTCGCAGAGGGGAGCGCTCATACGAACAGCAAGGTGAGGCCGATCATCCGCAATCGTGTTGACGATACCGATGAGGTTGGTGCGTTCGGCGTCCAGCCACGCCAAAGCGTCATCGCGTCCCTCGAAGATAACCGGAATGTCGTCGCCTGGCAGAGCGCGCAAACAACCGATGGCCGCTTCGGCACGGGCCAGGTAGAAGTTGAGAAGACGATCCCGTGCCTCTTCGTGGGCTGCTGCAGTTCTCGGGGAATCGTCGGTGCGGATCGCGCGTTGAGCTTCGGCGTAGTCGCGGAGCAGACCGTGCATGGACCACCGTCCGCTTTCGTGGTCGTGGCGGATGAGGTGGGCAGCGGCTAGATCCGCGAGCACCTCCTCCACATCGTCGGTGGGCATGCCGGCAAGCGCGGCAGCCCCGCCGGTGGAGATGTCGGGTCCCGGGTTCAGCGCGAGGCGGACGAACATCTCTGCCTGGCGTTCGCTCAGGTTTTCGAAGGAAGCGTCGAAGGCAGCCTGCATCGTCGACGAGCTTGTCCCCAGGTCCGTCTGGTCCAGCTGCTTTGACGTGTCGACGAGCCGGGCCGCCAGGGCACGCGGGGTCTGGCGGGGGTGGTTGGTTAGCAGCGTGGCAGCGAGCTTCAACGTCAGCGGCAGGTGCCCGCATGCCCGTGCGAGCTCGCCAAGCCCTTCGGTGTCGATGGTGCGCGGGTCGTCCGGGTCGGACTCGGCCAGAATGTTGATGAGTAGGTCGATCGACGCTTGGTTGGGGAGAACCCCAAGGTTGACGCGTCGGGCCTCACCGAGTTCGGGGAATGCATGGCGCGAGGTCACGAGAAGACGGTGCCTGCCGGGCCCCGGCTTCAGTGGTAGGACCTGGTCAGCGGTGCGGGCGTTGTCTGCAACGACGAGTACCGGCGCATCTTGCCTGGTGGCGAGGTCGTGGAGTAAGAAGCGATACAGGCCGGCCTGCTCGTCCATGGTGGGTGGGATGTCCGGGCTCCGGACGTCCAGCGCTCGCAGCAGGGTGACCAGAGCCTGCTCGGGGACGACTGGGACGGCGCCGGGGGTGTAGCCCTGAAGGTCGACGAATAGCACCGTGCGGAACCAGCCGCGCCGATGGGCCTCGTGCGCGGTGGCGACAGCAAGCGCGGTCTTGCCGGTCCCAACCGTCCCGGTCACCGTTGCGACCACCGCCCTGCCGGAGGCCCCATTTTCGGGATCGTCGGCGTTGGGGTCTAGAGCTGCCAACAGCCGGGCGAGCTCGTCACCGCGTCCGATGAGCCCAGCAGGCAGACCGGGGAGCGTGTTCAGCGGGGGCGTGACTGTCCCCAATTGCTGGCGCTGCTTCTTGCCGAGCAGCGTGCCGGAGGAATCGTGGCTGCCGCCGATGTGGCCGGTGCGGGCATTGACGGTCGGCGAAGAAACGCCACATGGGACGGGATCTGTTGCAACGTCCGTCGCCTCTTCGGATGCATGTTCAGGGGTGAACGTGGCAGTCATGGCGTCGGTAGGAACGGGCTGAGCCCCAGCGGCGATCAACACGCGGGCCCACCACGAGGAGACAGATAGATGAAGCCAAGGCCGGGCGGGACGGGCTGCGGTCACAAGCCGGCCGAGGGGGCTGTCAGCGGCGACCATCGCCTATACCTCCTGCTCTGCCTCTGCGACTCGGAGTGTCTTGGCTGTTGGTTCTGGTTTGCGTTCGCTGACTGTTACGCCTGACAGTACGCCTCGGATTGTGGCTGGCGCTCCGACGCCCATAATGAATGCTGGCCAGGGGGCGTTCATGGAGTTGTGCGTGGCGGCTGCGACTAGCGCTCCCAGTATCAGCCCGGCCACGAACACGAATAGTCTCGGGCCTATCTGTTCACGGTGGCCTTGCCACGGCCATGTGAAGCCCGCTGCGGTCACCGCTGTAACTAGTGAGAGCAGTTGGGCGGCCAGTCCCCCTGCCAAGCCCCACATCGCCGCTTCCAGCACGCCCATGGCGCCGACCTTAACGTCTCCGACTGACACGCGGCGATTCCACGTCAAAACTGGCCGTAACGGGCCATCTTGGACTGTGATCGGCGACGTTCAGGCAGTGGGGCGTCTGTTGCTAGCGACGCTGAACACATGACGGCCGTGGAGCCTGTGTCGGGGGTGCAAGGCGTCGCGTCGCGGAAGCGGCGCTCGGTGGGTGCCGAAGCCGCCTGCCACGCAAGTGTGAGGGGCCGCTGACTGTCGCCAGGTATCGCTACGCTCAGGGCGATGGCAGTAAAAGAAGCTCACATACGTGATTACTTGGCCGCCAACCTTCACCTTCTCGAAGAAGGAATGTCGCTGGTCAAGATCGAGTATCACCTCGCCAATCCCCAAGGCGCTACCGGTCGCATCGACATCCTCGCCCAAGACAGGAACGGCTTGTGGGTAATCATCGAGGTGAAGAGGGCTAAAGGTCCTGCCCGCCAGGCCCTCCATGAGGTCACCAAGTACACCGAACTGCTCCGTCGTGAGAAGGCTCTGCGTAAGGACCACATCCGCAGCATCATCGTGTCCACGTCCTGGAGCGACCTACTTACCTCCGCCAGCAACCTCGCTCGGGACTGGGAACATGATTTGAAGGGGTACCGGATCACTGTGGGATCGGACGGAGCCATCCTGCAGGTTGAACAGATCGAATGGAAGCCGGACCCGTTTGATCCCAGGCCCACTAACGTTCAGAACGTTGAGCTCTATGCCTCCGCTGAGGAACGTGAGCACGGTTGGCAGAAGATCAAGTTGCGCGCCCAGGAGGCCCACGCTCGCAACGTGGTTGGATTCGACTTCGACCGGGTTCGTGACATCGAAACGGTGGTGGGCAAGTATGCACTTTACTATGCGATTGGACGCATCAGCCCTGAACTCGTCCCCCTGCAGGCCGACCTCGACGTAGTTCCTGATGAAGGCGACGAGGACAACCCTTGGTTCGAGATACCAACTGCCTACCAGCAGAATCCGGCCGAGTATCGGGCTCTGCATCACATATGTCGACAGGCGAGGGGCGCCCGAGCGGTCGAGGTCGGTAACCCGGACAAGTTCACCGCGCTGCTGGGGGACGATCGCTGGCAGCTGCAGCGGGTACGAAGGTCCGGAGCCTATGCCACCTCCGATGTTCTTGGCGATACTGATCTATGCAACGCCGTCTCTGGCAAAGGCGCCGGTGCGCAGATCTTGTACACCGGCAGCGCCGATCCCCGGATTCGCCTGCGTTGGTCAACGTTCACTCAGGAGGCTCTGGGCCCCCTGGTTGGAAATAATGATTGGTCCCTCCTGCTCCGCCAGTGGTTCGAGGAGGCTGTAGCCGACCCTACATGCACTGACGTGAGGGTTCACGTATACAACCCGAGTGACCTGGTCCAGACGCTTATTTATGGTTTGACGGATAAGACGCGCGTCTTCGAACAATATGTTCCCAACTTGACTGCCGTCGCTAAGTATTCCGATGGACGCGTCAGGGCTACGCAGGGGTATGTTGCCTGGGATGGCGAACGCTGCCCCGACCTCATTCAGCGAGTACGCCTAGTATTTCGGGAACCGTTGCATTATGCGGCTTACCGGTGGGCTGGAGAGGTGTGGACGGTTGACTCAGATCTGCTTGCGCTTCTTGGCCTCAGGTATGTCTTCCTTGATGTAAGCCAGATGAATGAGAACGTTCGGCTTGGAGAATTTCGGATTGTTGATAACGGGGAAATTTGCCGCTTCGACGGTCCTGGTGAGCAAGTGCCATATTTTCGACCAGATGGAATGCCGTTTATATTGCGTGATTTTGTCTACGACAATTGGGGGGAGGTGAATGGTCTTGTGCAAGATTATCTGAAGGTTTTGCATATCTCTTAAGGGCCGTCTGTTTTCTGGGTTGGGTGGATTGTGTTGCGTTTGTACTGCGATAATCGAGCGTGGTGGCTGCGCCCTGACCCCCATGGCGGTCGGCACTCGAAGGATCGTGTCGCGGACGGGCATATGCGGGCATGTGGGAGAGTCCTGAGGTCCGTTGGCCACCACTGGTTGACAGCGGCGTAAGGGGTGCTGGCCAGTCTCATGCGGCAGGTCAGGTGGGCTCGGGCGCGCCCACGGGGCAAGGCATGCCCGTCGTGTACGGGCGGGATACGCCTTAAATTGGGTGACGAGCAGTAGCACCACGACCTTCGTGTCGCCTCCCTTTGACGAGCAAGGACCCCCGACTGATGGCAGTGACCCAGCAGGAGATCGAGAGCCGGTTGTGGGACGCCGCCGACGAGCTGCGCGTGGCGATGCCCGAAGCGCAGTACTCCTCGGTCGTCTTCCCGTTGATGTTCTGGAAGTACCTGTCGGACACCTGGGAACACAACCACGAGGAGTTCCTGGTCGAAAACGAGGGCCTGGACTATCTCTCTGCGGAGGAAGCCCACGAGATCGAGTACCGCGACTACCAGTCGTTCGAGATCCCGTTGATCTACCCCGGCACCGTCCGGGAGCGCCGTGCTTCCTGGTCGTCCATCCTCGCCACCGTCACACAGCCCGGCCTCGGTCAGCGGGTCCGCGCCTCCCTGCAGGCCATCGAGACGGCCAACCCTGACAAGTTCTCCCGCCTGTTCGGGACCATGACCTGGACCTCCGAAGAGGTGCTGCCGGCGGAAGTGCTGGCGGCGGTCATGCAGGCGATGGATCGCACTCCGAAGATGCACGAGGGCAACATGTCCCACGATGTGCTCGGCGGTGCGTATGAGTACCTGCTGAAGCGGTTCTCCGACGGGTCCGGCACCCGCGCCGGCCAGTTCTTCACCCCGCGCGAGGTCGTCGAGCTGCTCGTCGAGCTCCTCGACCCCAAGGGCCACGAGTCGGTGTACGACCCGACCTGCGGTTCGGGCGGCATGCTCATCGCCGCCGCGAACCTCTTGAAGGCCCGCGGCGGGCGTGGATACACGCTCAGCCTGTACGGGCAGGAGGCCGTAGCGGACACTGCGGGTGTCGCGCGCATGAACCTCTTCATGCACAACCTCACCCAGTTTCAGGTTGCGGTCGGCGACACCCTGAAGGACCCGCGTTTCAAGAAGCCGGACGGGTCCCTCGCGCAGTTCGATGTGATCGTCGCCAACCCGCCCTACAGCCTGAAGTGGAAGCCCTGGAAGAACGACCCGCGCGCCATCGGCGGGGTCGCCCCGCAGTCATCGGCGGACTGGGCGTTCGTACAGCACATGATCGCCAGCATGGGCCCGAAGAAGGGCCGTGCCGGCGTCGTCCTTCCCCACGGCGTCCTCTTCCGCGGCGGCCAGGAAGCTGCCATCCGCAAGCGCGTTCTAGACGACGACCTCCTTGAAGCTGTGATCGGCCTGCCGGCGAACCTCTTCTATTCGACTTCCATTCCGACCTGCATCCTCGTGTTCCGTGCCGCCGGCACCAAGGCCGAGGAGCGCCAGGACGGGGTGCTATTCATCGACGCCTCCAAGCGGTTCACCAAAGCCAAGAACCGCAACGTCCTGACCGAGACGGACATCGCCGATGTGGTGACCGCCTACCACTCGAAATTCGACGCTGACGGCAACCCACTCGATCCTGACGGCGACGGCAGAATCTCGGTCCAATTCGTCCCCGCAGCGGAGATCTCGGCGAACGGGTACGACCTCAACATCGGCCGCTACATCAAGCAGGCTGCCGCCGAGAGCGAAGACCTGCCCGCTCTGATCGAGGCGTATAACCTTGCCCGAGCTGAGCGTCAGAAGATTGAACAGCGCATGCTAGCCGTCCTCGCTGACGCCGGGATTGAGGGCTTCGATGAGTGATTGGCAGCAGACTACCCTCGGACGGCTCTTTTCGGCGGACAACTCCAAGCTGGGGGCACACCCGGAGGAGCCGACTGTGATGAGCCTGTCCAAGTACGACGGATTCGTCCGTGCTGACGACTACTTCGACAAGAGGATCGCGTCCGAGAAGCTTGACGGCTACAAGTCCGTTGCACCAGGAGGATGGGCGTATTCAACGATCCACATTGACGAGGGGGCCATCGCCCGGAACAACCTTGGAGAGACCGGAGTCATTAGCCCCATGTACACCACCCTCTGTTGGCGGGGGGACGGGGCTGCGCTGCCGGAGTACGCCGAGCTGATGGTCCGTAGCCCGCGGATGCTAGCCGAGTATGCCAACAATGCACGGGGAAGTGTAAACCGCAGGCGCAGCCTTCCCTTCAAGGTGTTCAGCACCATCCCCATCGCCCTGCCACCGCTGTCAACACAGGAGCGGATTGTCGAGGTCATCGGCGCAGTCGACGACCAGATCACCGCCCTCGACGGCGAGGGCGAGTCGCTGTCTCTGGTTCTGCGTCGTCGCCGAGCCGACCACATGACCGATGAGTTGGTGGAGCCGGTCAGGGCCGAGCACGCCTTCGACTTCTCGACCGGGGTTCGTCGTACTCCTGAACGCGCCAGCGGCCCCTATATGACGCCGTATCTACGTTCTGCGAACGTCGGATACGGGACGCTGGACCTTTCCGACGTCCTGGAGATGAACTTCGACCCGGCGGAGCGCGAGAAGTTCGGACTCCGGTACGGCGACATTGTGGTGTCCGAGGGCAGCGCAAGCGCGAAAGCAGTCGGAATGCCCGCCATGTGGCGAGACGAACTTCCTGCCCCTGTCTGCACCCAGATGACCCTCCTACGGCTTCGCGCGCTCGAAGGCATTTGCATTCCTGAGTTCGCGTTCCACTGGAGCATGTGGGCATACGAGTCTGGGGCGTTCCTCGACGTCGCGGGCGGATCCAACATCAAGCACATCAGTGCCAAGCGCTCGAAGAGCATGTCCGTCCGCCTCCCCTCGATCGACCGGCAGCGCGAAGTCGTGGCCGAGCTTGAGGCGATGGAGGCGACACTTACTGCTCTGCGTGCTGAAGCCACCCGGCTTCGTCAGGTCCGCGCCCGGCTGCTGACGGGATTGTTGGATCGCACCATCGACATCAGATCCGTCGAGCAGGAGGTCTGATCCGTGGCGAGGGGCATTCGGGAGCGTGAGTTCCAGAACCTGATGATCAAATGGTCCCTCCCGATGGGCTGGGCCTTCACTGCGGGTAGGTCGTTGCCGCGTGAGTCGACGCAGACGGTGGTCACCGGCCAACTGCGGGACACCATCATCCGGCTCAACCCGGGGTTGATCGACGGCTTCGATGTGGACGCGGTCGTCGAGGAGATCACCGCCATGGTCAACGCGGTGGAGGGCGGCCTGGTTCGCGCTAACGAGCAGGTGCTGCACCTGCTGCGCGGGCGCAAAGAGTTCCGGAACGCTGATGGCGTGTGGCACACCCTGAAGGTCATCGATCTCGAACACCCGACCGCCAACACCCTGGTCGTCTCGGACGAGGTGACCATCACCGTCCCCGGCAAGACCTCCCGCCGCTTCGATCTCGTGTACTGGGTCAATGGTCTGCCCCTGGTCGTGGTCGAGGTGAAATCCCCGACCTCGAAGTCCGGGTGGGCCGATGCCGCCCGCGAGATCAACGACGTTTACGCCACCGAGTACCCGTGGTTCTTCACCCCCAATGTCTTCGCCGTGGCCTCCGACGGACTGAAGCTGCGGTTCGGCGCTGTCGGCGCGCCCACGAACCTGTGGCAGCCGTTCCGCTCCACTGCCGACGACGAGAACCTCTCCGGCCAGGCCGACGTGCAGCGCTCCGTCGAGCTGCTGATGAATCCGGCCACGGTCCTGGACATCCTCGCCAACTTCGCCCTCTTCGACACCTCCGGGGGCGGGGCGGACACGAAGTATCTGCCACGCTACCCGCAGCGGGAGGCCGCGCACCTGATCCACCAGCGGGTCCTGGAAGGCGGGTCCAAGGGCCTGATCTGGCACCACCAGGGGTCGGGGAAGACGCTGCTGATGGTGTTCGCCGCCTCGCTGCTGCTGGCCGACACTCGCACCGACTCACCCACGATCATCCTGCTCTCCGACCGGCTCCAGCTCGTCCGGCAGACCTCCGGGGTGTTCACCTCCGCGATGGGGGACGCCTACTTCCACGAGCCCGCCACCGGTCAGGAGTTGCGTTCCCTGCTGGCCGACGATGTGCGCGGCGTCATCTCCACGACCGTCCACAAGTTCGCCGACGCCGGCAAGAACCTGTCGAGGCGGGACAACATCATCGTGCTGGTCGACGAGGCACACCGCACCCAGTCCACCAGATCGAAGTCCCTGGCCGGGCAGATGCGCGCAGCACTGCCGAACGCAAGGTTCTTCGGCATGACCGGCACCCCCCTGAGAAACCTCGCCACCGACACCTTCGCCCTCTTCGGCGAGGAGACTGACCCGGACAGGGTGCTCCACCGCTATTCGGTGTCCCGGTCCCTGCTGGACGAGGCCACCGTTCCGGTCATGCTCGAACCGCATCCGGTCTCCTTCGAGATGAACGACCAGGCGCTGCAGGCCGAATTCGACCAGTTCGCCGACGACTTCGACCTCGACGACCCCGACCGTGAGACCTTGTCCCGCAAGTTCGGGCGCCTCACCTCGGTGTTCGCCAACCCCGACCGCATTCACACGGTCTGCCAGCACATCGTGGACCACTACCTGGCCGGCGCCTACCGCAACGGCCTCAAGGCCCAGGTCGTCACCTACAACCGTGAGCTGGCCGTGGCCTACACCGACAAGATCAACGAGCTGCTGGCCGGCTTCGAAGCGTCACAGATACTCGCCGAAGTCGGCAAGCACGGCCGGATCACCGCCGAGGTCAACATCTCCGTCTCCGACTCCAAGGACGAAGACCCCGCGATGCGGCCGTTCCGGCTCTCCGAGGCTGAGGAGGAGGAGCAGAAACGGCGGTTCCTCACCCCGGACGACCCGCTGTGCTTCCTAGTGGTGACCGCGAAGCTGATGACCGGGTTCGACGCCCCCAACGAGGGCGTCCTCTACCTGGACAAGCCGCTGAAGGCCCACAACCTGTTCCAGACGATCACCCGCACGAACCGCACCTGGGTCTCCCCGACCGGATTCGCGAAGACCTGCGGCGTGGTCGTGGACTACATCGGCCTGGCCGAGGAGGTCCAGCGGGCCGTCACCGACCCCACGTCGAAGGAAGGGGCCGGCAAGGGGGGCGGGTTCGTCACCGACCTGTCCGAGCTGGTCGCCGAGTTCCGCACCACCTTCGCCCGCATCGAAGACCTGTTCGCGGACGTGGACGACCTGGACCTCACGGTCCCCGGATACCAGTCCGTGCGGGCCATCAACGCCTTCCTGGACGCCAACCCCGGCGCGGCCGAGGTGTTCAGCAGGGACTACCGGCTCCTGGCCCGGCTCTACCCGCTCATCAACACCGACAAGCGCATCGCCAAGTACCGGGACGGCTTCGGGCTGTTCGGATCCGTGTACACGACCCTGTTCAAGCAGTCCTCCGACGAGGAGCGGAAGGAACGGCTCAGCGAGCTGGGGCCGATGGTCCTGGAGATCATCAATGCCCACGTCCACTCCTTCTCCGTGGTCGCTTCCCAAAAGGAACCCCTCGTCCTGGACGCTCAGGGCATCGCGGTCCTGAAGGAGCTGCTGGCGCTCGTCCACCCCAAGCTGGGCAAGGACGATGGCGAGGACAAGACGCCGCCGTCCGCGGCGGAGATCCTGGACCGCATCAAGGCCGCGCTCGACAAGGGCGTCGACCCGGGGTCGGCGAAGTACACCGCCCTGGCGGAGCGGATCAGGAAACTGCGTGACCGGCTCATCCAGAACGCTCAGGACTCTTTGGACTTCCTCTCCGAGGCGCTCCGGGTCGCCCGCGCCATCGTGAACGCCCAGAAACACCCGGATGAAGCCGTCGTCGTGCTGGACGACGACCACGTGGGTGTCCTGTCACGGATCATCCACGACCACGCGCCGTCCGGCCTCACCGTCACGGAGCGGAACCTGGCCCAAGAGATCGACCAAGTGGTCACCCGCACCCTCGCCCAATCATGGGACAACGCCGACGAGCGCAACAGAGGCGTCCGCCGCGCTACCGCGGCGGTCTTCCGCCGGTACATGCTGAAGCCGGTGGGGGAGCCGTATGACTCCACTGTCGCCTACATCCAAGCCCACTACCTCGTTGACTGACGAACGCGCGGAGGCCCGGCAACTCGTGGTGGTTGCCGGGCCTCGTTGCGCTGGTCGAGCGTTGATCCATCCCCTGTGCCGCGCCTGAGGACGACCTGGCTGATACTCCAGTGCGGCGCCGCTGGCGGCACTGGTTGAGGCGCGTTGGAGTCTGCTCGTCCGCTCGTCGAGTTCGGTTGGGGTGAGGGACCGCATGGCTGAGTGGACAGAGCTGACGCGGTTTGGCGGTATCGCGGACCTGGCGCGGTGGCCGACTAGAGGTGAGCCCGCAGGCGACGGCGTGCAGCTGTGTTGAAACGCGCATGCGTTGGGCGGCCGCTACCGAGACATGACCTGCAATGCCTCGCTATGGCGTGGTAGCTGCCCTCCGGGGGCGCCCGGCTCGGACGTGGGCGCGACCCAGTCCAGTGGCAACCACCCTTTGGGCCAGAAGAATGCATTCACCGTTGCTCAGGTGATATCCGACCGCGTACCGACCGGCCGAGGGGCGGGGCGTCCGGATGCGGTCACGTTCACCGACGCCCGCACGTCGGTGTTCCCTGGGAATTCTCTCAGGTTTCCGCCCTGCGATCGGGTTCTCATAGCGCGTCAATCCAGCTTGTTGTGTAGCGCCCCAGGTCATGGCGTCGTCCGTCGTCTAAATGTTGCGGGGCAGGAGGTTGGTGACGGTCGGCGAGGCGCCGCGGCTTCGAGGTGGGTATTATGGATTCTGCGATCCAAAACATGCTAGGTTCGCCTCATGGCCAGACCACGTACGTTCGACGAGACCGCAGTACTTGATGCCGCGGTGCGTGAGTTCCGCGTACACGGCTTCGCCGAGACCTCGACCGAGCAGCTTTGCGAGGCGGCGAGCGTGCGCCGCAGCAGCCTGTACAACGCGTTCGTCTCCAAGGATGAGCTGTTTGTGCGGGCCTTGCAGCACTACGTCGCGACGACCGGAGCGCGCCAATCGACGATCCTCGCCGACGACGAGCTGACGGGCGCGGAGAGGTTGCGCACCCTTGTCGACGTCGTCATGGACGAGGAGCTGCAGGCGGCGAACCGCGGCCACGCGGCCGGCTGCATGGTCGTGCAGAGCCTCATGAGCCCGGACCTGCGTGAGCGGGACGAGCGCGTGAGCCGAATCCTCGACCGCGACCTGCGCGAGCGGCTCTCCCTTCTGTCCGGAGCGATCCGGGCCGGTCAGATCGACGGGTCGATCGCCAAAGGCGTAGATCCCGACGACGGGGCCGTGCTCGCCAGCACCGTCATCTCGGGCCTGCGCGTGACCGCGCAGACCGGCGTTGACGTCGAGACGCTCCGCCGGATCGCTCTGGCCGGATTGAGTTCCCTCCTGCACTGACCGCGCCGCTGCCCGGCGGCGCTTCTTCACGCCCATATTTTGGATAATCAAGTACAGAAAGAGTTTCTCTTGAGCACAGCAACAGCACCAGCCGTGAAGAAGGCCGTCCCATCCGCGGTGTACGTCCTCGCCGCCGGGGTGTTCGCGATGGTGACCAGCGAGTTCACCGTCGCAGGCCTCATGCCCCAGCTCGCGGAAGGCCTCGGCACCGGGATCCCGCAGATCGGCTACCTCGTGACGATCTTCGCCGTCGCAATGGCCGTCGGAGGCCCACCGCTCACCTTCGCCCTGCTCAAGGTTCCGCCGAAGACCGCGCTCATGACCGTCTTCGCGATCTTCCTCGTCGGCAACGTCATCGCAGCGCTCGCGACCGGGTATCCGATGATGGTCCTCGCCCGGATCACCAGCGGGGCCGCCTCGCAGGCGTTCTTCGGTATCGCGGTCTCGATGGGCGTCCAATTGGTCGACGAGCGGGTGCGCGGACGCGCGGTCGCTGTCGTCATGAACGGGCTGATGCTCGGGACTCTGCTCGGCCTGCCGCTCGCGACCTTCGTCGGTGGCCGGTTTGGCTGGCAGACCGCGTTCTGGACTATCTCAGCGATCACCCTGGTCGCCGCCATCCTGACGCTGGCCTTCGTGTCGAACCCCGCCGCACCGGCCGACGGCGGTGTTGAGCCCGCCGCATCGACCCGTTCGGATTTGGCCGTGCTGCGAAAGCCCCAGTTCTTGCTCGCCCTCGCCTCCAGCACGCTCATCATCGGAGCGACGTTCTCGGCATTCAGCTTCTTCACCCCGATCCTCACCGAAGTCACCGGCTTCTCGGACAGCCTCGTGCCCGTTCTTCTGCTCGTCTACGGAGCGGCGACCCTGGTTGGGAATCTCGTCGTCGGCCGCCTGGCCGACAAGCACACGATCTCCACGCTACTGCTCGGCACCGCACTGAACGCCCTCTTCCTCACCGGCTTCGCGCTCTTCACCGACATTCCGTCACTGGCGCTGGCGTTCATGCTCGGGATCGGCCTGGTCGGCGTCACCATGAACCCCGCCATGGCTGTCCGCGTCCAGCGTGCAGGAAGCACCGCACCACTGGTGAACACGATCCACGGCTCGTTCATCACCCTTGGCGTCATCATCGGGTCGGCTGTCGGCTCCGCGCTCATCCCGCTGCATGGCTTGCGATCACCGGTCGTCCTCGGGATCGGTCTGGCAATCCTGGCAATCGCCGCCATCTTGCCCGCCCTGGCCAGCCCGTACTTGCGACGCGGTGCACCCGATGACGCATCGGAAGCGGAATCGGACCAGTCCCTCCTGTCTGCCTTGACCGAAGACATCTGAACCGATCGGGAGACCACTGTGAATTGCTTGCTGGCAAACCGCTCCGGCGAGGTCAAGGCATGACCCATGCGAACGCGCCGCTCAGCCTTGAAGGACGACGACGTTTGGTCGAGCGATGCAAGAACCGGCCTATCGCACACGTGGCCGCCGAGATGGGAATCTCGCGGGCGTGCGCATCGAAGTGGGTCAACCGATGGCGGCGTCACGGTGACGCCGGACTTCAAGACCGCACATCGACTCCGCATCGGAGTCCGCATGCGACACCTACATGGGTCATAGAGCACATCGAGACCTGGCGGCGCGAACACAAATGGTCGGCCCAACGCATCACCGACGAACTCGCAGACCTGGGCTACCGGATCAACCGCCGTACCGTGACTCGGCACTTGAACCGACTCAGCCTTGGCCGACGCCGCTTCCTCGACCCTGACGGTGACAGCAACCGCAAACCGGGCAAGATCACCGCCCGCTGGCCCGGGCACATAGTGCACCTGGACGTGAAGAAAGTCGGCAGGATCCCCGACGGCGGCGGATGGCGCATCCACGGCCGCGATAGTGACCAAGCCAAGGCCGCCGGTCGCGCCAAGTCGGCCGGCGCACGGGGTGGGTACACCTACCTGCACTCCGCCATCGACGGCTTCTCGCGGCTCTCCTACACCGAACCTCTACCCGATGAGAAAGGAGCCACCGCGGCAGCGTTCCTAGCCCGAGCCAAGATCTGGTTCGCCGCCCACGGCATCACCCACATCCACCGTGTCGTCACCGACAACGGCGCGTGTTACCGCTCCGGAGACTTCGCCCGGATCGTGGGCAGACAGTCCCGGCATCAGAAGACCAAGCCCTACACACCTCGACACAACGGCAAGGTTGAGCGCTATCAGCGGATCCTGGCCGAAGAACTGCTCTACGCCCGGGACTTCATCAGCGAGGATGCGCGCTCAGCTGCAATCGCGGTCTGGAACATCCACTACAACTATCACCGACCACACTCAGGCGCGGGCGGCCAGCCACCAGCATCCCGACTGCGAGAAGGCGTCACCAACGTCCGGCCCTCATACAACTAGGCCATGGGAAGTGTACGGCCCGTCACGGGATGCTTGAAGGGTGAGGCAGACCGAAGCGGCCAACAAGTGCAGGTCATGCCGTGGCAGGGGGTACAAGACAGTGCTTCCCCGGCGGCTCATCGTCCTGCGTCCGAGGAACGACGCGACCGAACAACCCCGTTCGGTCCCCTGCTCCAATTGCAGAGGTACCGGCGTCGTTCCCGCTGCCGCTTAGGCATAAGTGCACGTGACCCCCGCGACACGGGCTAGGTGTCCGGGGGCGTGGCCAACCTGAGGAAGCAGGCTGACGTGAAGCACCTTATCGCCCGAACCCGAGCGCTCATCATCTGGCTGGTGTCCGGCCCCACGGGGCGGCATCGCCGGACTGCTCCCCATACTCTTGTTCTCGTCCCTCCTGCGCGGGTGCAGACTCTTCCCGCGCCGGCGCCCATTCTGATGGACGGCAGCGACCCCCGGGCGTATGCGCTTCCGCGCCGTCCCTTCGAGGCATGGGAAGAGCGAAAGAGCGTTGTTGAACAGGACCGGACCCGGCGGGGCCTGGACCTGCTGACGCAGATTTCCCGTACCACTCCGCAGGCTGACGACGACCTAGCCGAGCTGCGGGACGTGATCCGTACTGCTGTTGCCCTGGGGGTGGGGCAGTGAGCGGCTTCGACCTCCCGGCTCCTGACGACCTGGTCGCCTTGCGTCAATGGGCGTACATGATCGACGCGGTCCCTCCCCAGGACTATGCCCCCGTTCTGGACATGCTCCACCAGTGGTTCGGCGACCGATACATCATCCGCCGGACCCACGCTCTGTGGTGGGCCACTGATCGCGACCCGCGTACCAGCACGGAACCGACGATCATCGAGCCCGCGCTTCAGCAGTTCGTCATGAAGTTGCTGGCGCCTTCTCCTCGCGCGGCACGCCCCAACGCTGCCAGCTAGACCCCCGCGCGTCCCGGGAACTTTGCCCGTCGGGATGCCTTCCCCTCCCGGGGCGCGCGGGTCCACCCCTCCTTGTGGTGACGTGCACGTCCCGTATGTCGTGCTTCCCACCGCGTGCCCTGTCCTGACCTGGCCACCCACCATGGGGGCCTGACAGGTCACACCCCCGCAAAGTAAGCTGCTTGTCTACACGAGTACTAGAGTCACCAGGTGATCAAGATGTCCAGCTTGGAGTTTGCACCTCCGAAGTATGTGCAGATCGTCCATGCGATCCAAGAGCGGATCCAGGACGGCACATACCCCGTGGGAGAGAAGCTTCCTTCAGAGTCTCGGATGGTGCGCGAGTTCGGAGCTGGCCGCTCGACGGTCGTTCGGGCGCTACAGATACTCAGCCTGCAGGGCTGGATTGAGCGGGAGCACGGACGTGGCTCGTTCGTGCGGGGGATTCCCCAGGTAGCGGCAGAACGCTCGCACGCGGGGGCAAGTGCCTTCGATGCCTCGGAGGACCCCAAGTCCAGCCGCATCACCAATGCGGGGCGCGAGTCCGTCGCTGGCCCGATCGCCGATGCCCTGGGGCTCCCGGAGGGCTCCCCCGCGATCATGCGTCGCCGCCTGGTGCTCATTGCCGGCGAACCGAGCGAACTGGTGACTCTGTGGTTTCCGCTCGACGTGGCTTCGGGGACCGACCTTGACGACGGCCGTGTGATCAGCATCGGAGCGCGTGAGCACCTTCAGATGGTCAAGAAGGTTCGCCCAGCCAGGATCACGGAACGTCTCTCGGCTCGCCTGGCCACCGAGCAGGAAACTGCCCTGCTCAGCCTAGATGAGGGGACACCGGTCCTCGGGATCGTTGCTCGCATCCTGGATGCCTCGGACAACGTGATTGCCGTAGCGGATGTGGTTCTGCCCGGTGACCTGCACGAACTTGAGGACTCCTACCCCGCCGCGTAGTCCTGCAACATGCCGACCACTTAACCACTTGTCCGAACGAGTGGGGGTCGGCTATTGTGGTGGTCACTCGACCGGACAAGTGGTCGACTGGTTATCTGGTGAGGAGCTTTTCGTATGGCGATTCAGGGTGCTCTGCCGGTGGAGTTCGGAGTCGTGTTCCCGCACGGCGCGTACGCCCTCGGGGTGGAGGCGATCACGAACTTCGAGACGAAGCGTCCCGAGGTGGACAAGGACACGGGTCTGCCCATGTGGGCGGTGGACGTGATCGATGCCGACCCCGAAGCGCGGGGCAAGGCCAAGTCGGTGAAGGTGAAGATCGCCGCTGAGGTGTGCCCGACGCTGCCCGATGAGGCGCCCGGCCTGCCGTTCCGCCCGGTGGAGTTCGAGGGTATGGCGGTGCGGCCCTACATCGAAGAACTGGGGCGTGGCCGGAACCGGATCGCGTACTCCCTGCGGGCGCGCGGGGTGAAGGCCCCCGGTGCCGCTGGCCGCCGCTCCACCTCGGCTAAGGACGCTGCCTGACCAAACGAAGTGGGGCGGCTGGTGCTCCAACATCAGCCGCCCCCTTGGGGCCACCGGATGCGCCAACATCCCCGGCCCGCTGACTCTCCCGCCACTGGCTACCAACCAACGAATACAGAAGAGGTTTGTTGATTATGTCTGATCGCCGTCCGCGCGTCACGATCCGCGAGATTCGTGACCTGCTGCGCATGGTCCGTGACCGACACAACGCCACGAAACCGCTGTCCCCGGCTGAGGAAGCACCGCGCCCGTTCCCGCGCAGACCTTCCGGTTCTCGACCCCGGTCGTCCCGACGCCGGCCGTGTTCGTGATCGGTGGGTGGATCGCCCGCCTGGTCGGATTCCTGGTCCGGTTGCCGTTCCGCTTCCCGGTCCTGGTCGGCTCGCTGACCGGCTCGGCCGCTGTCGCGTACTGGCTCGGGTGGGTGTGGCTGGGCGTGGCCCTGGCCCTTGTCGGCGGGGGACTCGGTGTGTGGTGGTGGCGCTGGCCGTCCTCGTTCCGGCGGCTGGTAGGGCTGCGGGCGCTCGGGGCGTGGCGGTGGGTGTGGGTCTACCACCGGCACTGGCAACCCGTCCTCGTCGTCGCTGGCCTCGCCGAGTCCTACCTTGAGCGCCAGTACCTTCCCCGTATCCGCCGGGTGACGTGCTCGGACTGGTCGGACCGCGTCCGAGTGAAGCTGGTGGCCGGCACGTCCCCGGCCGACTTCGAAGAACGCGTTGTCGAGCTGGCGCACGGCTTCGGCGCCCCGTCGTGCCGGGTCACCGTCCGGGGTCCGCGCGACATCGTCCTGGAGTTCCCCCGCCGGGACATGCTCGCCGACACGATCGGCGCAATGCCCGTCCCGGCTGACGTGGACTTGAAGGCGCTGCCGATGGGGACCTGTGAGGACGGCTCCCCGTGGCTGCTCCGCCTGCACGGAACCCACGTCCTCACCGTCGGCGTGACTGGGTCCGGTAAGGGCTCCGTCATCTGGTCGGCGGTGCGCGCCATGACTCCGGCGATCGAGGCGGGAACCGTGCGGGTGTGGGCGATCGACCCGAAGCGGATGGAGTTGTCCTACGGCCGCACTCTGTTCGCGCGCTACGCCGATGACGGGGAAGCCGCCGTTGAACTCCTTGAGAGAGCGGTGGCCGCGATGCAGGACCGCGCGGCGCGCTATGCCGGCAAGCAGCGCGCGCACGTCCCCACCGTGGATGACCCGTTCCTCGTGATCGTGGTCGATGAGGTCGCCTTCCTGACCGCCTACCACCCGGACCGTGACGTCAGGCGACGGGCGGAGAACGCGCTTGCCACCCTCACCTCGCAGGGGCGTTCGGTCGGCGTCGCCGTTCTCGCCGCTCTTCAAGACCCGCGCAAAGAGGTCCTCAACCTCCGGAACCTGTTCCCCGACAAGATCGCTCTCCGGCTGGATGAAGCCTCGCAGGTGGACATGGTGCTTGGCGAGGGGGCGCGGGATCGTGGTGCGAACGCGCACTTGATCGACCCCGACCTGCCCGGCGTCGCCTTCGTCCGCTTGGAGGGCTCGTCCATCCCCGTCCGTGTCCGGGCGGCGTACGTCTCCGATGAGGACATCACCGCCATGGCCACCGACATGGAAGGGGTGGCCTGATGCCCACACCGACCGGCAAGACCACGCGGGCTGAGCGGATGGCACAGCCACTCGCGCGTGAGGTGGCGGAGCGGATCGCGGCCGACAAGGGCGTGTGCATACGGCCCGTGGCCCTGCGCCGCACCGACCTGGCGACCGGCCGGACCGAGATCGTGGACGTCCCGTGCGGGTCCACTCTGGAGTCGCGCTGCCCGGCGTGCGCTCGGCGGAAGCGGTCGCTGCGCCGGACCCAGTGTGAGGAGGGCTGGCACCTCACCGAGGAACCGACCGTGACGCCGGACCCGCCAACGGATCAGCAGACGTGGTGGGTGGAGTGGCGGGCTCGGGTCACCGCCGAACGTGACGCCCTGGCCGCATCCGGCGACGCTGACGCCGATGACCTGGCGGGGCTGGATGAGGTCATCGCGGAGCTGGATGAGGAGATCACCGCGTCCGGGCTGCGGGGCAAGACCGCACCGCCCCCAGACCAGCAGCGGGCACGCCGTGTTCGCTCGACTCGTCGCCGTCAGGATGCCCCGGACCTCCCCCGCCGGCCGATGACCCGCCGAACGGTCGGCCAGACCTTCGAAGACCCCGCCACCGGGAAGGTGTTCCGCCCGTCGCTGTTCATCACGCTCACCTGCGACACCTACGGCCGCGTCCGCTCCGACGGCACCCCGGTAGACCCGGCCACGTATGACTACCGGCGGGCGGCCCGGGACGCGCTGCACTTCTCCAAGCTGATCGACCGGTTCGTGCAGAACCTCCGCCGCGTGGCCGGGTTCGACGTGCAGTACTTCGCCACCGTGGAGCCGCAACGCCGGTTGGCGCCGCATCTGCACATGGCCACCCGGGGCACCATCCCCCGCGCGGAGCTGCGCCAGATCGCCGCCGCCACCTACCACCAAGTCTGGTGGCCCCCAGCGGACACCGTGGTGTTCCAGGACGACCACCTGCCGGTGTGGGATGACGCGACGGGGAACTACGTCGATCCGGCCACGGGCGAACTGCTGCCCACGTGGGATGAGGCCCTGGACGTCCTCGACGCTGACCCTGACGCGCAACCCATGCACGTGGTCCGCTTCGGCCCCCAGGTCGACGCTAAAGGCGTCCTGGCCGGCTCCCCAGACGCTGAGCGGTGCGTCCGCTACCTGGCGAAGTACCTGACCAAGGACATCGCCGAATGCCACACCGTGGAGACCGACGCCCAGCAGCGGCACGTGGACCGCCTCGTTGAGGCCCTGCGGTTCGAACCGTGCTCGCCTCGCTGCGCGAACTGGCTGCGCTACGGGATCCAGCCCCAGGACGCCAAAGGCGGGATGCGGCCTGGTTTCTGCCGTTCGAAGGCGCACAAGCGTGAGCATCTGGGCTATGCCGGCCGCCGCGTCCTGGTCTCCCGCAAGTGGTCCGGCAAGACCCTGGCCGACCACAAGGCCGACCGCCTCGCCTGGGTCCTCGAACAGCTCGGCATCGACCCGTCCCGTGACGAGGACCAGGGCGCGAACGGCTCCGCCTGGCCGGTCCCGGTTTCTTCCGGCAACCACGCCTGGGAACTCGCCCGACCCACCGACCCCGACGTGGCGCCCCGAGAACACCGCCTCCTGCGCGCGGTCGGTGAGGCACTGAAACGCCGCTCCCAACTCGACCACGCACGCCACACCAATCTTTCGGCAATGGAGAGTGCCGCCTGATGCCACGCACGACCACAACCGCCCCGGGACGGCTGCTGACCGTCAAGCAAGCCGCCGAACGGCTCAACACCACCGAGCGCTACCCGCGCCGGTTGATCGAGGAACGCCGGATCACCTTCGTGCGGATCGGCCGACACGTCCGCATTCCCGAACCCGCGCTTGAAGAGTTCATCGCGGCCGGCGTGGTCGAACCGCTCAGGCTCGGTATGAGGAGGGCTGCCTGATGGCTTCGAAGAAGCGGCGCTTCGGACGCGTCCGGAAACTCCCCTCGGGGCGGTTCCAGGCTCGTTACCCCGGCCCGGATGGCGTCGACCACCCGGCGCCGTTCACCTTCGCGACCAAGAAGGAAGCCGACCGCTGGCTCACCCTGAAGGAAGCCGAGATCACACGTGACGGCTGGTGGGACCCGCACGCCGGTGAGGTGTTGTTCAGGGACTACGCGGAGGAATGGATGCCACAGCGTGACCTGAGCGAGAAGACCACACGGACGTATGAGGACCTGCTTCGCCTGCATCTGAACCCGACCTTCGGCGGAATGATGATCAAGGACATCACGGAAGCCGATGTGCGCAAGTGGCGCGCTGCCCGGCTGCGGCGGAAGACGGGCAAGGGGCAGGTTCCAAAGGCGTACCGGCTGATGCGGGCCATCCTGAACACGGCCGTGTCGGACCGGCTGATTCGCGAGAACCCGTGTCGGATCAAGGGGGCCGACAAGGAGGACAGTGAGGAACGCCCGGTTCTTTCCGTCGCCGAGGTGTTCAAGGTGGCTGACGCGATCAAGCCCCGGTACCGGGCGCTGGTGCTGCTGGCGACGTTCGGCCACCTGCGGTGGGGTGAGCTTGCGGGGTTGCGGCGGCGCTACCTCGACCTTGAGCGGCGGACGGTGTCGGTGCAGTGGACCGTCGTGGACGTCGGCCAACTCGTGGAGGGGAAACCGAAGTCCCGGGCGGGCCGGCGGTCCGTGCCGCTCCCCGAGCTGATCATTGACGAGCTTCGTCGGCACTTGGACGAGTACGCCGCCCCTGGGCCGAACGGATACGTCTTCGTCGGCGTCAAGGGGAACCCGCTGCGGCGCAGCAACTTCACTCCGTACTGGGCGAAGGCGTGTGAGGCGGTGGGCTTGGTGGGCGTCCACTTCCACGATCTTCGGCACACCGGAAACACCTACGCGGCTGAGGCGGGGGCGTCGCTGCGGGAGCTGATGAACCGGATGGGACACTCCAGCTCGCGCGCGGCCATGGTGTACCTGCACGCCCGGGACGAGCACGCGCGTGAGGTGGCTGACCGCCTGGGGGAGCGGGCCGGCGAAGAGCTGAAGAAGGGACAGAAGGAGGGCGAGCAGACAGAGGAGGGTGACGGCGCGGCCGATGACGGCGACTCGGCATCGGGCACGTAGCGGGCACGCGGGCTCCTAGAAGGCCCCGGAAAGCAGTTCGGCCAGGTGTTCGGTTTACCCCGATTCACCTGGCCTTTTGGTGCTTTGGAGCGGATGACGGGAATCGAACCCGCGTTATCAGCTTGGGAAGCTGAAGTTCTACCATTGAACTACATCCGCGTTGGCGATCCGCTGTGCGGCTCGTACCGAAGGTTATCGTACTCGACACCCCGGCGGTACCGGTAACTCCGGCTCGGGAGGCGGGGCGGTGCGGGGTACCAGGTAGGTTCTGGAACGTGTTGCTCTGTGATCGCGATATCAGGTCGGAAATCGAGGCCGGGCGGGTCAAGATCGATCCGTATGACCCGGGGTTGGTCCAGCCGTCGAGCATTGACGTCCGGCTCGATCGGTACTTCCGGGTGTTCGAGAACCACAAGTATCCGCACATCGATCCGTCGGTCGAGCAGCCGGATCTCACGCGGCTGGTGGAGCCGGACGGGGATGAGCCGTTCGTGCTGCATCCGGGGGAGTTCGTGCTGGCGTCGACCTACGAGGTCGTGACGCTGCCGGACGACATCGCGAGCCGGCTGGAGGGGAAGAGTTCGCTGGGGCGGCTGGGGCTGCTCACGCACTCCACGGCGGGGTTCATCGATCCAGGGTTCTCGGGGCATGTGACGTTGGAGCTGTCGAACGTGGCGACGCTGCCGATGAAGCTGTACCCGGGGATGAAGATCGGGCAGCTGTGCATGTTCCGGCTGACCTCGCCGGCGGAGCACCCCTACGGGTCGCAGCGGTACGGGTCGCGGTACCAGGACCAGCGGGGGCCCACACCGTCGCGGTCGTACCTGAACTTCTCGCGCGCCCGCGTCTGACGGCGGGCGCCGGGTGCTGCGGCGTGGCGGTCAGAAGCGCTGGTGGCCCTGGGGGCCGTAGTCGTAGCCGCCGCTGACCGGGGTCCGCCGGTTGCGGCGGGGCAGGGCGTAGGCGGCGAACAGGCCGCCGAGGAAGCCGAACAGGTGGGCCTGCCAGGAGACCCCGGCCTGCTGGGGGAAGACGCCGAAGACCATCGTGCCGTAGAAGATGACGACGCAGATCATGATGACGATGTCGATCGTCCTGCGTTCGATGATGCCGCGCAGCACCAGGAAGCCGAAGTAGCCGAAGATCAGCCCGCTGGCCCCCAGGGTGACGCTGTTGGGCGGGGAGATCAACCAGACGCCCAGGCCGCTCACGACGACGATGATGAGGGATGCCGCGGCGAATCTCCCGAGGCCGCTGAAGGCCACCAGGGAGCCGAGTACGAGCAGCGGCACGGTGTTGGCCACCAGGTGGTCGAAGCCGTAGTGCAGGAACGGCGCCGTGAAGATGTGGCCGAGGTCGTCGATGGTGCGGGGACGGATGCCGTAGACGTCGAGGGCGTTGCCCGCCAGCAGGTCGAAGATCTCCAGGATCCACATCACGGCGGTCAGGGCCACGACGGCGAGGATGGCGCGTATCCGGGACTGCGTCACGCTTTCGACTTTATGCGACCGCCCCTGGTCGTGCCGAGTGGTGTCCTGGCGGGCCCGGGGGTCCTCACCCATCAGACACGCGGATGATCACTGCGTAACCAACCTGAGCTGCGCAGTCGTCAAAATTGTGGTGCAGATCACATTGTTTATGGCAGTGTGCTAAATCACAAAACCTTGCATCCGGTGGATGGGTTTGCTGGGCGTAGGTCGGGGTTCCGGATTTTCGATGGTTAAACGCGTTACCTCGCCGTGATGTGGTCACAGGGTTCTCAAGGATGATCTCTGTAAGGTGACCTATCGACCTAAACCGGACGTAAAGTGCATGTCTCGCCCGGCCGATGACGGGTGACCACGGGTCTCCGGCGAGGTCGGTGGCGGCCGGGCCGCGCTCGCTCCGGCCTCGCGCGCCGCGGGACGGCGCAACGGCAGGGCCGGCCGGGAGTGCGGGACGCACTGTCTCCGGCGGCAGAACGACCGAAGAGGAGACCGTGCCAGCAGTACGCGCAGAGAAGCTGTACAAGGTGTTCGGGAAGCGCGCGAGCAGGGCCGTCGAGCTGCTCTCCGACGGGCGGCACCGGGACGAGATCCGCCAGCTGAACGTGACGGCGGCCGTCATCGACGTCTCCTTCGAGGTGAGGGCGGGCGAGATCTTCGTCGTCATGGGCCTGTCGGGCTCCGGCAAGTCGACGCTGATCCGGATGCTGAACGGCCTGCTGGAACCGACCTCCGGGACGGTGGAGATCGACGGGACCGACATCACCCGCCTCTCCGGAGCCGCCCTGCGCCAGGTGCGCAGCCGCAAGATCAGCATGGTCTTCCAGCACTTCGCGCTCTTCCCGCACCGGAGTGTGCTGGAGAACGCCGCCTACGGCCTGGAGGTCCGCGGCGTGCCCCGCGAGGAGCGCCTGGAGAAGGCGCGGCACTCGCTCGGGCTGGTGGGCCTCGCCGGCTGGGAGGACCGGCTGCCGCAGCAGCTCTCCGGCGGTATGCAGCAGCGCGTGGGCCTCGCCCGCGCGCTCGCAGCCGACACCGACATCATCCTCATGGACGAGGCGTTCAGCGCGCTGGACCCGCTCATCCGGCGGGACATGCAGACGCAGCTCCTCGAACTCCAGGCCAGCCTCGGCAAGACCATCGTCTTCATCACCCACGACCTCAACGAGGCCATGCGGCTGGGCGACCGCATCTGCGTGCTGCGGGACGGCCGCGTCGCGCAGATCGGCACCGCCGAGGAGATCCTCAACGACCCGGCCAACGACTACGTGGCCCAGTTCGTGGAGGACGTCGACCGGACCCGGGTGCTCACGGCGTCGTCCGTCATGGAGCCGCCGATCCCGGTCATCGACCCGGGGCACGGGCCGCGCACGGCCCTGCGCACCATGCGGGAGAACCAGACCGTGTCGGCGTTCGTCGTGCGGCGCAACCGGCAGCTGGTCGGAGCGGTGCGCGAGGACGCCATCGGCGAGGCGGTCCGCACCGGTGCCACCGACCTCGCGGGGCTCGTGGACACCGCCGTCGAGCGTGTGCACCCCGACACCGCCGTGGCCGACCTCTTCCACCAGGCCGCCGAGAGCCCCTACCCGCTCGCGGTGGTGGACGACGACGGCCGGCTGGTCGGCGTGATCCCGCGGGTCACGCTGCTCGCCGCGCTGGCACCCCCGAGCACAGAGAGTCCTGAGCCCGCCGAGAGCCCCGAGGCCCCCGAGAGCCCCGAGCCCGCCGAGAGTCCCGAGGACGCCGACCAGGCGACCTCGCCTCCCGCCTCCGGTGCCCTCGCCGGATCCGACGAGGGGAGCCGGCAGTGACCGCCGCCACCATGCTCGCCCCGCTGGAGATCACGCTGCCCAAGGCCCCGGTCGGGGCCTGGTTCGAGGCCGCCATCACGTGGGTGCAGCTCACCTTCAAACCCGCGTTCGACGCGATCGGTGAGGTGATCGGCGCCAGCGTCGACACCCTCGCCGGCCTGCTGACCGAGCCGTCGGCCGCGCAGCTCACCGTCCTCGCCGCCGCGATCGTGGCGTTCGGCCTGGTTAGGCGCGGTCGCCCCCGGCCGGCCGCGCTCGCCGTGGCGGTGTGGCTGGTGCTCGCCGTCGCCGAGGGCGCGGCCGGAGTGGCGGCGCTCGCCATCCAGAACCTGCCGGCCCCGCTGTTCCTGTGGGCGATGGGACTGTTCGGCGCGGACTACGTGGACCCGCAGCTGGTCCTCGCGCTGCTGCTGCTCGCGGCGCTGGTCGCGACCAGCCTCGCCGCCACCCGGTCGGCCGCGCAGTGGCGGCTCGCCGGCGGCTCCTCAGCGGCGCTGCTCGCGCTGTTCGTCGCACAGCACATCCTGGGCGTGCAGCCCGCGCTGCTGGTGATGCTGCTCTTCACCGCCCTGGCGCTGGCGGTGGCCGGCTGGCGGCTCGCGGTGTTCGCGCTGCTCGGCTTCCTGCTGATCATCAGCATGGACAAGTGGGAGGCCGCCATGAGCAGCCTCGCGCTGATCCTGGTGGCCACCGCGGTCGCCGTGGTCATCTCGGTGCCCATCGGCATCCTGGCCGCCTACAACGACCGGGCCAGCCGTGTCGTCAAGCCGGTCCTGGACTTCATGCAGACCCTGCCGGCCTTCGTCTACCTGATCCCGGCGATCTCCTTCTTCGGCGTCGGCCAGGTCCCGGGCATCATCGCCACCGTCATCTTCGCGATGCCGCCCGGCGTGCGGCTGACCGAGCTCGGCATCCGGCAGGTCGACAAGGAGCTGATCGAGGCCGGCGAGGCGTTCGGCGCCCCCGACCTGCAGATCCTGCGGCGGATCCAGCTGCCCCTCGCGCTGGCGACGATCATGGCCGGCGTCAACCAGGTCATCATGCTCAGCCTGTCGATGGTGGTCATCGCGGGCATGGTCGGCGCCGGCGGCCTCGGCAACGACGTCTACACCGGCATCGCGCGCAGCGACGTGGCCCTCGGCTTCGAGGGCGGTATCGCGGTGGTCGTCCTGGCGATCTTCCTGGACCGGCTGACCGGCGCGGTGACCCGGTTCTCCCCGGCCGCCCGGGCGCAGCGCGCCGCGCGGTGACCGCGCACGACGACCAAGGCGGGGGCCGCGGCACCGCGTTCCGGGGCCCCCGCCGCCACTCCGCACTGGAAGGAAGACAAGACGTGCGAGTCATGGAACGCAGCGGCCGGACGCTCGGCCTGGGAGCCGCGGTCGCCGCGCTGGCGCTGGTGGCCACCGCGTGCAACGGCGAGGGCGGCGGAGTCGCCACCGGCCCGGAGGACGGCGGCGGCGCCGGCCAGGAGATCAGCATCGGCATGATCCCCTGGGAGGAGGACATCGCCGTCACCAACCTGTGGAAGGTGGTACTGGAGGAGCAGGGCTACGACGTCACCATCGAGAACGTCGACGTCGCGCCGCTGTACGAGGGCATGGCGCGCGGGGACGTGGACCTCTTCCTCGACACCTGGCTGCCCGACACGCACGCCGACTACTGGGAGAACTACCAGGACCAGCTGGAGGACATCGGCGTCTGGTACGACAACGCGACCCTGGAGCTGACGGTCCCGTCCTACGTCGAGGACGTGGACTCGATCGAGGACCTCCGCGGCCGGGAGGACGAGTTCGGCGGCGAGATCGTCGGCATCGAGGCCGGTTCCGGGCTGGTCCGCACGGTCAAGGAGAACGCCGTCCCCGCCTACGGGCTGGAGGACTACCAGCTCGTGGAGTCCTCGACGGCGGCCATGCTGACCGAGCTGGAGAGCGCGATCAACGCCGAGGAGCCGATTGTGGTGACGCTCTGGCGCCCCCACATCGCCTACGCCCAGTACGACCTGAAGGACCTGGAGGATCCGGAGGGCGCCATGGGCGAGGGCGAGGAGATCCACATGGTCGGCCGCGCCGGCTTCGGCGCGGACTTCCCCGAGCTGAACGGCTGGCTGCAGAACTTCAAGCTCAGCGACGAGCAGCTCGGCGAGCTGGAGCAGAGCGTGCTGGTGGACCACAAGGACGACGAGGAGGAGGGCGCCCGCGCCTGGCTGCGCGACAACCCCGACTACCTCCAGGGGGTCATGGGCGAGGCCGCCGCCGACCTCACCTTCTGACTCCCGGGCCGTCCCGAGGAGTCCGGCCGACATGGAAGGGGCCGCCCCGCGTGCAGCGGGAGCGGCCCCCTCGTGTCGGCTGCGGCGCCGGGCGCCGACCGGTCCGGTCAGGATCCGCCGGACGGGCCGCCCGAGGTCAGCGACCGGTCGCGCGGCGGGACACCAGCCGCGCTCATGAACGCGTCGATCCGCGCCGGCGAGACCATTCCGGTCAGCGGGAGGTAGGGCCGACTGGCCCGGCGGCCCGCCACGGACGGGAAGTTGTGCGGGCGCCCGGTGGTGTCGCACAGCCCGAGCGAGCGTGTGCGGCCGCGCAGGACGTAGTAGGAGCCGATCTCGCTGAACGGGATCCGCACCACGTAGCGTCCGAGGGTGTAGCGGAACTCCTCGGTGTCGATCTCCAGGACGGGCTGGTGCGTCCGGAACCCGTGCCAGGCGAGGGCCGCGCCGCCGAGGACCAGGACGATCCCGAGCGCCAGATTCGCCCACCCCGTCGGATTCAGCACGATGGCGAGCGCTCCGGCGGCGACCAGCGCGACACCGCCCCACGACTCCGCGTGCTTGCGGCCCAACGGGCAGACCAGGCGAACCCTCTCGGTCACAGACACGCCTCTCTTGGTGTGCGTCACAGGGAATGGATGGCAACCGACGAAAGAACACTATCGGGTTCGGGCGCACCGGAACGGCCGAATGCGCAACGACTGAAACAGGGGCATCCGGCTGTCCGGAATAGCGGGATCCGGTGTGCCGCAGGCGCTCCTGATTCCGACGCCTCCGCCGCGGCCGACGCGCCCGCACGCCGCGGCGCGGCGTGTCGGCGGTGCCGCCCGGAGACGCCCGCGGCGTGTCGCCGGGTCCGGGGAGGAGCTCACATGTTCCACCGCCCGGCCGCCGACTCGGGTACGTACCCGGCGATCAGCTCCGCGTCGCGATGGTCGTGGCAGAGGGGGTCGTCGCCGTCGCGCGGCACGACGCAGTCGGGTTCGGCGCACCGGTGCTCCCCGAGAGCCGCGCGCAACTCGCGGATATGCGTGCGGCAGTGCCAGAGGTCGGGGTCGGTCAGCTCGATGCAGTCGGGAACGGCGCACACCCGTGCTCCGTTCATCCAGCGGGACAGCAGCACCCACCAGGGACGGGCGGGACCCCGAGGGCTGGGGGCGGGGTCGGGGACTGACATAGCACCAAGTTCAGCGGGTGCGCGATGATCGACAAGCCGATCGGCCAGGTGTGGCCGAATGCCGCTCGGCGGCGTTTTCCGTGCTCCTTGGGCGGAGAACCCCGCTGAGGGGCAGCCGACCTGGCCCGACGTTCGGCACCTCTGTTGCGGGCCGGCTGGAAACCGGGGTATTCGGCTCGCGCGGAGTGCGGACCGAGGGCCGCCGGGGACCGGGGCCCGGCCGGAACCGCCCCCGACCCGCTCCCTCTGGCCGGCCGCGCGGTCGGGTGCCACAATGGCCGCCATGACGGGGCGGCCGGACCCGGGCGCCCCGCGGCGAGCCACGCGGAGGCCGAGGGTGCGGCGGACGAACTGGGCGGGCAACCTCACCTTCGGCGCGGAGCGCGTCGTGCGCCCCTCGTCGGCGGACGAACTCCGGCGCGTGGTCGCCGGCACCCCCCGGCTGCGTGCGCTCGGCAGCGGGCACTCCTTCAACGACATCGCCGACTCACCCGGCATCCAGGTGGACGTCTCCGGGCTACCGGGGGCCGTGGAGGTGGACAGCGCCGCCATGACCGTCCGGGTGCCCGCCGGGATCCGATACGCGGAGCTCGGGGCGCGGCTGAACGGCCTCGGCTACGCACTGCGGAACCTCGGATCGCTCCCGCACATCTCGGTCGCCGGATCGTGCGCGACCGCCACCCACGGCTCCGGCGTCCGGAACGGGAACCTGGCCACCGCCGTCGCCGCCCTTGACCTGGTGACGGCGGACGGCGACACCGTCACGCTGGACCGGCGCACCGGCGGCGACCGGTTCCGCGGCGCCGTGGTGTCGCTGGGCGCCCTCGGTGTGGTCACCGCCCTGACGCTGGACATCGAGCCCGCGTTCGAGGTCCGCCAGTACGTGTACGAGGGCCTGCCGATCGAGGTCCTCGACGACCACTTCGACGACGTCGTCTCCGGCGCCTACAGCGTCAGCCTGTTCACCTCCTGGCGGGGACCGCGCATCGACCAGGTGTGGCTGAAGCACCGCGCCGGCGCCCCGGGCGCGGACGCGCCGCCGCCGGAGTGGTTCGAGGCGGAGCCGGCCGAGGGTCCGCGGCACCCCGTCCGCGGGATGCCCGCCGAGAACTGCACCGAGCAGGGCGGTGTCGCGGGCCCGTGGCACGAACGCCTCCCGCACTTCCGGTCCGGGTTCACGCCCAGCAGCGGCGCGGAGCTCCAGTCGGAGTTCTTCGTCCCCCGGCGGCACGCGCTCGCCGCACTGCGGGCCCTGGACGGGGTCCGGGAGCGCATCAGCCCGGTGCTGCAGATCTCGGAGATCCGCACCGTGGCCGCCGACGAGCTCTGGCTGAGCCCGGCCTACCGGCAGGACGTGGCGGCCTTCCACTTCACCTGGATCCCGGACGACGCCGCGGTCCGCCCGGTCATCGCGCTGATCGAGGAGCGGCTGGCCGGCCTCGGCGCCCGGCCGCACTGGGCGAAGCTGTTCGGAACGGCACCGGAGACGCTGGCCGCGTGCTACCCGCGGCTGCCCGACTTCCACGCCCTCGTCCGGGAGTTCGATCCGGCCGGGAAGTTCCGCAACGCCTACACCGACCGCTGCCTGCCGCGCGGCTGAGCCGCGCGGCCTCCCCGCCTCCACCGCGCGGCTCAGCCGCGCGGCAGGCAGCGGTCGGTGTAGGC
>NZ_QEIO01000119.1 GCF_003336425.1 Marinitenerispora sediminis | reverse complement strand
GGCCGGGGGCCATGGCGACCACCTCGCCGGTGTCGCTGTCGAGGCCGATGCCCTCTCGGCCGGGGTGCCAGGTGGTGTCCCGCTTCGGGATGCGGGTGCGGATGCGCACCCGCGCCTCATCACCAGCGTCGCCGGGGGTGATCTCCATCCTGGTGCGGGTGGGGATCTTGAGCACGGCGCGCAGCAGCCCCGCCTTCTTGTCGAGCTGGGCAGGCGTCCATGTGCCGGACAGGTGCATGACGACGGCGATCCCCGAGTCATCCAGCGTGGGCACACTCGGGGTGACCCCGTCCAGCCCGCGGCCCTGGGTGTGGGTGGGCCAGTCGGCCAGCCGCTCCAGGATCCGGCTCTCGGCGACGGTCGCGCCGACCAGCCGGGTCGGCTGCGCCGCCCCGGACGCCGTGGCGGGGTTCGCGAGGGCGCCGGTGACGGCGGGCGGGCGGGGCGCTCCGGCCACGGCCGTGGGGGGCAGTTCGGTGGCGGTCGTGGTGCCCTCGGCGATAGCGTGGGCGCGGCCCTGCACGGCCAGCCATCCCCACGCCGCCGGCCAGATCAGCACCCCGATCCACATCCCGTTGGCGGCCATGAGCACCGGGCCGACGACCACGGCGGCCGGCAGCGCCAGCCTGCGCAGCAGCCGCCCCGAGCGGGCGGCGAGCGTGCGGGCGTCGACTTCGAGTTCGGAGACGCAGCGGCGCTCCAGCCGAGCGATCTCACGCTGAGCAGCCCTTTTGTCCTCCGGGCTCAGGGCGCGCCGGGCCTTCTTCGCGGCCGCGACGCGCTTGTGGTCCAGGTCGCGCTCGGCCTGGTCGACCATCTCCTGCCGCAGCTCGGGGTCCATGACGTAGCCCATGGCCACGTCCCAGTAGCGCAGCCACGCCAGAGCGGCGTAGGTGTGGCCGGTGGCCAGCACGTGGCGGGCTCGCTCAGCGGCACCGGCGGCCGTGCGGGTCGTGGCGGCCTCGCTGGCGTAGACGGCGGTGGGCTCCAGCGGCGCCTCGACGCGCTCCGGCTCCGCTGTGTCGGTGGGTGGGTGCGGCGCGTCCTCGGCGCCGGGCACCACGCTCAGGTGCCGCCGCTGCTTGGTCTGACGTGCCATCACAGGCTCCTCTCCGTGATCACGCGGGAACGGGAGAGAGGGGCCGCCGTGGCGGCCCCTCTCCAGCGGCTCATCCGCCGACGGTCACGCCGACGAAACCTGCCACCATGGCGGCGCCGGCCATGTGGATGGCGTCGATGACGCCGGGCAGCCAGCCTCCGGCCGACCCGTGCGCGGCAACCGGGGTGATGATCAACGCGGTAATCGCCATGGGGTTGTACTTGTGGTCCTTGATCAGGTCCATGACGGTGACGGCGGCCCCGCCGATGCACAGCACGCCGTAGACCGCGGCCATCGGCAGCGGCTCGCCGATCATGGAGCCGAACTGGCTGGCCATCGGCTCGACCACCGAATTCGCCCAGCCGACCATGGTCTGGGACAGCGCGGACCGGTAGAGCAGCATGGACCCGGCCAGCCCGACCAGCAGCGGGATCACGCCGCCCCACACCTTGATGCGGATCTTCTTGTCGAGCCAGTACGCCGCACCGAACGCCGTAATCGCGAAAAAACCGAACATCTTGAGTTGTGTCCTTCGAGGTCAGGCGGCCGTGCGCGGGGCGGTGGCCGGGGGGATCGGGCGGCCCAGCGCGCGCTGGGCCTGGTCACGGGCGGCGGCCGGGTCGGACGCGAGCCGGACCCAGCCGGTCCCGTAGTGGTCGCGCCGGTGCCGGCCGGGCGGCAGCGGCGTCGGGTCGGGGTGGTGCATGCTGGGATCTCCTCTTCTGGGAGCGGGGGCGGCTGGGTCTTGGCGGACGTAGGGCCGCCCCCGCAGTTGGTCAGTTCGGCGGCGGCGTCACGCCGCCGCCTCGGCCGTCAGCGCGTCCGGCTCCATGCCGGGCAGCGCCAGCTGGTCGGCGCACAGGGTGCAGTGGTCCCACCACTGCCGGGTGCGGTGGCGCCGGGGGTCCCGGCACCGCTCCCCCTCGGGCGGGGCGACCTCCTGGCGGTGCGCCTCCACGTCGGCCTCGGCCCGCGCCATGGCCTGTCGGCTCACGCCCGCGTGGGCGGGGCCGGGCTCGCAGTCGGGGTGTGGGCACTCCATCCGGAGCGCCCACGTCTCGCCCTGGGCGGTCTCGACCAGCCGCTGACGCACGTCCGGGCGGTGCAGGGCTGTCGCCATCACGCCACCTCCTGGCCGGGGTCCTCGTCTCGGGCCATCGGCGTCTCCTCTCGGTTGTCGGGTTCGGATCGGTGGACCGGTCCGGGCGCTGCCTCGTCGCCGACCGGCGGCCGGCTCGCGTGCACGGGGGTGCCTCGCGTCACCGGCGCCTGGTGGGCGCTCTCGGCGGTCGCCTCGGTGAGGTCCGGGTGGTGGACAGGCCGTCCCGCCGCGTGCGCGGGCCGGTCTGGTCACCCACCGGACGGTGGGGCGGGGCGCCCGCCCCTGCGGGCGCCCCCTGGTGGTTAGGCGTTCTGCTTCGGCGCGTACACGTGGTGTCCGGCCTCGGCCAGCGTGGAGCGGTGCTTGGTCACGGTCGTGCGCGACAGCCCGACCAACTTGGCGATCTGGTTCGTGCTCACCGCGGGGCCGTGCTCCTGGATCGCGGCGAGCACCCGCGCCTCGTTGAGGCGGCCGATCTCCTCGGAGTCCGGCGGGGTGTCGCCCCCGGTGTCACCCGGGGCGGCGGGCAGGGTGTCACCCTCCCCGGTGTCGGGGCGGCTCGCCTGGCCAGACGGGGTGACAGGGGGGGTGACAGGCGGGGTGTCACCCCCCTCTCCTCCACCGTCGCCGTCCTCGTCGTCGGGCCTGTCCAGCCAGTCCTCGATCGCGTCGAGGCCGCGCTGTGCCGTCGCCTGGATCCGCCGGTCCCGCTCCGCCGGCGTCCGCTTCTTCCCGGCCTCGATCGCGGCAGTGGTGCCGTCCTTGCGGGTGGGCACCTCGGTCACCTCGGCCAGCCCCGGCATCATCTGCGCGAGCATCTGGATGGGCAGCCGCCCACCGACCTCGGCGGCCAGTTCGTAGCGCAGCCTCAGCCGCTCGGCCTCCGCGCTGTCCTGGGCCATCAGGACCTCGTTCTCGGCCTCGATCTCGGCCTTGGCCATGTCGGCCTTGGCCTTGGCCATCTCCCGCTCGAACTTGGCCTTGCGGAGCACATCGGCGATTTCGCGGCGCTGCTCGACGGTGAGGTTCGCGTTGTCGGCGTCGGCCTCCGCCTGGGCGGCCTCCGCCGCCTCCTGCTCGGCCTTCGCTTCCTCAGCCTCCACGCGGGCGGCGGCGGCTTCCTGCTCGGCCTGCTGCTCCCGGCGGGACTTCTCCGCTCGCTCTGCAGCGTCCTGCTCGGCCTGCTCGTCGGCTGCGCGCATGCGGACCACCAGGTGCCAGAGCCCCTTGGACAGCAGCGGCGTCGTGGCGAACAGCAGCGCCGTCGAGGCGCCGGTGTGCAGGGCGATCGCGGTGGAGGCCAGCGCGGCCACCGCCCAGCCCAGGATCTGCGCCTCGCGGCGCACGGCCGGAGCCAGCCACGCCAGCACGACCGTGCCGATCAGCATCACGTCGAACACGACCCCGACGGTCACCGCGACCGCGGGGTGGGCGGGGACGGTGTCCGCGACCGCCGTGGCCGCCCACGGCAGCGCCACCGCAGAGGGCACTGCCGCCGCGCCGATCGTGAGCCGGAAGGGGGTCAACCAGGACCACCACCCCGTCGGCGGCTCGTCGGGCGATCGCTCCGTGCGGGGCTCCGGCTGCACCGGCGCCTCGGGGGCCTCCGGCGGGGCGGAGTCGTCCAGGGCGCTGTCGGCCCGGGCCTGACGGTCGTCGTCGGGCGCCGCCGGTGCCTCCTCCTTCTTCTTGAGGGTCTTCACTGCTCGTCCTCTCTCGTTGTGGTGATGTCGTCGGCGGGGTCGAGGCGGGTCATGCGTTCCAGCAGCGGCAGCAGCCCGTCGTTGGTGGGGTGGTCGACCAGGGCGGCCTTGATGCGCGCGCGGACCTCGGCGTGCAGCGCCTCGCACTCGCGGCGCTCGATCTCGTATGTCGTGGTCGCGGCCATGTGCGCGAGCGCGTACCCGATCACGAGCAGCCGGTGGTAGAGGGCCACGCACGGCAGCAGGGGGTCGATCCCGGGCTGCGCGGCGGTGGCGGCCACCGCGTGGACGTCCTCGCCCCACACCGCCACCACGGCGTCCAGCCGGGCGGCCAGCGCGTCGCGTTCGGTCTCGGCCTTGGCTCGTCCGGCGGCCTGGTGCCGGTTCTCCTCGCGGGACTCGGCGAGTACGTCGCGGACCGCGTCCAGCTCGGCGGCCTGCCGGCGCCGCTCGCGGTCCACTACTCCCAGGACCGCGCGCACCCGCGCCAGCTCTTCCTCGGCCTGCACTCGGCCGGCCGACTCGGCTTCTAGGAGTTCCTCGCGGGCGGCGGCCCTGCCCGGCAGGGCCGCCGCGATCAGCTCCATCACGCCCGCCACCCCTCACGGGGCAGCGAGTCGACCAGCTCGCGCAGGCTGGCCAGCTCCGCCAGCGCGGCGTCGCGGTCGCGCTGGACGAGGACCAGCGCGGCGCGAAGCCGCCGGTTCTCCTCATCGGTAGCGTCCAGCCGTGCGCGCGTCGCCTGCCGATCGGTCGCGGCCGTACGGACCCGGCCGCGGGCCAGATGGTCCAGGTCTCTCCTCATCACGACCACCGCCAGCACAGGGCCATCACGGTGATGGCGCCGTATCCGAGCACGTCAGTAGAAGTCATTTCTTCTCGTCTCCGTCCCTGGAGGTCCGGCGCGCCTGCTCGCGCGCCTCGCGCTCGGCGAGGATCCGGTCCCTCGCCGCCTGCTTCTCCTCGTCGGTCATGCGGTCCAGCCGCGTGGCCTCGCCGCACCACGGCCACGGCGTGACCATCACGGCCCCCACCAGGCGTAGGCGGCGGCACCGCCGACCAGCAGCACCGCCAGAGCGGCGGTGAGGTGTCCCAGCAGCAGCGCGGTGAGGATGGAGCCCGTCAGGGCTCCGAGCACCAGCGCCAGCGGCGTTTCGATCACGGGGCGGCATCCGTTCGGGCCGTCGACCAGCGGATCGCGACCATCTCGGCCAACCCGCGGGCGATCTCGCGGCGCGTGACGGTGTCCTCCAGGTCCTCACCCGGCAGCGGGCCGTAGACCCACAGGGCCGGGGCGGTGCCCTGGACCAGCTCGCTCAGGAACGCCAGCCCGTCCCCCGCCTCCACGGTCGGGCGGGACAGAATCGTCATCATCGGGTCGTCTCCCTTCGTTGGGACCCGATCGGCCCCGCCCGGGGCGCATCCCGGGCGGGGCCTCCTGCTGTCCGGGCACCAGGTGGTGCCCGGGGGCCGTGCAGCCCCGGCCACGCACCACCCGAGGGGTGGATGCGCACCGGCGTCACACGGACGCACAGAGTCACGTATCTATGGCGCAGTCATCGGCGCGACCCCGACCAGGGCGCTCCCTGGCACCCCCGCCACACCGGCGGGGACGTCGCCCGTTCACCCCCCGCCAGGGGGCTGATCTGCGGCTTTTTCACGACGCACTGTTGAGTTGTCAAGCACGCGGGACCAGCAGCGCCACTGCGCACCCACCTCCGAGACGGAAGCGCAGTTCATACCGGGTCTTCAGCAACCAGGGGCTACTATCGAAGTGCAACCCCGGTTGCGGTGCGAGACGACAGTACGACAGACCACCGGGGTTTCGCAACCCCTGTTGCAACATGTAGAGTGCAACCCCCGTTGACATTAGATGGAAGGCTGACCATGCGGGAAGTCACGCAACGGTTCTCTGATCTCGCCACGGAGATTGCTGAGATCAGCGACCCACTAGAACGAACAAAGCGCGCACACGAGGCGGTTACCGACCTTCAGGAGGTAACCACCGAGCTCCTGCGCATCCGCCGCGAGAGCGTCGAAGAGCTGATCGCTCAAGGTATGAAGCAGACCGAGATCGGGCGGCAGCTGGATATCAGCCGGCAGATGGTCGGCAAGCTGATAAAAGCGTCTCCGCCGCCGGAGCGGGCTTTTCTCGGCTCCGGAAGGCTCACGATCGCGGTCGGGGAGAAGCGGGAAGCGGCCAAGGATCACGGCCCGGCCGGACCGGCCGTCGCCACAGAAGACCTGGCGGCCTTCGACATGCTCTCCGGCCTCGCGCGCGAGCTGAGGTTGGAGGCGTCGTACGAAACCGTGGCGCCTCCAGGAATGATCGACCTCAACCGCGACAACCTCGTAGTCATCTGCGGTCCTCGACTGTCGCCGATGATTGGGCAGATCCTCGCCAGTGACCCGCACATCGCGTTCGATCGCGACGAATCGGGCTGGTACTTGCAGGACCAGGTCACCGGCATCGTGTACCGCTCTCCGATGGACGCCGGCGAACGTGCCGACTATGCCTACCTCGGTAGGCTGCCGCGTCCAGACGCGCGCGGGACATTCGTCTACCTGGCGGGCATCCACGCCGTGGGTGCCACGGGGGTCACGCACTGGCTCACGCACCACCTCGCGGAGGTGTACAGGGAAGTAGGGCGCCGCCGGTTCTCCACGTTGATCCGCTGTACCTACACCACCGACCCTCTCCAGATCACCGGCAGCGAGCGAGTGACCCCCCTCTACCGCCGCGGAGCTGCCGCGTGATCGCCATGGCCACCGCTCCCGGAAACCCGGCACGGCCGATGGAGGACTGGGCGGGCGCCACCGACACCGCCGTCGTCGTGCTTGACGGCCTGTCAGCCCCCGAGGGCACCTCCTGCCGCCACGGAACTCCGTGGTTCGTCCGCCAACTCGGGCCACGACTGCTCACTCACGCCTCACAGCCGGAAGTCACCCTCCGGCAAGCTCTGGCTGCGGCCATCCGTGAGGTGGCTGCCCTGCACGAGGAAACGTGCGACCTGTCGCACCCGGCCACCCCATCGACCACGGTCGCGGTGGCCCGGCGGTGCGGCGACGACCTCCAGGCGCTCGTCGTGGCGGACTCCTCCGTGGTCGTCGCGACCACGGAGAACGTGGTGGACGTGCTCAGCGATAGCCGGGTGGACGATGCGGCCCGGTCTGAGAGTCAGGCCGCACTGGCCGCCCCGGCCGGCCCGGAGCGAGAGCGACGCGTCGCCGATCTGGTCCGCGTGCAGCAACGGCTCCGTAATCGAAACGGAGGCTACTGGGTCGTCCAAGCTGACCCCGACGTCGCTGACCAGGCCGTCACGCGCACGTGGCCGATCGCCTGCGTGCGGCATGTGGCCCTGCTGACCGACGGCGCAACACGACTGGTCGACACGTTCGACGCGCTGTCCTGGCCTGGCCTTCTAGACCTGCTTGCTTCCTGCGGCCCCGGCGCCCTGATCGCGGAGACGCGACGCTTGGAGGCCCAGGATCCGCGTGCTGTCCGGTGGCCACGCTACAAGCGGAGTGATGACGCGGCGGTCATCGACTGGACGCCGTAGCTCACTCTGCGATTACTAGTGGCCATGTGCCGATGACGCGGTGACACGCGGTGATGCGGCAGGATGGCCCCAAAAGAAAAAGGCCGGGAGTTGCAGCTCCCGGCCGAACGAAGCGGCTGACATGATCACTGGCTGGCCACCGCTCCATCGCTTGAGAGACCATCGTACCCAATCGGTACGACAGGTCAGCGGGCCGGGATCGTGTCGCCTGGAAAGGTGACCTCGTGACGCGCGCTGGTGTGCGCAAGACGTACCAAATCAAGTTCTCCCCGTACCTGTGGGTGAAGCAGCTCGACTGCGCCACTCCGGCCCTCCACGTCGTTGCTGAGGTGATCGCGGACGTGGTGGACCCTGACGGCTGCTACTGCTGGCTTGTCTACGAGACCATCGCTGAGCGGGCATGTCACATCTCTCGCAGCAGCGCCCAGCGGGCCATCAAGACGCTGTGCGATTACCGGGTAGTCCGCAAGCTCGGCGTAGACGAGGCCGTCCGCGCCCTGGACGCGGCCGGCGCCGCCTACGACCCCAAGCAGCCCCCCATGGTTCTGGAACTGCTGATCCCCGCGTCCGCCTACGCCCCCGACGACCTGGCCCGGATCAACCGGATGCGGGCAGACCGGGGACGGCCCGCGATCACGTCGCAGTCGCGCCCCGACATCACCGGGCTGATCGGCGAACCACCGAAGGAGAGGTCTGACAAGGGCAAGTCCGCCCCTCAACGGCGCCGCAAGGACCGGCGCCAGGCCGACGCCGAGTGGGCGGAGCAGCAGCCGTCGCTGTACTCCATCCAGGACCTCGTCGGTGATGGCGATGAGGAGACGGGCAGCACTCTCGCCAGCCCCCCCATGTCTGAGAGACATGGGGGGGTGGGTCTCTCAGACATGGGGGGCGGTGTCTCAGAGACCCACTACCCCTTGGAGCCTGACCCTCGTGAGCCTGACCCTGGTGTCCGTCCGTCCGTAGATGCTCAACCACAGGAGGAGTCGCCACACGTTGACGAGACGGACGGAACGGAATGGGACTCGACGTCAGCGGTGAACCCGCCGGCCGCTGCGCCCGGTGGCGCTGACGCGCCGCCCGTGCCGCCTCAGACACCGTCCTCGGTCGCCGAGATGATCGTGGACGGCCTGCTGGCCGACACGGCACACGCCGCCCCTCTGGCCGATCCTCAGGGCGACAGGGGGCGTCTGGTGGCTCTCGCGCAGTCCGCCCTCGACCGAGGGATCACGCCTCAGCGGCTCCGCGAGATCACCTCGCGCGGCCTGCACAACGTCCGCAAGCAGTGGGCGCTGGCGACGCGCTTGGCCGATCCGGAGGGTTTCGCCCAAGTCGCCCAGCCCGAGTTCGGCGGGCGGCTGCTGCCGGTGCCGGCGGCTCGGCCGCCGCTGTGCGAGACGCACCCGGAGTGCGACCGCACGCGGTCGGGCCGGTGCGCCGAGTGCGTGGTGGAGGAGCGGCTGCGCTGGATCGAGGACGGGACGCTAGTGGAGTGGGCCTACGACGCCGAGAGTGACACCTGGACCGACACCGACGGCCAGGAAGTGCGCGGAGACCAGCTCACCCCCGAAGAGCAGGCCGCGATCGAGGAGGAGGCGGCTGCGTTCGCCGCCGCGAAGGCGGCGGCCGCGGGCGGTGGCGGTGGAGAGTCCGACCGGGCCGAGGTCCTGGCGCTGGTTCGCCAGTCACTGGAGGATGCCCGGCTTCGAAGTCGCCGTGAACGCGGACTGCCGACCGCTCCTACTGAGTGTGCGGTTGACGCCAGCAGCGGGCAATCAGGACAACGAAACTCTTTCTTTACAACGTAAAAATGGGCGTTCCGGACTGTACCGGATCGTCTCCAGGTCCGAATGCGTGCCGGACCATCCGGGAGTCTCCAGCTGATCCGGCACCCCTCCGTGCCGGATCACAAACGGCTTCCTGTCAGGCGTTTCGGTGTCGGCGTGCCGGATGTGCCGGGTCAGCGTCGACGTCGCCTCTAGGTGCCCTGCGGACCCCTAGAGACCCCTTCGGGGTCTCTGCTTCGACCCGGCACATCCGGCACGCCCCCGGCGCGAAGCGGCCCGCGCGGCCATCCGGTCAGGGGGAGTAACCCGGGGTAGAAGCGGCATCACCAGAGCCGCTCCCACCCCACATGGCGCGGCGGGAGTCCATCAAGCCGGCGGGGACGGGTCCTCGTCGGCCTGGCGCTCGTCGGCTGCCCGGCGGCACGCCACCGCCGCCACCGCCGCCGCTTTGTCCGGGTGGCGGAGCAGATCCACGGCCCGCTGTCCCGCCGCCTCGATCCGCTGGGCGACGTCGACCGACTCCCGGTCACCGAGCGGCAGCCGGACCACCACCCCGGCCCCGAACCGCACCTCGACCACCAGACCGCCGCCGTCCGTGGTGGCGGCGGTCACCGCCAGCGCGCCGGGCTCGGCCAGCTCCTGGCCCTCGACCACGGTGACGGTCCCGGCGACGCTCACCCGGCCGCGCCTTCGCCGCGGGTACGGGCGCGGACGCTGGCCGGCGGCCGGTACGCCTCCAGGACGACGTCCAGCAGCGCCACGTCGTCCGCCTCGGCCGTGACGGCGCCGCTGCAGTGCCGGGCGCGGTACGGCACATCGGTGTCGGACTGGTGGGTGACCTCCCACTCGCGGTGCCGCAGCGCGACGGCCGCGAAGACGACGTAGTCCGGGATACGCCCCGGGCCGGTCTCGGCCGGGCGCGACGCGGGAGCGTAGCGGCGCAGACGGCCGGCCGCGCGCGGCGGCGGAGAAAAACACAGGTCTGAGACTTCGGCGTGTGCGGTAGCCATGCGGTGACGCTACGACGTCGCTCCTGGTGACCGGTAGTGGTGACCGGTGACAATCCCCAGGTCACCAGCAACGTCGGCGGCGGTGTCCCGCACCCAGCCGGGCGCCTGGCGGTCGCGGCGGATCTGCCGCAGCGCCTCGGCCAGCCGGCGGCGGATGCGCCCCGATGCGACCTGGGCGAGCAGCGGCGGCACCTCCAGCAGCGCCTCCTCACACTCCCGCCACGCCCGCGCCGATGCCCACCCCCGCACCAACTGCACCCGGTAGAACGCCTCGCCGCGCTGGGTGCCCACCGTGCGGACGCACTGCTGCAGCCGCTCCAACGCCGCGTCGGCGTCGCCGAGCACCAGCAGCGCCTCCGCCTGGTGGCCCGCGACCTCGTTGTCGTCCACCCACCACGTCCAGGCCGGATCCGAGGTGGTGATGGAGTCACCGAGGTCGGCGCGCGCCCGGCCGAGGTCGGCCAGCGCCCGCGCCTCGTACCGCTTTCATAGCGCCCGGCGCGACGCCCCGGACACGACACCGCCCCCGCACGGCTTCGGCCGGCGGGGGCGGTGCGCGGTCCTCCTCAGGGACTACCAGCGCTGCACGCTGATCCGCATGCGCCTCCGCACCCCGTCTGCGCCGCGCACGTGGACGAGGGCGGTCGCCTCCGCGCCGACCCCGTCCAGCTCGACCGGGTCGCCGGGGTCCAGCACGCCGTCGCGGGTCAGCAGCTCCGCGATCCGCATCACCAGGCGGTCAGTGGGCTCGGTCGGAGAGTGCGCCGCGCTGTAGGTCCAGGGCATCACTCGCCTCCGATCTGGGCGTTGAGGGGACGGGGTGTTGTCGAGGCGGCGGCTCGGTCCGCCACTCACTGTTGCGGGGCTTGCTTCAGTATCAAGTATTGTCGCAACCGCCGATAAGGTTCACATATCGGTGGTCAGGAATGCCCTATTTGTCGGACTCTCATTCGAGGGCCGATTTTTGGAACCGACACCCTGGCGTCACGAAAGCCGTCACGCAATCCGGGCCTGTCGGGTAGCGTGGCCGTCACGAATCCCGTAACGAAATTGGGGGTGGGGATGGATCGTGCCCGTGTGATCGGCGCGCTGCGCGAGCAACGCGACCAGATGGTGGCGCTGGCCGGCGAACACGCCGGCGGCCACCCGCGGCTGGCGGAGGGGTACCGGACGGTGGCCGCCGCCCTGGAGCTGGCGGCGGCCACCGTGGAGGCGGATCCGACGCTGCTGCGCCACCGCCGCGCCGAGCGGACCTGTACCGCGGTCCGCTGGCTGGATCTGCTCGGCGAGCTGGCCCGGCAGGCCAGACCGGTCGGCGGCCAGGTGCTCGTCGCCGAGCGCTGGGAGGCGCTGGGCGCAGAGCCCGACGCGCGGGCGCGTGAGCGGGGCCGCAACCGGCTCGGACGGGTGAACCACCAGGCACCTCGGGAGTTCGCGCAGCTGGTGGCGCGGGTGCGCGAGACGGCCGAGCGGGTCGCCGTCCTGGCCTACGACGACCCGCCGACACCGGAGCAGCGCGCGCACCTGCTCGCCGACCTGATGCCGTCCGAGGGCGACCTCGGACGGGTCGCCTCCCGGCTGCGCGCGGCGGCCGCCGCGTTGCACCAGGACCTGGCCGAGGTCCTGGACGTCGGCGGGGACGGCGCGCCGGCCGACGCCCGCCGGCTGTCGGCCGCGGCGCGCCGGATCGAGGCCCTGGCCGCCGAGGTCGATCCCGGCCCGGCCGCGCCGCCGGTGGTGTGCGGGGGGTGCGGGCAACCCCTGCCGGCCGTCCCGGCCGGTGGCGCGGGCCGGCCCCGCCGCTACTGCGGAGACGCCTGCCGCCAGCGCGCCCACCGCGCCGCCCGGCGCACCGGGGCGCCTCCGCGCGCGTAGGGCGAGCCTCGACCGGTCGACGCGCGCGGATGCCGGTGACGCTCCTGCCGGGATCGCCTGCGCGGCGGGGCCGTCGGCGCGATGCTGGGGGAGCCCGACACCGAGGGAGGAGGGGACCATGACGCCCCCCGAACAGCTGCTACGGCCGGTAGGAGCGGCCCGCACCGCGACCGCCCTGGCGGTGCGGACCGGCTGGCCGATCCGCACCGCCGATATCGGAGAGCTGGTGGCCGGCGGCCACCTGTCCGTGGCCGGATATTTCGAGGGCTGGCCGCTGTACGACCGCGGCGAGATCGACGCCGTCCCGGCCGACGTCGTGGCCAGACTGGCCAGCCGCTCCGGCCACGGCCCTGCCAGTGGCCGGAGCGTCCCGCCCGGCGCGGCCATCCGCGACTACGCGGCGCACCTGGCCATCACGCACGGCCTGGAGGTGGCCACCGTCTACCGGCCGCACTCCGGGCGGTGGCTGCTGGACTGGCCGCCTCGGCCGGACGGGCGCCCTGATCCGGCAGGGCTGCGCGCGGACCTGCACGCCCACCCCGCCGGGGTCTACCGGCGCCTGGTGGATCTGGCTCCGCCGGCGCACCGGGCCGTGGCCGCGGCCCGGCGTGCGCTGGCCGGTGGGGCGGTGGTCCTGGACACCGAGACCACGGGGCTGGGGGCGGGCGCGGCGATCGTGGAGGTCGCGGTGGTGGAGCTGGCCACCGGCGCCGTGCTGCTGGACACGCTGGTGTCCCCGGACGGCGTGGCCGTGGAGCCCGGGGCCCGGCGCCGCCACCGCATCACGGACGGCGAGCTGGCCACGGCACCCACGTGGCCGCAGGTGTGGCCGCGCCTGGTCGCCGCGGTGGCCGGGCGGGCGGTGCTCGCCTACAACGCGGAGTTCGACCGGCGGCTGATCCGCCAGGCTGCGGCCCGCTACGGGCTGCCCGGCGCCCGGGACTGGACGTGGGGGTGTGCCATGGCCTGGCGTGGTCAGGCCCACCGCTCCAGGCCCGGCCCGCTGGGGGGCGGCCACCGGGCGCGGGGTGACGCCCTGGCCGCCCGCCAGGTCGTGCTGGACATCGCGGCCATCGAGTACGTCCCCGAGGTCGGATCGCCTCATCTCGGGGCGGATTTTTGAAAGGGGCCGCGCGCTGTCCGGGTCACCCGCCACCGCGAGTCCCGAACCCCAGCGGCGAGTAACCGCGGTTTTGAGGCCGTGCGGGTTCCGGCGCGATCGGTCCGCACCCCCGCGCACGCGGTGTCGCGCCGGGTTCCGTGCGGCGATCCGTTCGAGGGGTCCAGGGGGCGAGTAGCCCCCTGGTACTACCAGTCCTCAGCCACCGGTGTACCGGCACGCGGTGTGCCGGTACGCACGCAGACCGGTGATCCGGAACGTCGGTTTACGTCACCGGCGGCCACGTGACGGCTGGGTGCGGTGGTGGATCCACGCCAGACCGCTGTGGTTCAGGTGGTCCATGGCGCGCGTGACGGTGACGTAGGCCAGCATCGCGTCGCTGCGCGGCACCGGCGCGGGCAGCACGGCCGCCGGGGGCGGGCCGTCCGGGATCCGCAGCATTTTCATGATGGTGGCCATGGCGTCGGCGTCGTCCACGGGGGGCTCCTCGTCTCAGTGGTGGAGGGTGTTGCTGTCAGCATCGACGGCGGGTACGACGTTCCAGACGTGCATCGACCACCGACTAACCTGCACACAAAGGCGACTTTCTGGAAAGTCAGCTCCCCAGCTTGCTGACTTTATGACTTGGTAAGCGCTGTATGGCCGCATCCGGCCATCACCTCCGAGGGCGTCGTCCGACCTTCGCTCGACCGCTCGCCTCCGTCACAAAGTCAGCTTTCCAAAGAGTCGCATAGTCAGCTTGGTAGCTCTCCTGGAGCTACCTTTGCGGTGGTGCAGGTAGTCGTAAAGCCAGAAAGCCAGCTCTGTGTCTGGGGACAGAGCTGGCTTTCTGGCTTTGTGCAGGTCAGTAGCCCTGGTTGCGTAGCCACGCGTCCACGGCCGCGGTGATCTGGTCCTGGATCTGCACGCCGTGGTCAACTTTGAAGTAGGTCATCCGCCGGTGCAACTCAAGGGCATGTGGGAGTGCGAAGTTGGTCGGCCGGCGGTCGGTTTTGGGGACCTGCTGGATCTCGGCCAGAGACATGGGCGGGGGGACGTGCCGCGGGCCGGGCACCGCGGCCGGGGTGGACGGCTCCTCCTTCGCTGCCGCCTCGGCCCGCTCTTTCTCGGCCTGGGCGGCGGCCTCGCGGGGGCTCTCGTACAGCTCGTCTATGAATCCCCTCTCCTCCTGAGGCTGGCTCGATTTCACGGTGACACGACGGCGCTGACTCACGCGGCTTCCCCATCTACAAACAGAACGTCGGCGATCTCGCGGTAGTCGACGGCCGCGGTGCACTCGGGGGCGAAAAGCAGCACCGGCTGCTCGGCGAAGCCGGCCTCTCCCACGCGGATGGTGGCCCGCACGGTCGCGTGAAGAGCATCAGGGAAGTCGGCCAGGAGCTGGTCGATGACGTCGTCGGTCAGCCCGTTCTGCTGGCGCTGGGTGACGATGATCGCGTGCGTGACCTGGTCGGGGCGCAACCTCTTGCGGACCTTGGCCAGCGTGCGGTTGAGCTGGGCCAGCCCCTTGAAGTCCAGCCCGCCGATTTTGATCGGGATGATGATGCCGTCGGCCGCCACCAGTGCCGCCAGGGTCATCTCGTCCAGGTCGGGCGGGCAGTCGATGAAGGTCGCGTAGTAGTCGCGCTTCGAGTCCTCGATGGCCTCGTGCAGCGTCCACTCGCGGCCGGGGTCGGTGGCCACACGGCTGAACTGGTTCACCGCCTCGGAGCTGGGCACGACGTCCAGGCCGGGAACGATCGTGGGCCACGTGGCCTGATCGAGCGTGCAGCGGCCCAGCATCACGTCGGCCAGCTCCCATCGCTCGGCCGGCGGGGTGTCCTGCCACTGCGGGATCAGGATCGCGGTAAGGGAGCCGTCCTGGCCGTCGCCGTCGATGACGCGCACCCTGCGCGTCGGCTTCCCCTCCTTCATGCCGCGCTGGGCAAGGCGGGTGGCTTTCTCCACGGTGGTCGTGGTCTTGCCTTGCCCGCCCTTCTGGTTGATCACCGCCGTGGTACGTCCCGGCTCGATTGGCTGGGAGCCGTGGCGGGTGATGGCGGTGTGGGCTCGGGTCGCCTGGTCCGTCATGGATACCTCTTCCATGGGTCGGCTGAGTCGGCCCTATCTTGCCAGCAAGGCACCTTTTCACCTGTGCAGCTACTCGACTTTTCGACTGTGCCGCTTTGCACCAAGTCACAAAGTTGACTTTGTGTGCAGGTCAAGGCACGAAAATGCCCCCGGCCGAAGCCGGGGGCAGGTAGAGGCTTCAGCGGCTGTTGAAGCAGCCGCCGCACAGCGCTTTGCCGTTGTCGTTGACGATCGCCTCGTGCATGTAGCACTGCTGGCACCACTGGTGACAGATCAGGGCACGGCGGATGACGTCCAGGATGCTGCGTACCATGGGGCTCGCCCTCTCTGGGGGTAGAGCCCCGACCGATGCTGTCCAGGCTGGCGGTCGGGGCTCGCTGGTGTCCGGGCCGCCGGACGGCGGGCCGGGATCTCGGGGGCATGTGGACCGAGTGGTCCCCCCACCGCCCCGGCCGTGCGGCCGGGGCGGTAGAGGCGCCGACCGGGTCAGGCCCGGGTGCGGGAGATCAGCCACGCCGCCGGCTCGTCGGCGCGGGTGGCCACCCAGTCGGCCAGGCGGAAGTGCTCGCGCAGCAGCTCCGTCACGGCGTCGGCGGTGACGCGGGGACGCAGGGACATTTCCACTCCTTGGTTACGCTGTGTGATCATTGAATCGGCCAGTAGGGCGCTGGCCGAATGGAGAATCGGCCACCGGCGGTAGCTGATTCGAAAACCCCTACGGATCTTGGGAAATCGCTCGTGGCGGGGATCCGGCCACCGGCCAGTGGCCGGATAGCCGGATCGGTCAATCTGCAGGTCAGAAGGGGTGACCCCTTCTTGTGCAGTTGGTGGCCGGATAGCGTGGCCGGTTACTCAGTGCAGCAGCCGCCAGGGGGCGCGGTGCCCCGGCCCCTTCTCGACCCGGCCGGCGGCGCGCAGCTCGGACAGCGCCTGCTTCACGGCGCTGTCCGAGCACCCGATCTCCCGTGCCAGCTCCGAGGACCGCGCCTCGCCGCTGTCGCGCAGCGCCCGCAGCACGTCGCGCTGCACGCCCATCCAGTCCTCGGCCACGTCCGCGTCGTCCTGGTCCTCGTCGTCATCGGACAGGGTGATCTGGGGCCCCTGGTAGGACCACGGCTCCCGGTCCGGCAAGGCCTTGACGACCTGGGCGTCGTCGGAGAGGTCCCACACCAGCACCGGGGCCTGGTCGGGGCCGCGTCCGCTCTCGTCCTTGATGTAGACCTGACCGGCCCCGGTTAGCTCGTGGGAGTGCCACTCTGAGCCGAGGACCTGCCGGTTCTCGGTCTCCCCGGCGGTGCGCAGCACCGCCCGGTCGGTCATGACGCCGTTGATCTGCCGGTCGATGCCGTCACCGAGGGTGGGTTTCTGGGTGCACCACACGACGTCGATGCACCGCGACCGGCCGGTGCGGGCCAGCGACCGCAGCCCCCTGAGCAGGGGCAGGTCGTTCTGCGGGTCATCCATCGCGATGATCTCGGCGCCCTCATCCACCACCACCAGCAGACGTGGCCGTTCCTGCGTCGGGGTGAAGTTGGCGACGCCCTCGGCGCGCATCAGGTCGCGCCGGACTCTGCCCTCGGCCAGCAGCTCCTGGACCACGGCCAGGATCTCTTCGGGTTCGACGGCGATCCGCGCCTTGCCCACCCACAGCGCGGACTCCTCGCCCTTGCCGTCGATGTAGACGACGGCGGTGGGCTCCTCGGAGCACACGCCCCCGGCCATCACCACGCGCAGCAGCACGCTCTTGCCGGCGCCAGAGGTTCCGGCGATCAGCTTGCGGCCGGGGGCCATGGCGACCACCTCGCCGGTGTCGCTGTCGAGGCCGATGCCCTCTCGGCCGGGGTGCCAGGTGGTGTCCCGCTTCGGGATGCGGGTGC
>NZ_QEIO01000118.1 GCF_003336425.1 Marinitenerispora sediminis | reverse complement strand
GGTCGAGGGGGTCCGATGCGGGGGTCCGCTACGGGTCGGTCACAGGATCGCGGCGAGAACCAGTCCCACAGCGATGATCCCGAGGAAGGTCATAATGCCGTCCATGGGTTCATTGCACTCCTCTTCGCCGCGAGATTGAACTAGCCGCCGAGCTGTAACGACCTGCCATCCCCGGCACAGCGAGGTCCCGATCGGTAACGTCCGCGGGCCAGCGGCCCCCTCAGAGGGTGCGGTAGCGGCTCCCGTAGCGCAGCAGCGGCGACATCTCCACCGGAAGCCCGCCGACCTCCGGCAGCGAGTCCACGCCCGCCAGGTAGACGACATGGTCCCCGGCCTCGACCCGCCGAGTCACCGAGCACTCCAGCGCCGCGATCGCCGTGTCCAGCACCAGCGCCCCGGAGCGCACGCCCCGGTGGTGCGGTTCGCCGGCCAGCAGCAGCCGCGCGCTGGGCCGGCCCTCGGCGGCGAACCGGCCGGCGATGGCCTTGTGCTGCGCGCCGAGGACGTTCACCGCGAACCCCCGCTGCCGGTCCACGACTTCGGCCAGGTAGCTTCCGGCCCGCACGCTGACCATGACGATCGGCGGGTCCGCCGAGATCGACGCGAACGCGTTCACCGTGCTGCCGATGTCGTCGCGGCCGTCCCGGACGGTCACGACGGTGACCCCGGTGGCGAAGCGCGCCACCGTCTCGGTGAACTCGGCGGTGGCGAACGCCCCCGGGTCCGGCGGTTCCGCCGTCACCGGATCTCCCACGTGCCCGGCACCACCAGCGGTCCGGCGGCGGGGAGGCCGAGCCGGGCCGACAGCTCCGCCAGCGGGCCCCAGGAACTCAGCCGCAGCCGCGCCGCCGCGGCCGTGCGGTCCTCGCTGGACTCCGCCGGCACCAGCCGCTCCAGCGGGTGCGGGCGCGGGAAGGGCCGCAGCGCGGCGAGCGGCGGCAGACCGGCCTTCTCCCGGGCGATCCGGGCGGCGGTCTCGACCCCGCCGAGCGTGTCGACCAGCCCGTTCGCTGCCGCGTCGCGGCCGGTCCACACCCGGCCGCGCGCCAGCTCGTGGACGCGTTCCCGGCTCATCCCGCGCGAGGCGGCGACCTTCGCCGTGAAGTCGTCGTAGATGTGGTCCAGCATCGCGTTGACGCGCTCCCACTCCGACTCGGTGAACCCCCGGTCGCTGGCGAACATCCGGGCGTGCTCCCCGGCGTCGACGGAGTCGCTGGAGACGCCCAGGCGGCTCAGCAGGCCGGTCAGCACCGCCTTGCCGACGAACACCCCGATGGACCCGGTGAGGGTGCCGGGCTGCGCCACGATGGTGTCGGCGCCGAGCGCGACGAAGTACCCGCCGGAGCCCGCCACGTCGCCCATGGAGACCACCACCGGCGTCCCCGACTCGCGGGTCAGCCGCACCTCGCGCCAGATGGCGTCGGAGGCGATGTAGGAGCCGCCCGGGCTGTCGACCCGGAACACCACCGCCCGCACGTGCGGGTCCCGCCGGGCGGCGCGGAACGCCGCGGCCACCGTGTCGGAGCCCATGGCGCTGCCGCCGCCCAGCGGCGAGCGCCGGCTGCGGCCGGTCACGATCTGGCCCACGCCGGAGATGAGGCCCACGTAGTGCCGGCCGCGCGGCACCGCCGGGATGCGGTTGGCCAGCGCATGGGTGCGGTGGTAGCGGGCGACGTACTGCAGCCGCGGCGGCGCGTCGTGGGAGCCCGCCGCCGGCCGGAACCGGCCGAGGAGTTCGGCGTACACCTCGTCGCGGTAGCCGAGCCGGTCCACCAGGCCGGCCTCCAGCGCCTCGGCGGCCAGGAAGGGGCCGCGGTCGATGAGCGCCCGCACCTCCTCGGCGGGCCGGTGCCGGCCCTCGCCGATCCCCTCGACGATCTGCTCGGTCAGTGACTCCACGATGCGGCCGGCGGCCTCGCGGTGGGCGTCGGTGAAACCGCGCTCCGTCACCATGTTGACGGCGGTCTTGTACTCGTACCGCGCGCCGACCTCGTACTCGATGCCCAGCTTGTCGACGGCGTCGCGGAAGAACCTGTTGGTGACGCTGAGGCCGGTCAGCCCCACCGAGCCGGACGGCTGGAGGACGATCTCCTCGAACGCGGCGGCGAGGTAGTAGGGCACGGTGCCGGGACCGAACTCGCCGAAGGACTCGCTCCACGCCACGGTGGGCTTGCCCGACCGGCGGAACGCCGTGACGGCCGCGCGCAGCTCCTGCACCCGCCCGAAGCCGAGCGGCTGGCCGCCGATCCGCGCCACGAGGGCGCGCACCCTGGGGTCGCGCGCGGCGCGGCGGATCCCCTCGACGACGTCGGAGAGGCGGTGCCGGCGCAGCGCCATGACCTGGCCCAGCGGGTCACCCGGGGTCTCGTCGGTCAGGCCCTCCGTCAGGTCGAGTTCGAGCACCAGCGGCGCGGTGCGCCGCCGGTGGATCATCGCGACGGGCTCGATCAGCTTCCCCACATCCACCATGCCCACAGGCTAGTGGCTGGCGCCGCCGCGCGCCCGCATCCGCAGGGGGACCGGGCGGCCGGCTACCCGTGCATGGCCCGGACCAGGGACCCGTGGGAGTCGTCGTTGTCCAGCGACCACAGGCTCAGACCGCCCAGGCCGAGGTCCTTGGCGTAGGCGGCCTTCTGCCGCACGAGCTCCGGATCGTCATAGCTCCAGAACTCGTCGCCGTCGTACAGCCACAGCGCGCCGTACTCGCGGTCCCGGAACCGCTCACCGGGGCGTCGGACCAGGGTCCGGTAGTCCTCGCTGCCCGGCCCCCAGCTGCCCGCGGCGATGCCGCGCGCCTGCTGGTACAGCCCGTTGCGCTTGACCGGCACGCCCCGCCAACCGCGCCCCGAACCCGGGAGGCCCACGAGGAGCTTGGCCGGCGGCACGCCCATCTCCAGGTAGTTGAGCACTCCGGCGTCCACGCTCAGCCGGCAGGGCGACGGGTCGTCCGGCGGGGTGTAGAGCTGCGAGGCGTGGTTGGTGGTGAGGTCCCAGTCGCCGTGGAAGTCGTAGCCCTGGACGATGCCGAAGTCGAGGTAGCGGAAGACCTCCGGTTCGATGCCGGCCGCCACCCGCTCCCGGTCGGCCGGCAGGTAGGCGCTCATCTGCACCGGCCGCCCGGTGCGCCGGGTGAAGGCGTCGAGCTGCCGGCGGGTCTCGGCGAGCAGCAGCGTGAAGTTGTGCCGGTCGGCGTCGCGGACCACGTTGTGCTCGTTGCCGCCGGAGCCCGGCCACTCCCAGTCGAAGTCGATCGCGTCGAAGATGCCGGCGGCCGCGCCCGGGCCGCCCTGCGGCTCTCCCTCGGCGACGGGGAGGTCGCCGTCGAAGTACAGCGAGACGGCCGACGACGCGAAGGCGGCGCGCGACTCGGCCGTCAGCGCGGCGTTGGAGAAGTAGCGCGAGGCGTTCCAGCCGCCGAAGGAGATGCCGATCTTCAGCCGCGGGTGGCGGGCCTTGAGCTTGCGCAGCTGGTTGAAGTTGCCGGCCAGCGGCTGCTCGTACTTGTCCGCCCGCCCGTCGACGCTCTCCGAGGCGGAGAACCGGCGCTGGTAGTCGGCCCAGGCGTCGCCGGTGGCCTCCTCGGTCATGACGCACCGGCCGCTCTCGTCCAGCTCGCCGAACGCGTAGGTGAGGTGGGTGAGCCGGGCGGCCTGCCCGCTCGCGTGCACGTCCCGGACGAAGTAATGGCGGTCGTAGATACCCCATTGAGGGAAATAGCCGACGAATCGCACCTCGGTGTGTCCTCTCGCCTTCGGACGGGTGTGGCGCGGAACGCCAGATTCGCCCGCTATCGTCGGTGAGGTCAAGCTCCATTGAGAAGGGAATCGCATGTCTGGCACGCCCGGCCGATCGCGGTTCAAGGCGTTAACCCCCGGCCTCGCGACCCTGGCCGCCGTGCTGACGGCGGTGGCCGGATGCGGCGGAGGCTCGGTCGACACCGCCGCTCTGGAGGGAGGGCCGAGTCCGGACGCCACGTACGGTGGGGCGGTGCCCGCGGTGGAGGCGCCGGCGGCGGACGAGCTGACGCCGACCGACGTCGAGGGCATCGAGATCGCGGTCCCGGAGGGCTGGGAGGCGGAGGCGGCAGACGGAGTCCTCTGCATCCGGCCGCCGGGACAGCAGGAGTGCGGGTACGGTGCCGTGCAGGTGCGTCCGCACGCGGCCCAGCGCGACCCCGACTCCTGGCCGAAGCGGGGGGACGCGTTCAACCAGGACGACGGCTGGGCGGCCGAACCGGACACCTGCCGCAGCCTGGCCACCGCCGAGGCCGGCGACGTGGGGGTCGCCTCGGCGACGCAGGACGTCGCCGACTTCACCGAGCACGCCGACGGCCTGAAGTCGCACCACTCGGTGTGGACGGTGACGTGCGAGAACGACGAGACCTTCGAGGTCCGGCTGTGGTTCCTGCCCAAGAGTGACGTGGCGGTGTACGTCTGGTCCGTGGACGCGCAGTACTCCGCGGTCTACGACCAGATCGCCGCCTCCATGGACGTCACCGAGTACAACAAGTAACCCGGAGCTGCCGGCCCGGACCGGGGCCGCGCGGGGCAGGCGCCGGTCGCGACCGGCGCCTGCGGCGTTTCCCGGCCTGGTCAGAGGATCCCGCTCTTGACGGACGTGAGGAACGCCGACCACTCCGCCGAGGCGAAGTAGAGCGCGGCCTGGCCCGGTGTCCGGGAGTCGCGCACGCCGGACGAGAACGCGGCCGTTCCCCGGGATACGCGGCAGGGGTGGGCCGGGCGGATTTCAGTATTGAAATGTCCCACTTCAACGCATGCACCCCCTGATGCGCTATAGGTGGACTTCCTCCATGAATTGAGATTCGCGTGCCGCGATGGGGGATTCGTTATCATTCAGCCACTCTCCTTAGAGCTCCCTGATGATGCCCGCAATCAGGGACCGCCCCAGATCACCGCCGACTCCCGCGAGGCGCAGCTGGTTGAAAAGGGCGTCGTGCCGGGCGACATCAGTTTCACTTTCGAGGAAGAGGTTACTGCTGTTTCCCTCCACATAGACAGTTGTCAGCCCATAATCGGCCAACCGCATGATCATGAAGCTGGGCAATGGCATGCCGACATGGACGCCGGCGGTAAAGGGGATGACTTGGAGTGTAATTCTGGGGTGCTCCATTAGCTCCAGAAGATGGCTCAACTGGTCCCGCATCACCTTGCGGTCGCCGGCCAGTTGGCGCAGGGCGGCCTCGCCCATGATCACCCAGAGTTGGCAGTCGGACTCCCGGTAGAAGCGCCGCTGCCGCGCGAGCCGGACCTCCACCTCCTGCTCCACGGGGGTCGGATTCCCGCGCGGGGCGGTGCCGCGGATGACCTCGCGGGCGTAGTCCTCGGTCTGCAGCAGCCCCGTGATGATGCTGCTCTCGTAGATCTCGATCTCGGAGGCGTCGGCCTCCAGGCCGATGAACGTGCCGTACCGCTGGCCGAGGTCGTACGACTGCCACCAGCCTCTTTTGCCCGCTTGTCGCCGCAATTCGACCAGTGCGTCCATTTCCTCGGCCGTCAACTGGTAGTACCGCGCGAGCTGTTTCAGCTCCTTTTCGCGCGGCACGCGCTCGGTGGACTCCCAGCGGCCCACCGTCGCGGAGTTGACTTCGAGGACCTTGGCGACTTCCGTCCGGTTCATCTTGTGGGCGAGGCGGAGTCGTTGGAGCTCCCGTGCGAGCTGCCAGAGTGCGACAGTGGGGCTGCCTGAACGCGACGGCATGGCTCTGATCCTCACGAAAAAAAGACTAATGCAATCTGCCGAAACAGGTTGCCGTGGTCTGACTGCCGGGGCACACTTCTAACTATCGCGGTGCCGACACGACTACGCAGCGCTTCCTGTGAAGTCATGCCGAGGCCGCATAAAACAGCGGCCCTGGCCGAGTGAAGGCAGCACTCGGCCAGGGCCTCGCTCAACTCACCTGTGGACCCAGGGAGCTGAACCGTGACCAACGTTATCCCCCCGATCATGCAATTGCATCCAGGCATGGCGTGGGGCACTCCGTCGAGCCGCTGCGGGTTCTCGGGGCAGCGAAGAGCGGTGCAGTCGTGCCGCGACTTCGTGGCCGACACGCTGCGCACCGCCGAGTTCCGCTACCCCCTCCAGGTATGGGACGACCTGCTGCTGTGCGCCAGTGAGCTCGCGACCAACGCCATCCGGCACACCCGCTCCGGCGACCACGAGGGAGTCTTCACCGCCGTGCTCTACCTGCGCCGCGCGTGGGTGGGCCTGGAGGTGCAGGACCTCGGCCCGCGCGACGAGGTCCCGACGGTCCCGTGCCCGCTGGCCGACGCCCTGGACGACCCCCTGGCCACGTCGGGACGCGGCCTGGCGATGATCGGCTTGTGCTCGCGCGGACGGTACGGCTTCGCGGCCCCGCCCGAGGCCCCGGTGCACAGCACGTGGTGCGCGCTCGCGGCCTGAGCGCCGCGTCCTACCCCGGTCCGCCCGGGACGAGCCACACGGTCGCCAGCGGCGGGTACGCCAGCACCGCCGACGCGGGCTGGCCGTTCCACGGCTCCGGCTCCGCCACGACGCCCCCGGGCTGGCCGACGCCGCTTCCTCCGTAGCCGGCGGCGTCGGTGTTCAGCACCTCGCGCCACGGGCCGGCGAACGGCAGCCCGACCCGGCGCCCCGGGTGGGGCGTGCCCGAGAAGTTCACCAGGCAGGCCAGGACGGACCCGTCGTCGCCGTGCCGCAGGAAGGACAGCGTGTTCCCGGCGGCGTCGCCGCCGTCGATCCAGGTGAACCCGCCCGGTTCGCAGTCGCGCGACCACAGCGCCGGAGCGGTCCGGTACAGCCGGTTGAGGTCGGCGACCAGCCGCCGGACCCCCGCGTGGTGCGGATGGTCGAGCAGCCACCACTGCACCCCGTCCTCGTGCGACCACTCCTCGCCCTGGGCGATCTCGCCGCCCATGAAGAGCAGCTGCTTGCCGGGGTGGGCCCACATGTAGCCGAACAGCGCGCGCAGGTTGGCGCAGCGCTGCCACTCGTCCCCGGGCATCTTGTTCAGCAGCGACCGCTTGCCGTGGACCACCTCGTCGTGCGAGAGCGGCAGCACGTAGTTCTCGCTGTAGGCGTACACCATGGAGAACGTGAGCTCGTTGTGGTGGTGGCTCCGGTGCACGGGATCGCGGCGCAGGTAGTGCAGCGTGTCGTGCATCCAGCCCATGTTCCACTTGAACCCGAACCCCAGCCCTCCGGAGTCGGTCGGCCGGCACACCCCGGGCCAGGCCGTGGACTCCTCCGCGATCAGCGTGACGCCCGGACTGCGGCGGTAGGCGGTGGCGGTCAGCTCCTGCAGGAACGCGATGGCCTCCAGGTTCTCGCGCCCCCCGTACTGGTTCGGTGCCCACTCGCCGGACTCCCGGGAGTAGTCCAGGTACAGCATCGAGGCCACGGCGTCGACCCGCAGGCCGTCGATGTGGAACTCCTCCAGCCAGTACAGCGCGTTGGCCACCAGGAAGTTGCGGACCTCGGCGCGCCCGTAGTCGAAGATCAGCGTGCCCCAGTCCGGGTGCTCGCCGCGCCGCGGGTCGGGGTGCTCGTACAGCGGGGTGCCGTCGAACCGGGCGAGCGCCCACTCGTCGCGCGGAAAGTGCGCCGGCACCCAGTCGAGCAGCACCCCGACGCCCGCGCGGTGCAGCTCGTCGATGAGCAGCCGGAACCCGTCGGGGGAGCCGAAGCGCGAGGTGGGCGCGTAGTAGGAGGTCACCTGGTAGCCCCACGAGCCGCCGAACGGGTGCTCGGCCACCGGCAGGAACTCCACATGGGTGAAGCCCATCTCGCGCACGTAGGACACCAGTTCGGTGGCCAGCCGCTCGTAGGAGAGCCCGGGCCGCCAGGAGCCCAGGTGCACCTCGTAGACGCTCATGGGCCGGCGCGTCCAGTCGCCGTCGGCGCGGCGGGCCAGCCAGTCGCCGTCGCGCCAGCGGTGGTCGGAGGTGTGCACCACCGACGCCGTCGCCGGCGGCCGCTCGGTGGCGAAGGCGACCGGGTCGGCCTTCTCCCGCCAGACGCCGTCGGTCCCGAGCACCTGGTACTTGTAGCGTGTGCCGTCGCCGACGCCGGGCACGAACAGCTCCCACACACCGGAGCGGCCGAGTGAGCGCATGGGGTGCGCGGTGCCGTCCCAGTGGTTGAAGTCGCCGATGACCCGCACCCCGTGCGCCGCGGGCGCCCAGACCGCGAACGACGTGCCGGCGGTCTCGCCCAGCACCGAGGGGAACCGCCGGGTGTGCGCGCCCAGCACCCGCCACAGCTCCTCATGCCGGCCCTCGCCGATGAGGTGCAGGTCGAGCTCGCCCACCGTGGGCAGGTGGCGGTAGGGGTCGTCCACCAGCGTCTCGGGCTCGTCGGGGGAGTAGCGCACGTCGAGCCGGTAGTCCGGGACCGGGCCACCGGGCGGCGCGGCGGTCGGCAGCACCGCCGCGAACACCCCGCCGTGCAGGTGCGCGAGCTCCAGCCGCGTGCCGTCGGCCAGCACCGCGTGCACCGACCGCGCGAGCGGCCGCAGGGTGCGCAGCACCACGCCCTCGGGGCAGGGATGCGCCCCCAGGACGCGGTGCGGATCGTGGTGCCGACCCGCGATGAGCTGGTCGATCTCGGCGATGAGCGCGTCGTCCATCAGGATCCCGTCCTCGTGCCAGGGGGCCGCGCCGGCCGCGGTTCTTTCCGTCTCCGTACCCGGGCGACCCGGAACGTCCCGGGTGCGGCTCCGCACGGCCGCGTCACCGAAGGCCGTCCCGGCGCGGCTCCGCGCGGCCGACCGGCCGCCGCCACCCGGGGTCATCCCGCCAGCGCGGCGATCGAGTCGAGGGGGATGCGCAGCCAGGACGGCCGGTGCCGGGCCTCGTACAGCACCTCGTACACCGCCTTGTCGTACTCGAACGCGCGCAGCACGGTCTGGTGCTTCTCGGGGTCGATGCCGCCGCCGTAGGCGTAGCCGACCGAGAACGCCTCCCGGTTGCGCTGCGCCCACGCCCGGGCGGTCCCGGCCAGCTCGGGCGCCCGCGGATGCCCGATGAGCTGGTGCCGCGCCGCGTAGTCGAAGGAGCGCAGCATGCCGGCCACGTCGCGCAGCGGACTGGAGAGCCGCTGCCGCTCGGCGACCGGCACCGCCGGCTCGCCCTCGAAGTCCAGCAGTACCCACCCCCCGTCGGTGCGCACCACCTGGCCCAGGTGGTAGTCACCGTGCACCCGCTGCACGGGCAGCGGCGCGTCCAGCCGGGCGAAGGCGTCGAACGCCGCCCGCAGCGCGGAGGCGTAGGGGGCGAGCGCGTCGACCTCGCGCACCGCGCGGTGCAGCCGCCCGGCCATGGCGCCGGCCATGGCCGCCAGCGCCGCCGGTGACAGGACGTCGGTCGGCAGCGCGCGGGCGAGGTCGCGGTGCACCGCGGCGGTGGCCGAGCCCAGCCGCTCGGCCTCGCCGGCGAAGTCGCCCCCGGCGTCGGCCGGCGCGATCTCCGGCGAACCGTAGAGGTCGCGCACACTGGTGGCCGCCAGCACCCAGCCGTCGGTCGCGCTGCGCAGGTACTCCTGGAGCATGGCCAGCGTCGTGGGCACCTGGTCGCCGGTGTGCGGGTCGGCCAGGTCCGCCTCGATCCAGCCGTAGGGCCGGGCCACGAACGGGGACCCGGCCAGCGCCGCCGTGACCTCGAGGTCGGGGTTGTGCCCCGGCCACAGCCGGCGGAACAGCTTGAGGATGTACTCCTCGTCGAAGACCAGCGACGTGTTGGACTGCTCGCCGGTGAGCACCAGGCTGCGCAGCCCGCGGCGGATGGCGACCCCGGGCAGCCGGCGGAACCGCACCGCCCGCCCGGAGCCGTCCTCGGCGAGGCGCTGCAGGAGCAGCCCGGTGAGCTCCGGGTCGTGCGCGCCGTCGTAGACGTCGCGCACGACCGTCCCGCCGGACCCCTCCAGCGCGAGTTCGCAGGAGCCGATGGACGCGTGCCGCAGATCGCTCCCGAGCGTTCCCGCGCGCCGCAGCCCGAGGAGCACCTGGTAGCGGTCGGCCACGCCTCCCTGGCCGACGGCGACCACCAGCGCCCGCAGTCCGGGCACACCGGGGATGATGACGTGCTGCTCCTCCACCGTGACGGTGTCGACGGGCAGCCCCTTCCCGGCGAACCAGCGCTGCTGCGGGATCCAGGTGGCCAGAAGCTCCTCAAGCTGGGTCATGGTGCGGTGTTCCTGTTCCGTCGCTCCCTCGTGGTCAGGCCGGGGCAGAGGCCCGGGAACCGGCGTCCCGGGCGCGCCGCGTGTACTCGGACGCGCTCGCCGGCTCGCGTTCTCGCGCCGTCGGTGCGGTGGGGCCTTCGGCGGGCGGCGGTGCCGTCGCGGCGTCCGAGGCCGGAGGGACCGGGATCGCGGTCTCGGCGTGGTCGGCGCCGTCGACCGTCTCGCGCGGCGGCAGCTGGAACCAGTAGAAGCCGTGCCCGGGCAGGGTCAGCAGGTAGGGCAGCTCCCCGATGGCCGGGAACTGCACCCCGCCGGTGCACTCGACGGGCGTGACCCCGCGGAACCTGCGCAGGTCCAGCTCGACCGGCTGCGGGAACCTGGACAGGTTGTTCACGCACAGCATCCGGTCGTCGCCGTACTCGCGGACGAACGCCAGCACGCTCGGGTTGCTCGCGTGCAGCTCGGTGAAGTCGCCGGTACCGAACACCGGGTGCCGCTTGCGGATCTGGATCATCTTCCGGGTCCAGTTCAGCAGCGAGCTGGGGTTGTCACGCTGCGCCTCCACGTTGAGCGCCTGGTAGCCGTACACCGGGTCCATGATCAGCGGCAGGTACAGCCGTGCCGGGTCGCACCGGGAGAACCCGGCGTTGCGGTCCGACGTCCACTGCATGGGGGTGCGCACCGCGTCGCGGTCGCCGAGCCAGATGTTGTCGCCCATGCCGATCTCGTCGCCGTAGTAGAGCACCGGCGAGCCGGGCAGCGACAGCAGCAGGGCGGTGAACAGCTCGATCTGGTTCTGGTCGTTGTCCAGGAGCGGCGCGAGCCGCCGGCGGATGCCCACGTTCGCGCGCATCCGCGGATCCTTGGCGTACTCGGAGTACATGTAGTCGCGCTCCTCGTCGGTGACCATCTCCAGCGTCAACTCGTCGTGGTTGCGCAGGAAGATGGCCCACTGGCAGTTGCGCGGGATCTCCGGGGTCTGGGCCAGGATCTCCGAGATGGGGTAGCGCTGCTCGCGCCGCACGGCCATGAACATCCGCGGCATCAGCGGGAAGTGGAAGTTCATGTGGCACTCGTCGCCGCCGGACTCGAAGTCGCCGAAGTAGTCGACGACGTCGGAGGGCCACTGGTTGGCCTCGCTCAGCAGCACGCGGTCGGGGTAGAGCCGGTCGACCTCGGCCCGGATCCGCTTGAGGAACTCGTGGGTCTCCTTGAGGTTCTCGCAGTTGGTGCCCTCGCGCTCGTACAGGTAGGGCACGGCGTCGAGGCGGAAGCCGTCGATGCCGAGGTCCAGCCAGAAGCGCAGCACCTCCAGGATCGCCTCCTGGACCGCCGGGTTCTCGAAGTTGAGGTCCGGCTGGTGCGAGAAGAAGCGGTGCCAGTAGTACTGGCCGCGCACCTCGTCGTAGGTCCAGTTGGACTGCTCGGTGTCCACGAAGATGATGCGGGCGTCGGCGTAGCGCTCCGTGCTGTCGGACCAGACGTAGAAGTCGCCGTAGGGGCCGTCGGGGTCCTCGCGGGAGGCCTTGAACCACGGGTGCTGGTCGCTGGTGTGGTTCATGACGAGGTCGGCGATGACGCGGATCCCGCGCTTGTGCGCCTGGTCGACGAGCTCCACGAAGTCGGCGATCTGCCCGAACTCCGGCAGGATCTTCATGTAGTCGGCGATGTCGTAGCCGCCGTCGCGCAGCGGCGACTCGTACAGCGGCAGCAGCCAGATGCAGTCGATGCCCAGCCACTCCAGGTAGTCCAACTTGTCGATCAGGCCACGGAGGTCGCCGGTGCCGTCGCCGTTGGAATCGTAGAATCCCCTGGCGAGCACCTCGTAGAAGACCGCGTGCTTGTACCAGTACGGATCGCGCGGCTTCTCGTGGGTGAAGGTGTCGGGTACGGCCACGAGGGGCGTGAGGCTGCTGTCGGTTCCCGGCTCGGGTGTGCTCACTAGTACTCCACCGGTTGGCTGTCCAGTTCCCGGCCGACGGAAGGCTCCACTGCGTGTCACCTCGGAGTGCTTCCGGCGGGGGTGACTGTGAATACGTGTGCGGTCTGAACGTGCGGGTCGAGACGGACGTAGTTGGCCCGTCCCCAGTGGTACGAAGCGCCCGACAGATGGTCCGCGACGATGATCGGATCGTCGGAGGAGACCCCCAGGGCGGGCATGTCGAGCCACACCGTCGCCTCGCGCGTGTGGTGCGGATCGAGATTGACGACCACCAGGACGACGTCGTCGGATCCCTGGTCGCCGGCCCCGGCCAGCCGTTTGGAATAGCAGATCAGTTCCGGTTGGTCGACGTGGTGGAACCGCAGGTTACGCAGCTCCTGCAACGCCGGATGATCGCGTCGTATCGAGTTTAGCCTGCGTATCAGAGCCGTGACGGTGTTTCCGGTAGCTTCCGCCGCGGCCCAGTCACGGGGCCGGTACTGGTACTTCTCCGAGTCCAGGTACTCCTCGCTGCCGGGACGCACCGCCTGGTTCTCGCAGAGCTCGTAGCCCGAGTAGATCCCCCACGTCGGCGAGAGCGTCGCCGCGAGCACCGCGCGGATCTCGAAGGCGGGCCGGCCGCCGTGCTGCAGGTAGGCGTGCAGGATGTCCGGCGTGTTGGCGAAGAAGTTCGGGCGCATGTAGGCGGCGGTGCCCCCGCTGAGGTCGGTGAGGTACTCCTCCAGCTCGTCCTTGGTGTTGCGCCACGTGAAGTAGGTGTAGGACTGGTGGAACCCGATCTTGGCCAGGGTGTGCATCATCGCCGGCCGGGTGAACGCCTCGGCGAGGAACAGCACGTCGGGGTCGGTGCGGGCGATGTCGGCCAGCAGCCGCTCCCAGAACGCCACGGGCTTGGTGTGCGGGTTGTCCACCCGGAAGATCCGGACGCCGTGCGCCATCCAGTGCCGCACGATCCGCAGCACCTCGGCGTAGACGCCCTCCGGGTCCCGGTCGAAGTTGATCGGATAGATGTCCTGGTACTTCTTCGGCGGGTTCTCCGCGTAGGCGATCGAGCCGTCGGCGCGGACGGTGAACCACTCGGGGTGCTCGGCCACCCACGGGTGGTCGGGGGACGCCTGCAGGGCGAGGTCGAGCGCGACCTCCAGCCCGAGCGCGCGGGCCTCGGCGACGAAGGCGTCGAAGTCCTCGATCGTGCCGAGGGCGGGGTCGACGGCGTCGTGGCCGCCCTCGTGCGATCCGATGGCCCACGGTGAGCCGGGATCGCCCGGCTGCGGGGTCAGCGTGTTGTTGCGCCCCTTGCGGAAGGAGTGCCCGACCGGGTGGATCGGCGGCAGGTACACCACGTCGAAGCCCATGTCGGCGATGGCGGGCAGCCGCTTGGCCGCGGTGGCGAAGGTGCCCGACCGGGGCTCGCCGTCCCCGCCGTTCAGCACGGCCCCCTCGGAGCGCGGGAAGAACTCGTACCAGGAGCCGAAGAGCGCCCGCCTGCGGTGCACCACGACGGGGTGGCGGGGGGACCGGGTGACGAGTTCGCGCAGTGGGGCGGCTGCCAGTTCCGCGGCGACCTCGGGGGCCACCGCGGCCCGCAGCCGCTCGCCGGCCGGCAGCGCGCGGTCGCGCATCCGCCGCGCGACCTCCGCGAGCGCGGGCCGGCGGGGTACCCGCCGGGCGGCGCGGTCCAGCAGCCGGGCGCCCTCCTCCAGCATGAGTTCCGTGTCCTGGCCGAGCGGGATCTTGATCTCGGCGTCGTGCCGCCAGGTGGCATAGGGGTCGGTCCACGCCTCGACGGCGAACCTCCACTCGCCCTCCGAGGTCACGGTCACGTCGGCACTGTGCCGGTCCGTGCCGGGGACGGTCTCGGACATGGGGACGAGGGGCTGCCGGCGGCCCTCCGGATCCCACAGGACCACCCCGGCGCGCAGCGAGTCGTGGCCCTCGCGGAACACGGTGGCGCTCACGGGGAAGGTCTCGCCGACGACGGCTTTCGCCGTGCCGCAGTCGACAGCAGGGGCGACGTCGAGAATGGGAAAGCGTCCGATCACAGGTGCACCGTAGATGTCGAGTGTGGGCGGGGCTGATGCCGTGCGGCGACGGCGTCCGCGCATTCCGGTGGACAGCACGGGACGGCCGAAAGGCCCGCTATTCGGGACCCTCGGGCGGAGACGTACGAGGCGCCTCAATCTCTATCGTCGGCTGGAATGGGCGACTCTCCGACAGTCCGGCCGCGTCTAATTTTGTGATTGTACTCACAGGGTACCTGGCCGGCTCTGACATGGCATTTCGTATGGCCGGGCGAGTAGTTGGGCAAAGCGGACAGGGGGTGGCGTCGGCGTGCGTGTGCGGAGCGTAACCGCGGTGTTAAGTGCGCGAAAACGCGCTGGGTATCTGCCCGGAAAACAGTAAAATTCGCGTCCAAGGCGGACGGGAAGTAACTTTCGCCCGCCTATTTCGTGCCGGTGCGGTCCGGCGTGCCGCACCGTCGGAGAACCGAATTCCCGACACACCCGGTGGGACCACCCGAACAGCTCGCATCGCGGCGACCGATTGAACTAGCCTCCGCTGCGTGAAGGCGATCCGTAGGTTCACCGTCCGTACCGTCCTGCCCGAGGAACTCGCCGCGCTGGGTCGGCTCGCTGCCAACCTCCGCTGGGCTTGGCACGTCCCGACCCGCGAGGTGTTCGCCGCCGTCGACCCCGCTCTGTGGGAGGCGGTCGACCACGACCCGCTCCGGCTGCTCGGGGAGGTCGGCGCCGAGCGCCTCGCGGAGCTCGCCGCGGACGAGGCGTTCCGTGCGCGGCTGCGGGCCGCGGCGGACGACCTCGACGGCTACCTGACCGAACCGCGCTGGTACCAGGGCCTGCCCCGGGACACCGGCGCCGAGCCGCCCGCCGCCATCGCCTACTTCTCGGCCGAGTACGGGCTGACCGCGGCCCTGCCGCAGTACTCCGGCGGGCTGGGCATCCTGGCCGGCGACCACCTCAAGAGCGCCAGCGACCTCGGCGTGCCGCTCATCGGCGTGGGGCTGCTCTATCGGCACGGATACTTCTCCCAGTCGCTGTCCCCCGAGGGCTGGCAGCTGGAGGAGTACCCCGAACTGGACCCGCGGGGGCTGCCGGTGACCCGGCTGCGGCACCCGGACGGCGCGCCCGCGGAGGTCCGGATCGGGCTGCCGGGCGACCGCGGGCTCACCGCGCACGTGTGGGTCGCGCGGGTCGGCCGGGTCCCGCTGCTGCTGCTCGACGCCGACCACGAGGCCAACGACGCCGAGCTGCGGCGGGTGACCGACCGTCTCTACGGTGGCGGCACCGAGCACCGGCTGCGCCAGGAACTGCTCCTCGGGATCGGCGGCCTGCGCGCCGTGCGCGCCTACTGCGCGCTGACCGGGCATCCGGCCCCCGAGGTGTTCCACATGAACGAGGGGCACGCCGGCTTCCTCGGCCTGGAGCGGGTCCGCGAGTACGTCACCGGCGACGGCCTCACCTTCGAGCAGGCCGTGGAGGCCACCCGCGCCGGTACCGTCTTCACCACGCACACGCCGGTGCCCGCGGGGATCGACCGCTTCCCCCGCGAGCTGGTGCAGCGGCACTTCGCCGACGACGGGACCGTCGAAGGGCTGCCTCCCGACCAGGTCATGGCGCTCGGCACCGAGAACTACGAGGGCGGCGACCCCAACGTCTTCAACATGGCCGTGATGGGGATGCGGCTGGCGCAGCGGGTCAACGGTGTCAGCCGGCTGCACGGCGCCGTGAGCCGGGAGATGTTCCGCGGGCTGTGGCCCGGATTCGACGCCGACGAGGTGCCGATCACCTCCATCACCAACGGCGTGCACGCCCGCACCTGGGTGGCGGAGGAGGCCCAGGAGCTGGCGCGCCGGATGGTCGCCGACTCCGACGAGTTCGAGCGCCCCGAGGGCTGGCGCAAGGTGACCGGGGCCGACGAGCGCGACCTGTGGGAGATGCGGCGCACGCTGCGCCGCCGCCTCGTCGAGGACGCCCGCCGGCGGCTGCGGCGCTCGTGGCGGCGGCGCGGCGCCAGCCACGCCGAACTCGGCTGGATCGACGACGTGCTCGACCCCGACGTGCTGACGATCGGGTTCGCCCGGCGGGTCCCCTCCTACAAGCGGCTCACCCTGATGCTGCGCGACCGCGAGCGGCTGCGCCGGCTGCTCCTGCACCCGGAGCGTCCCGTCCAGATCGTCATCTCGGGCAAGGCGCATCCCGCCGACGAGGGCGGCAAGCGGCTCATCCAGGAGATCGTGCGGTTCGCCGACGACCCGGCCGTCCGCCACCGCGTCGTCTTCCTGCCGGACTACGACATGGCGGTCGCGCGCTCGCTGGTGCAGGGCAGCGACGTGTGGCTGAACAACCCGCTCCGGCCGCTGGAGGCGTGCGGAACGTCGGGGATGAAGGTCGCCCTGAACGGCGGGCTGAACCTGTCCGTGCGCGACGGGTGGTGGGACGAGTGGTTCGACGGCTCCAACGGCTGGGCCATCCCCACCGCCGACAACGTGGCGGACCCCGACCGCCGCGACGACCTGGAGGCCGCCGCGCTCTACTCGCTGATCGAGGAGCAGGTGGCGCCGCTGTTCTACGACCACGACGAGGGCGGCCTGCCCAAGCGGTGGCTGGAGATGGTCAAGCACACCCTCGTCTCGCTCGGCCCCAAGGTGCTGGCCACGCGCATGGTGCGGGACTACGTCCGCGAGCTGTACCAGGGCGCCGCCGACTCCTCGCGCAGCCTCGCGGCCGACGGGCTGGCGGGGGTACGGGAGCTCGCCGCCTGGAAGCAGCGCGTCGTCCAGGCGTGGCCGGGCGTGCACGTCGAGCACGTGGAGGCCGCCGGCACGGCCGACCCGCCGCAGGCGGGTGACGAACTCGACGTGCGCGCCACTCTGGTGCTCGGCGACCTGGACCCGGCCGACGTCCGCGTGGAGGCGGCCCTGGGCCGCGTCGGCCCGGAGGACGAACTCGTGGACCCGTCGCTGGTCCGGCTCGAACCGGTCGCACAGGAGGCCCCGGACGGCCCCCTCGTCCGCTACGCCGGCCGCATCCCGCTGCACCGCGCCGGAGCCTTCGGCTACACGGTCCGCGTGCTCCCGGACCACCCGCTGCTCAGGCATCCGGCGGAACTCGGCCTGATCGTGGCCCCGGAGCCCCCGGGCGAGATGCGCGACGGTGCGGTGCTTCGCTAGGCCGTGTTTGTTGAGCGGGTGAGGTCGTGTAGCCGGATGCGGATGGAGGGGACGTGGACGGTTGCGTCATCGACCGCGGTCCTCGTGCCGTACCTGGTCGCGACCGCGTGGTTCTGCTTGAGCGGGTTGGTCGATCTCCCGATGGTGGTGCGGCCGCGGTAGGCGGCCCGGTCGAACGCCGGAGGGCGCCCGCCCGCTCGCCGATCCGCGCCTGGGGGCGGTTCTCGCGCTGGTCGGTGGGCTGGGGGATGGTCGCCGTGATGTCGCGGCGGGCGC
>NZ_QEIO01000117.1 GCF_003336425.1 Marinitenerispora sediminis | reverse complement strand
GCGCCCGCCGCGACATCACGGCGACCATCCCCCAGCCCACCGACCAGCGCGAGAACCGCCCCCAGGCGCGGATCGGCGAGCGGGCGGGCGCCCTCCGGCCTTCGACCGGGCCGCCTACCGCGGCCGCACCAGCGCCGAGAGATCGACCAACCTGCTCAAGCAGAACCATGCGGTCGCGACCAGGTACGGCACGAGGACCGCGGCCGATGACGCAACCGCCCAGGTCCCCTCCACCCGCATCCGGCTACACGACCTCACCCGCTCAACAAACACGGCCGAGGACCCCGGCGCCGGCCGCGACTGGGCGGCGACAGCGCGCGCGGCGCTCCTGCGGCCGGGGCGGGCCGTGTCACGCGCCGCAGTTGGTCTCGCGGACGGTGATCGAGCGGTCGCCGATCGCGCCGCTCCAGTCGACGCAGATGCCGGCGGCCTGCAGGTAGACCGGCCCGGCGTACTGGGCGAAGCTGCCGTGGTCCCACGTGGCGGTCGAGCTGTCACCGGCGTGCCGGAGCCCGACGTCCATGTAGACGGCGCCGCCGGAACCGCTCCGCAGCGTGACGGCGCAGTTCTCGCCGCTGCCGTTGTTGTACAGCAGGTAGACGGTGCCGGCGCCGTTCGGCAGCGCCTGGGAGTTGACGACGCCGAATCCGGTGCCGCACAACCCCTCGGGGGTCGCGCCCTGGGCGGCGCTCGCCGACGACAGCACGGTCGCGGAGATCAGGGCGGTGACCACCCCGGCTGCCGCCGTCCATCTCGTCCTGACAGTTCGCACGGTCACTCCTTCGCGGGGGAGGGGCGGGGAACGGGCCGGCTCACGGCGCCCGCCAGAACAGGGGGCGCGGATCCAGCCACCAGGTCAGTCGGCGGAGTCGGCGCTGCCCGGCCCGCAGCTCCGCCAGGTAGCCGCGCGTGTCGGCCACGATGCGGGCGGCGGCGTCGGCGGTGAGCCAGCCGGTCGCCGCGAAGCCGACGATGTTGACGGCGTGGGCCAGTTCGCGCAGCCGGTGTCCCGAGCCGGCGGTGGGCGGCAGCAGGTCGACGGCCAGGGCCACCGTCTCGGCGGCCGTGCTGGATACCGGCACGGGCGCTCCGGCGAGCCGCACCCCGTCGCGCAGCTCCCGCCAGGCGCCGAGCACGCGGTCGCCGGGATCGGGAGCCGCGAGCCGGCGGTGCGTCCGCAGCCGCCGCAGGGCCGGCACGCCCACGAGGGCGAGCCCGGCCAGGCCGAGCACGACACCGGCCACCGCGGCGGCGAGCACACCCCAGCGGGGGCCGGCCGCGTCGCCGGCAGCGGACGTCGCGGGCTCGTCGTCCTCCGGCGGGTCGGGGGTGCTCTCCGGCTCGGCCGGGTCCGACGCCTCGGCCGACTGGGGCTCCGGGGCGGTGGAGCCGCCCGGCTCCTCGCCGCCGGGAGTGACGTCGAACGGCACCCAGCCGAACCCGGACAGATACACCTCGCCCCACGCGACGGCGTCACCGGAGTAGACGCGGAACTCGTTCTCGCCGGTGGCATCGCCGGGGCCGAAGCCGACGACGACGCGGCTCGGCAGCCCCGCCGCGCGGGCGAGCACCGCGAACGCGCTCGCGAACTGCTCCGACGTGCCGCCGCCGCCGTCCTCACCGGGCGGCACCAGCAGGTTGGCGAGATTGGCGTAGCCATGCCCGCCCGGCACCTCCGGGTCGAAGGTGTAGGTCTCGCGCAGGTAGCCGGCGATCGCCTCAGCCCGCGCGTGCGGCGGCCCGCTCGCCGCGATCTCCGCCGCGATCTCGGTGACGAGGGCGGGCGCTCCGGCGGGCAGTTGCCGGTACCGGTCCAGCGCCGTGTCCGACGGTACGCGCGCGTCCGCCATCTCCGCCGCCCGCCAGTGGCCGACCTCGCCGGTCACCGCGTAGCTGCGCCCCGCCGCGGGCCCGTCCAGCGCCGCCACGGTCCCGGAGACCGCGTCGAAGCCGATGCCGGGGGCGTCGATCGCGCGCGGGGCGCCCGGCACCGGCAGCCAGTCGCCGGGCAGCTCCTCGCCCACCGCGATCTCCACGGCGGCCTCCGTGGCGTTCGGCGGCGGGGGCACCGGTGCGGGCAGCGCGGTCCCGGCCGACCGGTATCCGCTCTCCGGCAGCCAGGTCGTCCCGGTGAAGTCGCCGAGCGCGACCCAGCGCAGCCGGGTCGGCTCGTCCGCCCGGACGGTGAGCAGCGGCTGGTCGGGCTCGGCCGCCCACTCCGGCAGGTAGCTGAGCGGGTTCAGCGCCGGCGCGGGCGGAGTGGGCGGCTCCAGCGCCGAGCGGGGGTCATGCGGGCGGGCCTGCCATCCGGAGACGGTCAGCGGCCCGGCGACCGTGGTCAGCAGCACCGCCAGCAGGGCGAGCCCGGCCGCGCCCAGCACCCGCGCCAGCGTCGATCCGCGGGTCGCCGCCGTCCCGCCGCCCGGCGCCGACAGGCTCACCCGGACGGCGCCGCCGCCCCGCGCGTCCCGCACCTTCGTCCCGGAGACCGCGAACAGCCCCGCGGCGGCGGCAGCCAGCAACCCGGCGGCCGGGTACGCGGGCGGCGCGACCGGCCCGTTCAGCACCACCGCGCCGACGAGGAGCAGCACCGCGGGCAGGAGCGCCACGGCCGTGCGCCGCCCGTGCCACATCAGGGCCGCCGCCGCGCCGGCCAGCCAGGTGGCGAGCAGCGGCAGGGTGAGCGTGTCGACGTTGACCGGCGTGGGGGCCGCGCTGGTCAGGATGCGCGCGCCGGAGTGCACCAGTGCGGAGGCCACCTGCTCGACGGAGAACCCGGTGATCGGCGGTCGCCACAGCGCCACCCCGACCACGCCGCCCAGGGCGACGGGAAAGCCGCCCAGCAGCGCCGGCACGGCGCCCGTGCGGGCCGAGAGCAGCAGTGTGACGGCGACGCTCACCGCCGCCGCGGCGCCGAGCACGGCCCGCAGGGCACCGGGTTCGGCGTAGGACGGCGCGAGCGCCACCCCGCCGGCCGCGGTCGCCGCGACGAGGAACAGCGCCCCGGCGAGCGGCCGCACTCCGCCGCGGGGCCGCCGCGCCGCCCCCTCGCCCCGCGCGGACGGGCGCGGCGCCGCGGCCGGCGCCGGGCGTTCCACGGTCACCGCGCCCATGGCACCTCACCCCACTCCGGTTCCGCCGCCCGTGCCATGTGACGCGCACCGGCGGCGGAGCTTGGGACAGCGCGCGGAACACCCACCGCTCCTCGGTCCCGTCGGACCCCGACTGCCCCGGCCCGCACCTCCGCGGGCCGACCGTTCCGTGCGGCGATCCGGGCAGCCGGCGCCGGAGTCCGGCCCGCCGCCATGGCCGCCGGACGCCCAACGGCGAGCCGCCCCGTTCCCGCGCCGCTCGCCGGGGCCGCCGCGCGGCCGTCCGTGCTCGGTGGGAGCAGTGCCGGGCACGTCCCGGTGGTGGGCTCCGCGGCGGCCCGCCGGCCGGCTCCCGCCGCCCGGTGCGGCACGGCCGCTCCCACGAAGTTCCGAGCCGCGCCGCTCCGGCCGCCGTGCCGCAGCGGAGGGTGGTCGCCCGTTCTCAGGATGGCTGGACTGGCCGGTGGTCCTCCAGTGGGGGGACCTCCCGCGCTCCGGCTGCCCGGGACCCTCATCGGGGTGGCGTCCCGTGCCACGGCCGCCTGGCCGTCCGTGCTCGTCAGCACCGCCTCCCGGAACACTCCATCGGCGGGCTCTCCGCAGGCCCGGCGGGGCGGGGCCGGTCGGCGGCACTCCCCAGCCGCCGGCCCACTAGCCCCTCGGCCTGCGCGGGTCGGCGGTTGTCCGGCGAGGCGGTGCCGCGGAGTCCGGTTGCTCGCGGGCGCCGCCGACGTTCCGTCGTCCGCCGCCCGTGCACCGGCCGTCCAGCGCGCACCGGCGGCGGCCGGTGCGGGACGCCGGACGGCCTCGGGCACGGCATCCCCCCGCGCCCCACCAGGGCAGCCGGCGGCGGTGCCCGCTACCGGAGCCGGGCTGGCGTCCATGGCCGGCGCGGGCCCGGCCGCGGGTCGCCCGGTGCCCGTGCCGCTCGTGCCCGCCGCTACCGCGCCCATGGGGCCTCGTTCCACTGCCGGACGAAGTCCGCCGGCGTCGCGGCCGCGAGGACCGTCACCCCCGGGGGAGCGGCCGCGCGGGTGGTGCCCAGCGTGACGGCGACCAGGCCGGGGCAGCAGTCGCGCAGCTCCGCGAACACGCGGAGGTCGCCGTCGGACAGCGCGCCGCCGACCAGGACCACCGTGTCGCCGGCGCGCCGGGTGCGCAGGGTGCGGCAGGCGTGGGCGAGGTCGGCATCGGGGCTCGGCTCGGCCTCGGCGAGCAGGTCGAGCAGGCGCGGGACGCCGGCCGCGCCGTCGCGGGACGGCCCGCTGACCAGCCGGAGGTCGCAGCGCAGTCCCGAGCGGACGGCCGTCACCGCGACGGACGCCGCCGCCTCCGCCACCGCGTCCAGCGTGTCGCGGTCGGCCGCCGAGGCGCGGTCGTCCACGAGCACCGCCAGCCGGGCGTGGGAGGTGTCGATGTACTCGCGGACCACGAGCTTGCCCTGCCGCGCCGAACTGCGCCAGTGCACGTGCCGCAGGTCGTCGCCCAGCACGTAGTCACGCAGGGCGTGGAACGTGAGGTTCCCGCTCCTGGCGCCGTCCAGCACGCCGTCCGGGTCGGCCACCCGGCCGACCGGCAGCGAGCGCAGCGCCGTCCACCGCGGGTGCACCCACACCCGGTCGACACCGCCGTAGCGGCGGTCGGCCGCCGCCAGCCCGAACGGGTCGGAGCGCCGGGCCCGGAGCGGTCCCAGCTCGACGACCCCGCGCCGCTCCGCCGTCAGCCGGTAGCCGACGCCGCCGCCGGCACCCGCCGCGGGCAGGGCCAGTGCCTGCTCCTCCCCGAGGGCGGCGACGCGCTCGGCCAGCCGCGGCAGCCGGCGGCCGTCGGCGCCCAGCGCCAGCTCCACCGGGATCGCGGTCCCCGGCGCGACGCGCGGCGCGGGCAGCGACCGGTGCACGGTGACCCGCCCCGGGGGCCGCGCGAGCAGCACCGCGACGGCGACCACGAGCGGGGCGGCGGCGCCGAGCACGGCCAGCTCTCGGTAGCCCGAGAGCACGCCGAGCACCAGCAGCGCCGCGCCGCAGCCGGCCACCGCCCATCCCCGCGCCGTCGGCATCAGCGCCACCCCGCCGTCGTCCGCGCGCCCCGGGCCGGCACTCAGGCCCCCGTCCGCACCGGCTGCGGCGCTGGCGTGGCGTCGAGGATCTCCGACAGCAGCGTCGCGGCGTCCCGGCCGCCCACCGCCGCCTCGGACGTGAGGACCAGCCGGTGCGCCCACACCGGGACGGCCAGGCGCTTGACGTCCTCGGGCACGACGAAGGGGCGCCCCTCGGCGAGCGCGGCGGTCCGGGCGGCGCCGGTGAGCGCCAGCGTGGCCCGGGTGGACAGGCCCACCCGCAGCTCGGCGTGGTCGCGGGTGGCCTGGGCCAGCCGGAGCACGTACTCGAAGATCGCGTCATGGATGTGCACCCGCCGCGCGGCGGCCGCGAGCCGGGCGATCCCGGCGGTGTCCGTCACGGCGTCGAGGTCCTCCGGCGACGCCAGGCGGTCGCCGCGCAGGACGGCGAGTTCCGCCGCCGAGTCCAGGTAGCCGAGGGAGAGCCGGACGAGGAACCGGTCGAGCTGGGCCTCGGGCAGCCGGTAGGTGCCGTCCATCTCGACCGGGTTCTGCGTCGCCACCACGAGGAAGGGCGCCGGCACCGGGTGCCGCACGCCGTCGACCGTGACGTAGCGCTCCTCCATGACCTCCAGCAGGGCGGCCTGGGTCTTGGGGGAGGCGCGGTTGATCTCGTCGGCGATCACGATCGCGGCGAACACCGGCCCGGGGTGGAACTCGAACGTGTGCTCCGCCTGGTTGAAGACGGTGACCCCGGTGACGTCGGAGGGCAGCAGGTCCGGCGTGAACTGGATGCGCCGCCAGTCCGCGCCGGCGCAGGCCGCGATGGCGCGGGCCAGCGTCGTCTTGCCGACCCCGGGTACGTCCTCCAGCAGGATGTGGCCGTCGGACAGCAGAGCCGTGAGCGCCAGCCGCACGACGTCGGCCTTGCCGAGCACCGTCCGCCGCACGGCGGCCGCGATGCGCTCGAAGTCGGCGGCGTGCGCGGCCACCTCCTCGGCGGTGAGGGGCGGTGCCCCGGTGCGGTCGCCGGGCGCGATGTCGGGCGCGGTGGTCACTGACGGTCCTCTCTCTGCGCGGATGCGGGACGTGCCGGGTCGCACGCCGGTCGGGTCAGCCGAAGTCCAGGACGCAGGACGCCGGGCTGGTGGTGCCGGTCGCGGCGGCCGTCCCGTCGGAGCCGACCGCGTGCACGGTGAACGAGAAGCAGCGGCCCGAGGTGCGCTGGTAGGAGTGCGACGTGCCCGAGACGGTCGCCGTCTCCAGGGATATGGCGCCGTCGCCGCCGGGGGACACACGGTACTGGGCCGCGCCCTCGACCGCGGACCAGGTGACGGCGATCGTCCCGCCCGACACCTGGAAGGACACCTCGGCGGGCGCGCCGAGCTCGGTCTCGGGCAGCGTGAGGGGAGCGCTGCTCGCGGCCTCGCCGCTCACGCCGCCCTCGCCGCGCGCGACCACGCTGAACGTGTAGGTGGAGCCCGGACGCAGCCCGGTCACCTCCACGGAGGTGCCGGTGGACGTGCGGTCGGCGACGTCGGCGGCCGGGTCGGCCTGCGTGCTGACGAGGTAGTCGACGGCGCCGTCCACCGGAGCCCATGTCACGGTGGCCGTCCCGTCGCCGCCGGCTTCGGCGCTCACCCAGTCGGGCGCCGCGGGCGCGCCCCGCGACGGCGTGACCTCGGCCGACTGCGCGGCGGGCCCGGTGCCGTACCGGTTGGTGGCGGTGACCCGGAACCGGTACGCGGTTCCGTTGGCCAGGCCGGTGATCGTCGTGCCGAGCTCGTCACCGCCGACGGTGGTGCGGCCGCCGTCCCAGGTGACGACGTAGCGCTGGACCGGGGCGTCGGGGGAGTAGGCCGCGGACCAGGACAGCGTCACGGAGCCGTCCCCCGCCTCGTGCGAGACGGGGGTGGGGGCGCCCGGGGCCTCGCCGGTCTCCGGCTCCTCGGGTTCCTCTGACTCCTCCGGCTCCGGCCGGGGCGGTGTGCCCGGCCCGGCCGAGGGGAGGCCCGGCAGCGGCAGTCCGCCGTCCTCGCCGTCGCCCTCGGCGGGCGGTGCGGGCGCGTCCGGGCCGGGGTCCGACGCGGGCGGCTCGGCCGCCGGCAGCGGATCGGTGATGCTGCCCGGTTCGGCCGGGTCGCCGCCGGGGCCGGGCGGCGGCGCGTACTTGTCGATGACGCGCGCCCGCCCGGACGGGTCCACAACGACGGCCGACCGGGAGTCCGGGGCGTTGACGAACAGGTGGCCCTCGCGGACCTCCACCTCCAGGTCGCCCTCGGCGTCCGGGACGGTGACAACCTGCTCCTCCACGCCGTCCGGCGCGTAGACGCGCACCAGGCCCTCCTTGGCGAACGGCAGGTAGACCCGTCCCTCGTAGGGCACCGCGGTGCCGGCGTCGCCGAGGTCGACCGTGATGGAGCCCAGCTCGGGCTCGCCGCCCTCGATGCCCGAGAGTGTGAGGATCCGCCCGGCCTCGGGCGACGTCACGGCGAGGAGGTCGCCGGTCGTGCGGTCCGGGACCGTCGCGTCGTCCAGCGGGATCGGCGACGGCACCACCACCGGGTCGCCGGTCCCGGTCACCGCCGTGAGCTCGTCGTCCGACCGGTTCACGGTGAGCGAGCCGCGGTCCAGGGCACTCACGGCGAGGTCGTCACCGGGATCGGCCACCGCGACCGTGCGCGCGACCTCCACCTCGCCCTCGGAGGCCGCGACCCCGGCGACGGTGCCCTGGCTGGGCACGCCCAGCCACAGCGCGCCCTCGTCGTCGAACGCGCCGCCGACCAGGGGAGCGGGCATGCGCACGCGCTCCCCGGTGCTCTGCAGGGTCGCCGGGTCGACCGGCTGGACTTCCCCGGTCCGGCGGTCGATGACCACCGCGGTGTCCTCGCCGAGCGCCAGCGTGAAGTCCCCGTTCCCCCCGAGGTCGACCCGCCCGGAGAACCCCATCCGGTTGAGGTCGATCGCCGTCATCCGCCCGGTGTCGAGGTCGTGCAGGATGAGGTACTGGTCGTTCTGGGTGACCCGGACCCGGTCGCCGGCGGATTCGGGCAGCCGCGAGACGAGATCGACCTGGCCGCTGTGCCCGTTCACCCGGCTGATCTCACCGGTGAGGCTGCTCCACAGCCAGACGTTGCCGTCCGACATCTCGTCCGCGCGCCCGAGCGCCCCGGCGCCGAACACCGTGCAGACGAGCGCGACGGCGAGTACGACCGTGGTGACACCGGACGCGCCCGAGCCTGACCGCAGCCTCCGGGCCGCCGCGACGATGCGCTCTCGCACGGTGCCTCGACTCCTGTTCACCTAGGGCCAGCCGAGCGGGGTGGACTGGCGACGGAGCGGGGTTATGCGGTCCGGAGGCAGTCGGCGGCGGACGCCGGAACCGCGGACCGCGCGTTCGGCCGCCGCGCACCCGGAGGCGTCTCCCTGGGCCCGAGGGCAGCGGCCGACAGGCGTCGCACGGCACGGTCGTCACTCTCCGTGGTCCGGCGGCGGATTCGGTCGCGCCCGAGGGACCTCGCGGGGGGCGAGCGGGGGCGGCGGGATCGGCGCTGTCGGGAGAACGATAGATCGAACGCAGCAAACCAGAACACGCCGCCGGAATCAATGCCCTTCGGTCACGAAACCGTCGCGAATGCGGGGGTCCGCGGCACCGGGTCAGGCGGCCCGCGCGGCCCGCCCCGGGCCGACTTGGGGAAGCAGCGGCGGGTACGACCGCGGTGACGGCGTGTGACGGTGGCGGGTGCGCGCGGCGGCGCGGTGCCGACCGCCGCGCCCGGGCCCACGCACGTTCCGCCCGTCCTCGATGTTTGAACGCCGCCGCTCGCGCTAGCAGCATCCGAGCCGCGGGTGGCGTGCACCCCGGTCACGGCGCGTGCGACTGGGAGGTGCGGCATGCTCCGAGCGAGCTCCGATCCGGCGCCCGCCGACACCGGGCCGCCGGCGGACGACGACCTCGTGGTGCGGCGCGTCCGCGAGCACCTGGCGGACCACCTCGCCGCCCGGGCGCGCGCCGCCGGTGCGGTCGCTCCGCCGTTCGCCGCGACCGTCGTCGACTGGCTGGTCCGGTTCACCGTGGACGGCGGCAAGCGGACGCGGCCGCTCTTCGCGTGGTGGGGGTGGCGCGCCGCGGGCGGGGCCGCGCACGGTCCGGCGGCCACCGCGGCGCTGCGGGCGGCCTCCGCCCTCGAACTGATCCAGTCCTGCGCGCTCGTCCACGACGACGTCATGGACGGTTCGGCGCTGCGCCGCGGCCGGCCCGCCGCACACGCCGCCTTCGCCGCCGAGCACCGCGCCGGCGCGTGGTCGGGTGACGCGCGGCGCTACGGGGAGGCCCTGGCCGTGCTCGTCGGCGACCTGGCGCTGGTGTGGGCCGACGACCTCCTCGACGAGGCCCTCGACGCCCTCGACGCCGCCCTCGGCGAGCCGAGCGCGCGGGTCCGGGTCCGCGAGCCGTGGCGGGCGATGCGGACCGAGATGGTGGCCGGCCAGTTCCTCGACCTCGCCGCCCAGGCCCGCGGGGAGGAGGCGGAGTCCGCGGCCCTGCGGGTGGCGGTGCTCAAGACCGCCGCCTACAGCGTGGAGCGGCCTCTGCACTTCGGTGCCGCGCTCGCCGGGGCGGACCCGGCCCGCGTCGAGGCGCTGCGCGGCTACGGCCGCGACATCGGCACCGCCTTCCAGCTGCGCGACGACCTGCTCGGTGTCTACGGCGATCCGGCCCGGACCGGCAAGCCGGTGGGCGACGACCTGCGCGAGGGCAAGCGCACCCTGCTGCTCGCCGCCGGCCTGCGCCGGGCGCGCGAACGCGGGGACGCCGCCGCCCTGGACACGCTGCGCTCCGCGGTCGGCGACCGAGGTCTCACCGCCGCCGACCTCGCCGCCGTCCGGGTGGTGCTCGACGGCCTCGGCGCCCGCGACGCTGTCGAGGCGCACGTCGACCGGCTGGTCCGGCGCGGCGTCCGCCGGCTCGGCGCGGTGCGGATCGACGCGGCCGCGCGCGACGCGCTCGCCCGGCTCGCGCACCGCGCCGCGGAGCGCGACCAGTGACGCCGCACCGGCCGCGCCCGAGCGTCCCGCGCCGGGTGGTCGGCGGGCGGCACTCTCGGAGGCGTCCCGGCGCGGTCGGCGGTGCTGTCGATGGTGCTGTCGGCGGTGCTGTCGGCGGTGTGGTCGGGGAAGCCCGGGCCGCGCTCCGGAACCGTGGCCGGCTCCGCTGGGCGTCCGGGCGGCCGGACCGGCCGGCCGGCCGACTTCGGCCGGGGTCCGGCCGCCGGATCGGGCCGGGTGGCGGCGAGGTCCCCGGGGACGAGTACGCCAAGCACCGTCCGGGCAGCGGCGGACAGCGGAGCCGGCCCGGCGCGGCTGCCCGCTCCCCGCAGGACTCCGGCTCCGCCGGACGCTCCGCCGGCCCCGGCGCCGGCCGCGGGCCCGGTGGTGCCGCCCGGGACCCCGGAGCCCCCGCCGCGGCCGGGAGAGCGGAGGCGGCATCGTGACGACGATGCGCACGGTGCCCGGCCGCACGGACCACGTCGTGGTGGTCGGGGCGGGCCTGTCCGGGCTGTCCGCCGCGCTGCACCTGCTCGGCGCCGGGCGCGAGGTGACGCTGCTGGAGCGCACGGCCGGGCCCGGCGGCTGCGCCGGGCGGCTCGACGTCGACGGGTTCCGGATCGACACCGGACCCACCGTCCTGACCATGCCGCACCTCCTGGACCAGGCGTTCGCGGCGGTCGGGGAGTCGGCGCGGGAGCGGCTCGACCTCGTCGAGCTGTCCCCCGCCTACCGCGCCGCCTTCGCCGACGGGACGGCGCTGGACGTCCACACCGGCGCCGAGGCCATGGCCGTCGAGGTCGCCCGCGTCGCCGGTCCCCGGGAGGCGGCCGGGTACCTGCGGCTGCGCGGCTGGCTGCGCCGGATGTACGACCTCCAGATGCGCCGGTTCATCGACGCCAACTTCGACTCGCCGCTCGACCTGCTCACCCCCGACCTCGCGCGGCTCGCCGCCCTGGGCGGGTTCGGGCGGCTGGACCGGGCGGTCGGCCGCTTCCTCTCCGACGAGCGCCTGCGGCGGGTCTTCACCTTCCAGTCCCTCTACGCGGGCGTGCCGCCGCACCGCGCGCTCGCGGCCTACGCCGTCATCGCCTACATGGACACCGTCGCCGGCGTGCACTTCCCGCGCGGCGGGATGCGGGCGCTGGGCGAGGCGCTGGCCGGAGCCGCGGAGAAGGCCGGCGCGGACCTGCGCTACCGCACCGCCGCGACGGCGGTGGAGCGCCGCGGCGGCCGGGTGGCGGCGGTGCGCACCGGCGGCGGCGAGCGGATCCCGTGCGACGCCGTCGTCCTGACCGCCGGCCTCACCGCCTGCTACCGCCTGCTCGGCCGCGCGCCGCGCCGGCCGGTGCCGCTGCGCTACGCGCCGTCGGCGGTGGTGCTGCACCTGGGGACCGACCGGACGTGGAGCGGTCTCGCGCACCACACGGTGTCCTTCGGGTCCGCGTGGCGGCTCACGTTCGAGGAGATCACCCGGCAGGGGCGGCTGATGAGCGACCCGTCGCTGCTCATCACCCAGTCCACCGCGACCGACCCGGGGCTCGCGCCGGACGGGCGGCACCTGCTCTCCGTACTCGCCCCCTGCCCGAACCTGCGCACCGGCGGCGGTATCCGGTGGCGGGAGGCGGCCCCGCGCTACCGCGACGCGCTCATCCGCACCCTTGAGCACCGCGGCCTCACCGGCCTCGGCGACGCGGTCGCGGCCGAGCACGTGGTGACCCCGCTCGACTGGGCCGCGTCCGGGCACGCGTACGGCACCCCCTTCGCCCTCGCCCACACGGTCGGCCAGACCGGGCCCTTCCGGCCCCGCAACCTCGTCGCCGGGATCGAGAACGCCGTGCTGGCCGGGGGCGGCACCACCCCCGGCGTGGGCGTGCCGAGCGTCCTGGTCTCGGGTCGGCTCGCGGCCGCGCGGATCACCGGGCGGCCGTGATGCGGGCGGTCGAGGCCGAGCTGGACGCGGCGGGGATCGGCGGCGCCGACCTGCGCGCCGCCTACGCGCGGTGCCGCGCCCTGCACGCGCGGCACGGCCGGACCTACTACCTGGCGACCCGGGTCCTGCCGCCCGACCGGCGGCCGGCGGTCCACGCGCTGTACGGCTTCGCCCGGTGGGTGGACGACGTCGTGGACGGTACGGCGGCGTGCCGGGTCCGCGACCCCGCGGCGGTGGTGGACGCCGTGGCGGCGGAGCTCCGCGCGGCACTGGCCGGCGCGCCCGCCCGGCGCCCGGTGGTCCGGGCCGTCGCCGACACCGCCGCGCGCCACGCCATCGATCCGGAGTACTTCACCGCCTTCATGGCCTCCATGCGCATGGACCTCACCGTCACCGGCTATCCCAGCTACGCGGACCTCCGCCGCTACATGTACGGCTCCGCCGCCGTGATCGGCCTGCAGGTGCTGCCCGTGCTGGGATCGACGGCCCCGCGCGACCACGCGGCCCCCTACGCGGCGGCGCTCGGCGAGGCGTTCCAGCTCACCAACTTCCTGCGCGACGTCGCCGAGGACCTGGACCGCGGGCGGGTCTACCTCCCCGCCGACGTCCTCGCGGCCTACGGCGCCGACCGCGCGCTGCTGCGGCACTGCCGCACCACCCGGCGCCAGGACCGCCGGGTGCGCGCGGCACTGGCCGAGCTGGTCGGCCTGAACCGCGGCGTCTACCGGTCCGCCGAGCCCGGGATCGCGATGCTCGCCCCCGTCGCGCGGCCGTGCGTGGCGACCGCGTTCCGGCTCTACAGCGGCATCCTCGACGAGATCCAGAAGGCCGACTACGACGTCTGGACCCGCAGGCACGCCGTGCCGACGGCGCGCCGCGTCCGCGTGGCGCTGCCCGCGCTCGGGCGCGCGCTCGCGGCCCGGACGGCCGCGAGCCTGCCCACCGGGCGGGCCGGGGCGTGAACCGCCCGTGCCCGCTGGGCGGGCCGGGGCGTGACCGGGTCCGGCCCCGTCCCGAGAGCGCCGTACGGAGGAGGAGCACGATGCCCCTGCCCGATCCCCGTCGCCGGACGCTACTGCGCCGGCTGCCCGACACCGCGTGGGCCCGCCAGCGCCCCACGTGGCGGGCCGCGAAGCCCGACGTGATCGAGTCCGCGCTGAAACGTGCGCTCGGCCGGCCCTCCGGCAACTGGTACGTGCTCGCGGGCAGCGGTGAGGTCCGGCGCGGCCGGCCCTTCGGGCGGACCGTCGCCGGTGTGGAGGTCGTCGCCTGGCGCACGGCCGCCGGCGAGCTGCGCGCCGGCCCGGGCGCGTGCCCCCACCTGGGGGCGCCGCTGTGCCGGGGAGCGGTCGACGGCGACCGGCTCGTCTGCCGCTGGCACGGACTGGCGCTCGACGGGCACGACGGCGCGGTGACCGCCGGCTGGCGGCCCTACCCCGTCCACGACGACGGCGTGCTCGCGTGGGTACGCCTGGACCGCGTCGGCGGGGAGCCGCCCCTCCCGGCGCCGGTGCTCCCCGAGCGCCCGGCCGCGCAGGACCGGATCGCGGCGGTGACCAGCCTGGCCGGCCGGTGCCGCCCGGCGGACGTGGTCGCCAACCGGCTGGACCCGTGGCACGGCTCCTGGTTCCACCCGTACTCCTTCGCCGGCCTGCGCGTCGTGGAGGTGCCCGAGGGAAGCGACCCCGATCCCGACCGCCTCGTCGCCGACGTCGCCTTCCGCGTCACGGACCGCTGGGGCGTCCCGGTGCGCGCCGCCTTCCACTGCCCGGAGCCGCGCACCGTGGTCATGACCATCGTCGAGGGCGAGGGCACCGGCAGCGTGGTGGAGACCCACGCCACCCCCCTCGGGGTGGACGCCGCGGGCGTGCCGCGTACCGCCGTCATCGAGGCCGCGATCGCGTACTCCGACCGGCCGGGCTTCACGATCCTCCGCCGCCTCGCCCCCGCCATCCGCCTCCTCATGGGCGCGGCGGCGCGCCGCCTGTGGCGCGACGACCTCGCCTACGCCGAACGCCGCTACACCCTCGGCACCCGAGCGGGGCGGCCGCCGGAGGGGTGAGCGCTGCGCGGCCGGAGGGGCCGCTCATGCGGGGCAGCGGTTACGGGGATCGTGCCGGCCTCCTGCTCCTCGGGTCGCTGACCCGCGCCCTCCGCGTGCTCACGGACGTGGGGGCGCCGGCTGCGGCACGCCGGTCCCGCTCGGGCGCCTGCGAGAGCGGCCGTTGGAGGGGTGGGCACGGCGGTCGGCGGTCGGCACGGTGCTGCCGCCCGCGCGACCGCCGCCCGGGCCGCTGCTGCCGCCCGTTCCGCGATCGCGGAGAATGCGGTTCATGGGCAATGACTCCGCACGCCTGGCGCTGCCGCCCGACGTCGAGGACCGGATGGCGCGTGAGCGGATCGCGTGGCTGTGCACGCTGCGTCCGGACGGTTCACCGCACGTCACGCCGGTCTGGTACGTGTACCGGGACCTGGTCTGGTGGATCAGCAGCGGGGAGCGCAACGCGAAGGTGCGCAACGTCGCGGCGGACGGCCGGGTTTCACTGGCGCTGGACGGCGGCCTCCACCCGGTCGTGGCGGAGGGCACCGCCACGGTGCACCGCGACGGTTTCCCGCCGGACGTGCTGGCGGCGTTCGCGGAGAAGTACGACGGCTGGGACGCCAGCAAGGTCTGGCCGCCGTTCGGCGCGCGGGTCCTCCTGGAAGTGCCGGTGACGAGATGGCTGCTCGCGGGCACCGCGCAGTAGCCGGCGCCGGGGTCGAGGAGCGGGTCGATGCCGAGCGGACCGGCCCGACGCCGTCAGCCCGCGCGGGGGCCGGATCGGCTGGCGTCCGTCCGCGCGCCGGCTGGCAGGCCCGTGCCGAGAGCCTTCGTCTTGAGGTCCCGGGCGCTGGCTCGCGTGTCGGCTGCCATGGCGCCTTGCCGGTCGTCCGCGCGCGGCCGCGCCCGATCGGTTACGCGGAAGGAGCCGCCGCAGGATGGCCAGCTCACATAGCGGGATGGAGGGGACGCCGGCCCCCGCCGCAGACGACGGCGATGCCAACCGGGCGGCCCGCGTCTGTCCCTCTCACCTCTTCCGGTTCACCGGCCGCTGCGCCGGACCGCTCCGGGCGGCGATGACGCCAGCCACCACCTGTCCAGGTGTTGTCGATCCGGGTCACCGGCCGAGCGGTTCCGGCGGGCGGTTCCCGGCGGACCGCCGTCACCGCGTCACCGCTGCCGCGCGCCGCTCCCGTCCGTTACGCCGGACCCGGAGCGCGCCCACCGGGCCAGGGCACGGGCCGCCGCCGTCCTGCCCTGGCGGGGGACCGTCCACAGCGTGTGGCCGGGCCGCCCCCACCTGTGCAGCAGGGCGTTGGCGGCCAGGAACCCGCTGGTCGCCGCCCGCTCCATCAGCGCCACCGGCAGGTCGACCCGGACGTGGTCGCCGGCGAGCACCAGCCACGGGTCCGGGGTCGCCACGCCGAGCCGGTCCGGGAAACCGCCGGGCGGGAACAGCGGGCAGTCGGCGCGCAGCTCGTGGCGCTCGTCGACGACCCGGGCCCGGGCCGTCTCCGGGTAGACGTCGTGCAGCTGGTCGACCAGGCGCCGGTGTTCCACGGCAGCGGAGCAGCCCTCGGGCAGCGCGTAGCCGTGCAGTTCGACGACCGACCCGCCGGTGCGCCGGGCCCAGTCGGCCGCCTCGTCCTCGAACCGCTCCAGCACGCTGACGTTGTCCAGCGTCGGGTGGCCCGCGGTGCCGAGGAAACCGGGGCGCCCGGGGGCGACCGGGCGGTCCAGCCACAGCCGGCACACCAGGAACGGCGGGGCGTTCGGCAGGCGACCGGCGCCGAGCCGCCAGGCGGGACCGCCGAGGTCCGGCGAGGCGTCGGCCAGCGCGCCCAGTGAGCCGGAGTCCGTGGCGAGGACGACGGCGTCCGCCAGGACCGGGGGCCCGCCGGTTCGGCGCACCCGGAACCGGCGCGGGCCGCCCCGCGATACCGCGGTCACCGCGCACCCCGTGTCGACCCGCACACCGCGGGCGGCCAGGTGGCCGGCCAGTGGGTCCCACAGCGCGCGGGAGAAGGGGGCCGTCGGCACGTCGAAGAGCAGCCCCTCGGCGGAGCCGAGGAAGTACAGGTGGAACATGACGGCCAGTTCGGCGGCCGAGAGGCGGCGCGGATCGGCGAAGAAGCTCCGGGAGAACACCTCGAACGCCAGGTGCCGCGCGCGCTCGGGGAAGCGGACCGTCCGCAGCAACCGCGCCGCGTCGACATGGTCGAGGCGGTGGTAGACGCCGGGCACGTCCACATCCAGGAGCTGGAGCGCGGCCGGGACGTTCACCCCGGCCGCCGCCCGGACCGGGAAGCTCCGGCTGCGGAGCGCGAAGGCGAACGCGTTCCACGGCGGCGTGGCGGGCAGCCCGGCGAATCCGTCGCGGGCCCCGGCCCGGTGCACCACGGGGTACTCGGGCAGCGGCGCCAGCATGCCAAGACCGGGGTCGATGCGGCGCAGGAGCGCCCGCAGGTTGTAGTACTGCCGGAAGAACGCGTGGAAACCCCGGCTCATCGTCACGGTGGAGCCGTCGCGCAGCGTCGTGGGCCAGGCCCGAAGCCGTCCGCCCAGCTGCGGCTCCCGCTCCAGGAGCGTCGTGCGCACGCCGCGCTCGCCCAGCGCCACGGCGGCGGCCAGGCCGGCGATGCCGCCGCCCACGACCACCGCGCGCGGGTCGTCGGCCGGCGGCCCAACCGGCCGGCGCGGCGGCACGCACTCCGCCCGGGGGTCGCGGCCGGGCAGAGTCACGGTGACCCGCCTCCGGATCCCGGTGCGGATCCGCCGACCGGAGCCGCCGCGCTCCCCGGCCGCCGGGCGAGGAACGTGTGCGTGATCCCGCGGGCCCACCCCGGCAGCGGCAGCGCCCGCACGTCCGCCCAGCCCCCGGCGCGCAGCCGGTGCAGCAGCCGGCCGACGCCGTCGAACTCCAGCACGCTGCGCCACAGGTAGCGGTGGAGGGCGGCGCGGCCGGTCAGCAGCCGGCCGGCGGGGATGATGACGCACCAGCACACCGCGGACCACACCCAGCGCGCCGGGCGGGAGTCGGCCACCGAGTACTCGTGCAGCGCCATCCGGCCTCCGGGCCGCAGCAGTGAGCCGAGTACGGCGAGGGTCGCGTCGGGGTCGGGGCAGTTGCGGAGCAGGTAGGCGGCGAACACCGCGTCGGCCGCACCGCCGACCACCGCCGGGGACAGCTCCTCGGCGCGCGCCCGCACGAACCGCACGCGCGGCGGCCACGGCTTGCGGCGGGCCACGGCGAGCATGCCCGCCGAGGCGTCCACCCCCACGATCCGCGCGCGGGGCAGCACCCGGGCCAGCGCGGCGGTCGACGCGCCGGTCCCGCACCCCACGTCCAGCACGAGCAGCCCGGCACCCCCGCGGGGGAGGCCGAGCCGACGCGCCGACCTCCGCAGCCGCCGGTGGTAGCCGGGGTCGGCCGCGACCAGCCGGTCGTACCACGCCGCGGCACGGTCGAACTCGGCGGGGACAGCGCCGTCCCGCCGCGCCTGTGCCGGATTGCGCATGACTCCCCGTTCCTGTCGTCGGGTGCTGCGGCCGTCGCTCCTGCCGGACCGCCTGTGCCGGACCGCCTGTGCCGGATCACCCGCCGCTCCCGGTCCATGTCACCGAGGCGCGGCGGCCTTCGCGTGCGCCATGTCGCCTGGTCCGTGCGGGAGGGCCCGCGACTCCCCGTCCGCGTCGTCGGACGCGGCGGCTTCCGCGTGCGCCATGTCGCCTGGTCC
>NZ_QEIO01000116.1 GCF_003336425.1 Marinitenerispora sediminis | reverse complement strand
CGGCCGGCGAGAGCAGCGGGCCTCCGGAGTTGCCCGGCTGCACCACCGCCCGCACCTGGTAGATCTCGCGGCTGACCTGTTGGGAGTGGTAGAAGTCGGGCCCGCGCGCGGTCTGCTCGGCGCGGATGCGGGCCGGAACGACGGTGAAGCCCTGGTTGCGGGGGTAGCCGGCCACCACGGCGTCGTCGCCCTTGCTCGCCTGCTCCTCGAAGCTCAGCGGCGTGAGCTGCAGCCCCGGCACGTCCAGCACCGCGATGTCCTGCTGGGGGTCGTAGAGGACCACCGTGGCCGTCAGCTGCTGGCCGGAGCGGGTCACCACCCGCAGGTCCTCCTGGACCCCGGCGACGACGTGGGCGTTGGTCATGATCCGCTCGGGCGCGTAGACGAACCCGGTGCCCTCGACCCGGCGCTGGCACGACGGCGCCGTGCCCAGCACCTTCACCACGCTCTGGCTGGCGTCGCGCAGCCCCTGGGTGTTCAGCACGTCGGGGTCGGGCGGCGCGACCTCGGCCGGCTCTCCCGACCCCAGTCCGCTGAAGACCTGCGGGAAGGCACTCTGGTCCACGATGCGCCGGAACTTGGAGAACCACAGGTAGGCGGCGTCCGGCATGGCGGAGTCCACGGCCTGGAGCACGCGGGAGTTCTGCACCTGGGAGTTGATCACCGGGATCGCCGAGTTCGCCACCGCGCTGCCGATCAGCCAGGCGACGAGCAGCACCGACACGCCGCTGACGAGCGCCCCGCCCATGGCGTCCAGCACCCGCGCGGAGTTCCAGGTGACGCGGTTGCGCACCAGCGCACCGATGTAGGAGGCGACGAACTGCCCCATCGCCGCGGCGAGGAAGACCACGGCGATCGCGATCAGCGCCTGCTGGCCCGGTTGGTGCACGATCCGCTGGATCAGGTGGGGGGTACCGAGCGCGGCCAGGACGCCGCCGCCGATGAACCCGGCGAAGCTCAGTACCCCGACGATGAAGCCCTGGCGGTAGCCGGACAGCGCGAAGACCACGACGAGCACGATCAGGACCGCGTCCAGCACTTCGCCTCCCATCAGCGTCACGGAACTCCGGCGCCCGGCGCAGCTGGCGGAAGCGCGTCGACGGGCACCGCGGCCGTCCCATCCAACCAGGGACGCTCCCAGCCGCCCAGGACGAGCAGCTGGTTGAGTATCCCGGCTGTGAACCCCCAGACCAACATGCCACGCACCCGGAAGGCCGGGCCGATGGCGCCGTTCGGGTGCCGTGCGCGCACCCGGTTGGCGGGATCGGCCAGCTCGCGGATGGGGACACGCGCCACGGCGGCCACCTCGCCGGTGTCCACCGGCCGGACGTCGCTCGGCTCGTGCCACCAGCCGAGGACGGGGGTGACCCGGAAGCCGCTGCGCGAGATGTACAGCTCGGGCAGCACGTCGAGGACGGTCACGCCCGCGGGGTCGAGCCCGGTCTCCTCCGCGGCCTCGCGCAGCGCGCAGTCCACCGGTCCGCCGTCCGAAGGATCGATGGCCCCGCCGGGGAACGCCGGCTGGCCCGAGTGCCGGCGCAGCCCGGTGTTGCGCTGGATCAGCAGCACGTCCGGCCCGTCGGCGGTCTCGGCGAACAGCACGAGCACGGCCGAGCGGCGGCCGCCCCGCTCGGGCGGGCGCAGCGAGTGGTGGACGGGCATCCGGCGCGCCGCATCGCCGAGCGCGACCAGCCACTCCGGAGTACCGATGTCCGGCCGGCCCGTCACGAGAAGGGCCCGTTCCGCACGAGCTTGCGGGCGGCGGCCTCGTCGGTGGGCCCCTCGCCGTAGGAGGGGCACCAGCGGGCCAGATCGCACGCGCCGCAGGCCGGGCGGCGCGCGTGGCAGACGCGCCGGCCGTGCCAGATCATCCGGTGGGAGAGCAGGGTCCAGTCCTCGGGCGGGAAGAGGTCGCCGATCGCGTGCTCCACCTTGACCGGATCGCTCGCCCGAGTCCAGCCGAAGCGCCGGGCCAGCCGGCCGAAGTGCGTGTCGACCGTGATCCCGGGGACACCGAAGGCGTTGCCGAGCACGACGTTGGCCGTCTTGCGGCCGACCCCCGGCAGGGAGACCAGGTCCGCCAGCCGCCCCGGGACCTCGCCGCCGAAACGGGCGCACAGCTCCTGGCCGAGGCCGATGAGGTTGCCGGCCTTGGCGCGGAAGAAGCCGGTGGGGCGGATCAGCTCCTCCAGCTCCGCGCGGTCGGCGGCGGCGTAGTCGGCCGCGGCCGGGTACCGCGCGAACAGGGTGGGAGTGACCGCGTTGACGCGCCGGTCGGTGCACTGGGCGGAGAGGATGGTCGCGACCAGGAGCTCCAGCGGACTGGTGAAATCAAGCTCACAGTGTGCGTTGGGATACATCTGGGCGAGTTCCCGGTTCATCCGTCGGGCGCGCCGCACCAGGGCGAGTCTCGACTCGCCGGTCGGTGTGCCGTGAGCGCCGGAAACGCCGGGCCGGTCTGCTGTTGCGGAGGAGGACGAGGTTGCGCGGGACACCCCCAAAGCCTACGGACCCCGGCGTGCCGGAGTCCCGCCCCCGGCGGCGTGACCTCGTCCGGAACCGGCGAGATTATGTCCGCATTGTCATGCATCGACGCGGCGCAGCAGCAATAGCCCCGTTGATGCAACTAAGATCAAGATACTGACGTCGGCGACGGCGAGCGCGATTTCACCCGGTCGACAAGCCGAGGTAACGACCTGGTTTCACAGCGGGGTGCGATATGCGTCACACTGTTGACGGTCAGGTTGCAAGGAGGAAGCGGTGGACGAGACCAACGACGTGCTGAGCAGGGCTCCTCTGTTCGAGGCGCTGGACGAGGAGGGCGCCGGAGCCCTGCGTAGCTCGATCAGCGAAGTACGCCTCGGGCGAGGGCAGACGCTCTTCTCCGAAGGCGACGAGGGCGACCGGCTCTACGTGATCCTCAGCGGGAAGGTGAAGCTCACCCGCACGGCTGTGGACGGCCGCGAGAACCTGCTGATGGTGCTCGGCCCCGGCGAGATGTTCGGCGAGCTCTCCCTCTTCGACCCGCGTCCGCGCACGGCCAGCGCCGTCGCCGTGACCGACGCGGTACTGGCCGGTCTCGGCCACGACGACCTCCGCCCCTTCATCTCCAGCCAGCCCGAAGTCGCGGTGCACCTGCTCAAGGCACTCGCCGCGCGGCTGCGCCGGACCAACGACGTGATGGCCGACCTCGTCTTCACCGACGTCCCCGGCCGGGTCGCCAAGGCCCTGCTCGACCTCGCCGAGCGCTTCGGCAAGGAGGGCGAGGACGGCCTGCACGTCCACCACGACCTGACCCAGGAGGAGCTCGCCCAGCTCGTGGGCGCCTCGCGGGAGACCGTGAACAAGGCACTGGCCGAGTTCGCGCTGCGCGGCTGGCTGCGGATCGAGGCCAAGGCCGTGGTGCTGCTCGACATCGAGCGGATGCGCCGGCGCGCGCGCTGACGCCGGTTCCGCCCCAACGACCGAGTCCGGTTCCCCCCGGGCTCGTCGTCGTTTCCGGGGCCGCCGCGGGGTCGCGGCCCCGGTGCCGACCGGGCGCGGATCGTTGGCGGGGAGACCGCTGGACTGCCCGCCGCGCCGGGCCGCGGCGCGGTGGCAGGACGCCGGGCGAGGCCGGCCGGCCGGTTCCGCGACTCATCGCCGATGATCCGGTATGCCTACCTGACACCACCCCGCTCAGGCGGCCGTCAGCCGCCGGGAGCGGCACACGACCGCGGCCAGCGGTCTAGGGGGCGAGGTCCCCGGGGATGTCGCCCCGCTTCGCCAGGTACCGCAGCTGCGCCCGCACCGAGGACTCGGCGGCGGACAGCACGGCCGCGTCGCCCCCCGCGTAGACCCGGGCGACGATCTCAGCCGGCGTCCGCGCACCGGCGGCGACGGCCTCGGTGATCTGCTCCAGCCGCTCCGCCCGGTGGTCCAGGTAGGACGTGAGCAGGTCGAGCGGCTCGGTCACGATCGGGCCGTGACCGGGGAGCAGCGCACGGATCTCCGCCTCGCGCACCAGGTCGCGCAGCCGGACCAGCGAGTCCAGGTAGCGGCCCAGCCCGTTGTCGTCCGCGACGACCGTCGTCCCGCGACCGAGCACGGTGTCCCCGGTGAGCACGACGTCGTCGTCGGGCAGGTAGAAGCAGACCGAATCGGTGGTGTGGCCGGGAGTGGCCAGGACGCGCAGTTCCAGCCCGTCCACGTCGATCACCTCGCCGTCGGCCAGCCCGTCGCCGCCGATCCGCTGCTCCGGATCGACCGCCCGCACGGGTGCGCCGGTCAGTTCGGAGAAGTACCGCGCGCCGTCGGAGTGGTCGGCGTGCGCGTGGGTCAGCAGGATGACCGCCACCTGCGCGCCCTGCTCCTGCACGGTGCGCGCCACCCGTTCGAGGTGCCGCTCGTCGTGCGGACCCGGATCCACCACGATCACACCGCGCGAGCCGGGTTCCCGCAGCATCCACGTGTTGGTGCCGTCCAGGGTCATCGGACCGGGGTTGGGGCATAGGAGGCAGCTCGCGCGCAGGGTTCCGGAACCGTCGATCCTCATCGCACCTCACTCGATCGCGACGTCTCTCGTAGGCGGGTACCCAACGGGTATCACACCGGATCGTCGACGCCCTCGGGCAGGACCAGCCGAATCCGCCCGTCCTCCTCTCGGGCCCGCGGCTCGATGGGCACGATCTCCCGGTCCGCCGCGAGCACCGCGGCCGGCGACGGGTACCGCGCCAGTTCGGCGAGGGTCACCGCGGTCGGCGGGAGCATGGCCATCTCGCCGCGCCGCCACGCGGCCACGGCCTCGGCGGGCCGCACCCATGCCACCCGGTCGGCCTCCCCGCCGACGTCGCGGGTCAGCTGCCCCTCCGGGAGCACGGCGGCGAAGAACCGGGTGTCGTAGCGCCGCGGCTCCACCACGGGGGTGATCCAGCGCGCCCACGGCCGCAGCAGGTCGGAGCGCAGCACCAGGCCGCGCCGGTCCAGGAAGCCGGCGAACGGCAGCGAGCGGTCGATCAGGGCGAGCCGGTCGGCCTCCCAGTCGTCGCCGCGGGTGTCGGCGACGACCCGGCCGTCGGGCGTCCCGGCGAGCAGGACGCCCGACTCCTCGAACGTCTCGCGCACCGCCGCGCAGACCAGCGCCCGGGCCAGCGGCTCGGGCGTGCCCAGCCGCCGGGCCCACTCGCCCGGTGCGGGGCCGGCCCAGCGGACCGCGCGGTCGGCGTCCCGGCGGTCTACCGAACCGCCGGGGAAGACATGCACACCGGGGGCGAAGGCCATGGAGCGGACCCGGCGCAGGAGGTACACCTCGGTGCCGCTCCCCGCCGCGCGCACCAGCATCACCGTCGCGGCCGGCCGGGCGGGCACCGGGCGCTCCCGGCCGGCCAGCACGGCCCGGCCCCACTCCGTCGCGTTACCGGGCAGCGGGTGACCGGTGGTCATGGGCTCTGTCCTCCCGTGCGGGCCGGGCGCGGTGCCGGCCGGCCCGCCCGGCGGCACGCGGGCCCGGGCCGGATCCGGCACGCCTGTCACATGAGGGCGTCAGCCGACCTCGACGATGATCTCGACCTCGACCGGCGCGTCCAGCGGGAGCACCGCCATACCCACCGCGCTGCGGGCGTGGCTGCCGGCGTCGCCGAACACCGCGCCGAGCAGCTCGCTGGCGCCGTTGACCACCTGCGCCTGGCCGGTGAAGGAGGGGTCGCTCGCCACGAAGCCGACGACCTTGACGACCCGCCGGACGCGGGACAGCTCGCCGATCTCCGCCTTCACCGCGGCGATCGCGTTCAGCGCGCAGACGCCGGCGAGCTCCTTGGCGCGCTCCGGGGCCACCTCGGCGCCGACCTTGCCGGTGTCGCTCAGCCGGCCCTCGACCAGCGGAACCTGGCCGGAGGTGTAGACGAGGTCGCCGGTCCGCACGGCCGGGACGTAGACACCCGCCGGTGCGGGCACCTCCGGCAGCGCCAGGCCGAGCTCCTCGATGCGCTCTTCGGGCGTGGCCATCGCTTACTTTTCCCGCTTCATGTAGGCCACCAGCTGCTGGTTGCGCGGATCCCCGTCCACCGACGGGCCGGGGATGACCGAGACGAGCTCCCAGCCGTCCTCTCCCCAGTTGTCCAGGATCTGCTTGGTCGCGTGCGACAACAGCGGCACGGTCGCGTACTCCCACTTCGTCATGAGCGCCACCTTAGTGCGTCGGTGCGGGATCTCCCGCGACGGGCGGGGCCCGCCGTCCCGGTACGGCGGGCAGGTCTCCGGCGGTGGCGCACCATACGCACATAAACTCCGTGAGGTGAGCGCACGTGATCGCGATTGGGACGGCGTCCGCCTCCACGTCGTCACGGGCAAGGGCGGGACCGGCAAGACGACGCTCTCCGCGGCGCTGGCCCTCGCCCTGGCCGCGGAGGGCGGGAGAGTGCTGCTGGTCGAGGTCGAGGGCCGGCAGGGGATCGCCCAGCTGTTCGACTGCCCGCCGCTGCCGTACGAGGAGCGCCGGGTCGCCGTGGCGCCGGGCGGCGGCGACGTGCACGCACTCGCCGTCGACGCGGAGGCGGCACTGCTGGAGTACCTGGAGATGTTCTACGGCATGCGCCGGGCCGGGCAGGCGCTGACCCGCTTCGGGGTGGTCGACTTCGCCACGACCATCGCCCCGGGGATGCGCGACGTGCTGCTCACGGGCAAGGCGACCGAGGCGGTGCGCCGCCGGGTCCGCCGCGACCGCGCGCGGCGCCCCGGCGGCGACGGGCGGGAGGCGTTCGTCTACGACGCCGTGGTGCTCGACGCGCCGCCCACCGGCCGCGTGGCGCGGTTCCTCAACGTCAACGCCGAGGTGGCCGGCCTGGCGAAGGTCGGCCCCATCCGCAACCACGCCGACCGCGTCATGGAGGTGATGCGGTCGCCGGAGACGGTGGTGCACTTCGTCGCGATGCTGGAGGAGATGCCGGCGCAGGAGTGCCTCGACGGCATCGCGGAGATCCGCCGGGTCGGCCTCAACGTCGGCGGCGTGCTGGTCAACATGGTGCGCCCGCCCCTGCTCGATCCCGCGGCGCTGGCCGACGCCGCCCGGGGCGAGGTGGACGTGGCGGCCCTCGCCCGCGGGCTGAAGTCGGCCGGCCTGGAGCACGCCGACCGGATGGCCGGCGACCTGGGCCGCGAACTCGTCGAGCACGCCCGCCGGGTGCGGGCGGAGGGCGAGGTGCGCGAGCGGCTCGCCACCGCGGGCCGTCCGCGCTACGAGCTTCCCTACCTCTCCGACGGCGTCGACCTGGCCGGTCTCTACCGGCTGGCCGAGGAACTGCGAGCACAGGGGGCCGCATGAGCACGCCCGAACCCGCTGCCGGGCGGGACCGCGCCGCGCGGTCGCCGCGGCTGGACACCGACGCCCTGCTGACCGACCGGCGCACCCGCATCATCGTGTGCTGCGGCTCCGGCGGGGTCGGCAAGACCACGACGGCAGCGGCACTGGCGCTGCGCGCGGCCGAACTGGGCCGCGACGCCGTCGTCATCACCGTGGACCCCGCGCGCCGCCTGGCGCAGTCGCTCGGCCTGACCGAGCTCGACAACACCCCGCGGCTGGTGCCGCTGCCGGAGCCTGCGGCGCCCGGCACCGCCGACGGCGCCCGCCCCGAGGGCGGGGGCACCCTGCACGCGATGATGCTGGACATGAAGCGCACCTTCGACGAGATCGTCGAGGCGCACGCCGACCCGGCCCGGGCCGAGCAGATCCTGGCGAACCCCTTCTACCAGTCGCTCTCCTCCAGCTTCTCGGGGACGCAGGAGTACATGGCGATGGAGAAGCTCGGCCAGCTGCGGCGCTCGGACGAGTGGGACCTGATCATCGTGGACACCCCGCCGAGCAGGTCCGCCCTGGACTTCCTGGACGCGCCGCAGCGCCTCGGCCGGTTCCTGGACGGCCGGCTGATCCGGTTCCTGTCGGCGCCCGCCAAGACCGGCGGCCGCGCGTTCCGGCTGCTGGGGGCGGGGTTCGGGGTGGTCACCGGTGTGGTGAGCAAGGTGGTGGGCGCCCAGCTGCTCAAGGACGTCCAGACGTTCGTGACCGCGTTCGACGCGGTGTTCGGCGGGTTCCAGGAGCGGGCGACGCAGACCTACCGCCTGCTCCAGGCCCCGGGGACCGCCTTCCTGGTGGTCGCGGCGCCCGAGAGCGACGCGATCCGGGAGGCGTCCTACTTCGTGGAGCGCCTGGCCGAGGAGCGGATGCCCCTCGCCGGGCTCGTGCTGAACCGCACGCACCACAGCCTCGTGCCGCGGCTGTCGGCCGCCCGCGGCCTGGCGGCGGCGGAGGCGCTGGAGGAATCCGGCGACCACCCGCTCGCCGCGTCGGCCCTGCGGCTGCACGCCGATCGCGTGCGTGTGGAGAGCAGAGAGCTGCGGCTGCGCGCGTACTTCACCTCGACGCATCCGGCGATCCCGGTCGCGGAGGTGCCGGCTCAGCCGGAGGACGTGCACGATCTCACCGGGTTGCGGGAGATCGGTCGGGCACTGGCGGACACCGGTCGGTCGGCGGGGTGACCTCGAACGGACGGCGCCCGCCCGGGCGGCCTCCGGTCCGCGCGGCAGCGCTGCGGTGTCAGCCGGCGAGGAGCTCCTGGTCCGCCTCCTCGTTCTCCCGCTCGTACTCCTCCCGCGCGTTCTCCAGGAGCTCGCGCCACGAGGTGACCTCGGGCCGCCGGCGCAGCAGGGCGCGCCGCTCTCGTTCGGTCATGCCTCCCCAGACCCCGAACTCGATGCGGTTGTCCAGCGCGTCGGCCAGGCACTCGGTGCGAACCGGGCAGCCCCGGCAGATCAGTTTCGCGCGGTTCTGCGCCGCCCCCTGCACGAAGAGCGCGTCAGGGTCGGTTTCTCGGCAGACGGCTCGGGCAGTCCAGTCCGTGATCCACATGTGCCCCACTCCCAAGATCAGCATGTGTGTTTTTGTCGGTGCGGCCGACGGGCGCGGTCGTCGGCGAAGCGGCTGACCAGGGAACACGGCGTCGAAAATGCGACGAAGCCGGACGGGGGGTCCAGCCTCAACGGGGGTCGATCGTCTCGACGCGCGGCCCTCGGCATCGCCGCTGCTCACGAAACTACGGACCGCGACGCGCGACCAACAGGCCCCATTAGGCCCATTTCTGATATAGCCCGGCTGGGCCATTGCCTTGTTCAAAACTAGTCATCTCACCCACACGGAGGGTGACGATTACCTTGTCGGCGGCGATCTCCGGCGTACTCCGTGATCATGGAAAGATGGACTAGGGGTCCCGGGTTATGGTTGGTCCGAAATCCACGCCACGCGGCCCCGTTCCCTCTCGCTGCCGCTCGATTCGTTGCGGGCCACACGTAGTCTGGATGGGTGGGTCAGGGCATATTGCTGCAAAAGATCAGTCAGATGCTGGGCGTGGGCGTCATCGCCGGTGTGCTCGTCGCGGCGCTGGCGCTGCCCGCCGTCGGCGGAGTCGGCATCACCGCGCGCAACGTCGCCACGAGCTTCCTCAACATGCCGAGTGAGCTGGAGACGCCACCACCGCCGCAGCGGTCGATCATCTACGACGCCGAGGGCGGGGTGATCGCCGAGATCTACGACCAGAACCGCGAACTCGTCGAGCTCGACGACGTCGCGCCGGTCATGCAGGACGCGATCATCGCGATCGAGGACAGCCGCTTCTACGAGCACGGCGGCATCGACATCACGGGCACGTTCCGCGCGGCGCTCCGGACGATCAGCGGGAACACCCAGGGCGGCTCCTCGCTGACCCAGCAGTACGTCAAGAACGTGCTGATCGAGAGCGCCACCTCCCAGGCCGAGCAGGAGGAGGCCCGCGAGACCACGATCTCCCGCAAGATCCGGGAGCTGCGCTACGCGGTCACCCTCGAACAGCGGATGAGCAAGGACGAGATCCTCGAGGGCTACCTCAACATCGCCTACTTCGGCGACGGCGCCTACGGCGTGGAGTCCGCGGCGCAGCACTTCTTCAACGTGAGCGCTGAGGACCTCACCCTCCAGCAGGCCGCGACCCTGGCCGGCCTGGTCCGCTACCCCTACCTGTACAACCCCCGGCTCAACCCGGATGACGCGCAGGAGCGGCGCGACGTCGTGCTCGACCGGATGGTGCAGACCCGGGCGATCACCGCGGAAGAGGCGGAAGAGGTCAAGGGCGAGGACCTTGAGCTCGACGTCAACACCCCCAGCAACGGCTGCATGCCGAGCGACCAGCCGTTCTTCTGCGACTACGTCGTGCAGGAGATCGAGAAGAACGAGCAGTTCGGCGAGAACGAGACCGAGCGGGCCCGGTGGCTGCGCACCGCGGGCCTCAAGATCTACACGACGCTCGATCCCGACATGCAGCAGGCCGCGCAGGACGCCGTGGACAAGTACGTCCCCCGCGAGAACGAGTCCCGCAAGGTGGCCGCCGAGGTGCTGATCGAACCGGGCAGCGGTGAGATCCGGGCCATGGCGCAGAGCCGCAACTACGGGCCGGACGAGAGCAACCTGGGCGAGACGTCCATCAACTTCGCCACCGACGCCGACCGCGGCGGCAGCACCGGCTTCCAGGCCGGATCCACGTTCAAGGCGTTCACCCTGGCCGCCGCGCTGGAGGAGGGGATGGGGTTCGGCACCTCGTTCACCTCGGGGTCGAGCACCACCATCACCGGGCAGCGCAACTGCGAGGGCGGCACCCTGGCCCCGTGGCCGGTGCGCAACTCCAGTGAGAGCAGCGGCGGCACGCACAACATGGTCTCGGGCACGAAGGGGTCGGTGAACACCTACTTCGCCGACCTCCAGCGGCGGGTCGGCCTGTGCGACGTCATCAAGATGGCGGAGCGGCTGGGCGTGCACCGGGCCGACGGGACGTCGTTCGACAACCCCAACACCCAGTCCAACAACTCCTTCACGCTGGGCAGCGAGGAGGTGTCGCCCATGACCGTGGCCAACGCCTACGCGGTGTTCGCCTCGGGCGGCATCTTCTGCGAGCCGCAGGCCATCACCCGGATCGAGGACCGGCAGTCCGGCCGCACCATCGAGCTGGAGAACGACTGCGAGCGCGCGATCTCCGAGGACGTCGCGGCCGGAGTCAGCTACCTCCTGCAGCAGACCTTCCGGGGCGGCACCACCGCCGGCCTGGAGATCGGACGGCCCGCGGCGGCCAAGACCGGCACCACCGACGGCTCGGCCAGCGCCTGGTTCGCGGGCTACACCCCCAACCTGGCCAGCGCCGTGTTCGTCGGCGACCCGCGGGGGCCGCAGAACTACCCGCTGCGCAACGTCACCCTGGGCGGCCGGCACTACGGCGTCGTCTACGGCGCCACCATCCCCGGGCCGATCTGGCAGGAGACCATGCGGGAGGCGGTCGACAAGCTGCCGGAGGAGGGGTTCCCCCGCGCGCCGCGCAAGTACGGCTCCACCTCCGAGCCGGCGCCGCCGCAGCGTGAGGCCGACGAGCGCGAGGCCACGCCGGCCAGCGTCGAGGGCGGCGTCCCCGACGTCGTGGGGCAGACCCGCGAGGCCGCGGTGGCCGCGCTGGAGGGCGCCGGGTACCAGGTGAACGTCGCCGGCAACCCGGTGCGCTCGGACCAGCCGGCGGGCACGGTGGCCGCGGTCAACCCGAACCCCGGCACCCCGCTCCCCGAGGGTGCGACAGTCAACGTCTTCCTGAGTAACGGAAGCGGGGCCGGCAACGCCTCGCAGGAGCCGCCCGGCGGCTGGCAGCTGCCGTTCGATCCGGACTCGGTCCCGGCCGGGTTCGGCGGCCGCCGCGACGACGACTGACCGGCCCGCCGCGGCCCGGGTGGCGGAGGAGAACACCGAGGGGCGCGCGACCACTGGTCGCGCGCCCCTCGCCTATGTCGGACGTGCCCGGCGGGCCGACGGGCCGGCCGGCGGATCCCGTAGCGGACCGAGGACTCAGCCCGCGAGCTGGCGGCGGACCTCCGCCGCCACCCGGCCGCCCTCGGCGCGGCCCGCGACCTTGGGGTTGACGATCTTCATGACCGCGCCCATGCCCTTGGCATCGCTGGCGCCGGACTCGGCGATGGCGGCGGCGACCAACTCCGCGAGTTCGGCGTCGGTGAGCTGCGCCGGCAGGTACTGGGCGAGCACCTCGCCCTCGGCGCGCTCGTCCTGCGCCCGGTCGGCGCGGCCGCCCTTCTCGAACGCCTCGGCGGCCTCGCGGCGCTTCTTGGCCTCACGCGTGACCAGCCGGACGATCTCGTCGTCGGTCAGCTCGCGCGCCGCCGTGCCGGCGACCTCCTCGTTGGAAACGGCGGTCAGCACCATGCGCAGCGTCCGGGTCCGCACGTCGTCCCGCGCCTTCATGGCAGCGGTGAGGTCGGTCTTGAGACGGTCCTTCAACCCGGACATGGTGCTCCTCGCTCCGTTCGATCGCGTGCCCCGCCGACGCCCGCGGCGGCGGCCACCCGTGAATTCTCCCATCCCCACCGGGCACCGGCACCGTAATTTCCCCGGCACGGCCGCCGGAGGCTCGTCGCCTCGTTCGGCGCCGCCCGGCACGCCGATCTGAGACGATGGGGGCGGAGGTGGCGACAACGGTGAGCAAGGTCAGGAAGGCGCTGCGCGTCGCGGGTCGCGCGGCCGCGATCACGGGCGCGGTCGGCGTCGCGGGCATCGGCTACGCGGCGGTGATCGAACGCAACTGGTTCCGGCTGCGGCGGTACGAGATCCCGCTGCTCCCGCCGGGAAGTCCACGCCTGCGCGTCCTGCACCTCTCCGACGCCCACCTGACCCCGGGCCGCCGGATGCTGATGGACTGGATCCGCGACCTCGACCGCCACGAACCCGACCTGGTGATCAACACCGGCGACTCCCTCGGGCACCGCGACGCCGTCGGCCCGTTCATCGACGCCCTGGGCCCACTCTTGGACCGCCCGGGCGCCTTCGTCTACGGCTCCAACGACCTGTTCTCCCCCCAGCTGAAGAACCCGGCCCGCTACCTGTGGCGCAGCAGCAAGTCCGACTACCGCAAGCGGACCGTCCCGGACCTCCCGTGGCGCGAGCTCGGCGCGGCCATGAGCGCCTCCGGCTGGCTGGACCTCAACAACCGCAAGGGCACCCTGAAGGCCGGCGACCTCGACATCGCGCTGGCCGGCATCCACGACTCGCACATCGGCCTGGACCGCTACGACGACATCGCCGGCCCCGCGGACCCCGCCGCCGACCTTCGCCTCGGCGTGACCCACTCCCCCGAGCCGGCCAACCTGGACCGGTTCACCGCGGACGGCTACCAGCTCCTCCTGGCCGGCCACACCCACGGCGGCCAGATCTGCATGCCGCTGTACGGCACCCTGGTCACCAACTGCGGCATCGACCGCCGCCGCGCCTGGGGCCTCAGCCGCAACGGCGCCGCCTGGCTGCACGTCTCCGGCGGCCTCGGCACCTCCCCCTACGCCCCCGTCCGCTTCTGCTGCCGCCCCGAGGCGAGCCTCCTGGACCTCACCCCCACCGCCCCACGCGGTTGACCGCCCCAGCGCCAAACCCGTGTGCGGGCACTCCAACGGTCCGCTAGACTGTTCTTCGTTGCTTCGGGGTGTAGCGCAGCTTGGCAGCGCGCTTCGTTCGGGACGAAGAGGTCGTGGGTTCAAATCCCGCCACCCCGACAGAAGAACGGGTGTTCACGCAGGTGGGCACCCGTTTTCGTTATGTGACCGTCGTGGGCCGTCGATGTCCGTTGCACATTCAGTGCACACGGCTGCGTGCGGTGCTCCCCTTCTCAAGCCCCCACGAGGGCCGGTAGGTGAGCGGTCGCCTTGCCCCGCGCAGCGTCCATCGCTTCGGCGACCTCGTCCAGGCGATCGGGGAAGAGGTGCCCATACCGGTCCAGGGTCATAGTCGCCGTCGCGTGCCCCAGCATGGATTGCACCACCTTCACGTCCGCCCCGGCAGCGATCGCCAGAGAGGCCGCCGTGTGCCGAAGCTTGTGAGGCGTGAGGCCCAGGCCATCCAACTTGGCAGTCTTCATCGCTTGGGCGAACTCTCGGCGCCGCCAATTGCGCAGGCGTACGGGCGCCCCGCGCCGCGTGCTGAACACCAGGGCGTCATCCGGGCGATCGTCGATGAGCGGCTTCAGCTCGGGGACGAGGAACGGAGCGATGGGAACAGTCCGGCTTTTCCCGGTCTTGGGAGACTGTTCGATCAGCTTGCCTTCTACCTCTCCGAACGCCACCGTGACGCGGATGCGCCGCGTGTCCAGGTCCACCTTGCCCACCCGCAGGGCCGCCGCCTCATTGAAGCGAAGCCCGGTGTAGGCGAGCAGCAGAATGAGCGCCCGATTGATGTTCGCGGCAGCGGCGATCTGGCCGTACTTGGTGCGCAGCCCGCCAGCCGCGTTGGCCAGCGTCTCCACTTGGACATGGTTCAGGTACACATGCTCTGCCTCACTCGGCTTGGGTAGCGGCACACCCCGGGCAGGGTTCGCTGGCAGGCGTCGCGGCACGCACCAGTCCAGGATCATGGACAGCACGCCTTGTGCGTGCCGAGTCTGGGAGGCCCCAAGGTTGGCGCCGCCTTCTTCACGCGGTTTCTGGAGTTCGGCCACCCACACGGCGATGTCCTCGGTATGGATTGCTGAAACCCGGAGTTCTCCCCAGCGCGGCAGGACATGAGCGTCGAGGAGGCCCCGGTACTTCCACCAGGTGGACGGTTTGATGTCCGTCCGCGCGCTCAGCCACTTCTCAGCCATTGATTCCAAGGTGACCTTGGCATCCTGGGGGTTGCGGTACGTGCCTTCGTGAAGGCTGGCCTCAATCTCACTCTGCCGCTTCTCGGCATCCGGCTTCTTCTTGAAGGTCCCGCCGCTCTTCAACCGCCCCGCCGGGTCGTAGTACCGGACCATCCACCGCGCGGGAGGGGTGCGTTTGGCGGCCTTGGCCTTCTTCACCGCTTCCACGTACGCATTGTCGTTCGTGCGGTCATAGACCCACGCACGAGCCATCTGTGATCTCCTCTGGGGGGGGTTACTGGGTTCGGACCCACGCGTGGACTTCGGCGGGCACGTAGCGCACGTACCGGCCGATGCGGTGGGAGGGCGGACCGTCGCCCTTGTAGCGCCACTCGTAGAGCGTCTTGGGCGGTACACACAGGTAGTCGGCGGTGTCCTTGACCGACCAGAGCGAGGATTCCACCCGAGGTTCCGGAACGACCATCGCCGTCGCTGTGGTCATGCGGCCCTCTCTTCGGTTGCCGAAAGGTTGGTTTGTCGTGCGTGGTCGAGTTGGGCACGGCGTTTCAGTGCCTCACCGACCGCGCGCAGGAGGCGGTGTTCGCGGGGTGCCACGTCGGGGTCGGTGGGGTGGGCGAGTTCCCAGGCGTGGTTGCCGGAAGAAACCGCCATCACCGGCCCCGCGGTTCCGGTTGCGCCCTGGTCCTCGTCACGGGTCGAGTCGACGCCGAGTTGTTCGAGGACCCAGGCGAGGCGGTCGGCTTTGTGGTCGGCCAGTGTCTTGCCGGACCACTTGCGGGAGACGAGGACGCGGCGTCCGGCGTAGCCCAGGTGCTCACGCTTGTGCGCCTTCGAGCGGCAGTAGCCGGGCCGCAGGCCGTCTTTGGCGTCCTGGGGCTGGATCCCGTAGCGCAGCCAGTTCGCGCAGCGCGGGGAGCAGGGTTCGAACCGCAGGGCTTCCACGAGGCGGTCCACGTGCCGCTGCTGGGCGTCGGATTCGACGGTGTGGCATTCGGCGATGTCCTTGGTCAGGTACTTCGCCAGGTAGCGGACGCACCGCTCAGCGTCGGGGGATCCGGCCAGGACGCCTTTGGCGTCGATCTGGGGGCCGAAGCGGACCACGTGCATGGGTTGCGCGTTCGGGTCGGCATCCAGCGCGTCCAGTGCCTCATCCCACGTGGGCAGCAGCTCGCCCGTGACCGGATCGACGTAGTTGCCCGAGTCTTCGTCCCACACCGGCAGGTGCTCGCCCTGGAACACCACGGTGTCCGCTGGAGGCCACCACACCTGGTGGTAGGTGGCGGCGGCGATCTGCCGAAGCTCCGCGCGGGGGATGGTGCCCCGAGTTGCCATGTGCAGATGCGGAGCGAGGCGGCGTTGCGGTTCGACCGTTGCGAAGTACTGGACGTCGAACCCGGCGACCCGGCGGAGGTTCTGAACGAACCGGTCGATCAGCTTGGAGAAGTGCAGCGCGTCCCGCGCGGCCCGCCGGTAGTCGTAGGACGCGGGGTCGACCGGGGTGCCGTCGGAGCGGACGCGGCCGTAGGTGTCGCAGGTGAGCGTGATGAACAGCGATGGGCGGAACACCTTCCCAGTAGCCGGGTCCTCGAACGTCTGCCCCACGGTCCGCCGGGTCATCGGCCGGCGGGGGAGGTCGGGGGCGTCCTGACGGCGCCGAGTGGAACGCACCCGCCGAGGACGGGACTCCCCCGGAGCCGGGGCGACCTTGCCCCGCAGCCCGGACGCGGTGATCTCCTCATCTAGCTCCGCGATGACCTCATCCAGCGCCGCCAAGTCCTCCGGGGCAGCCATCCCCGAGGCGGCCAAGGCGTCCCGCTCAGCCGTCACCCGAGCCCGCCACTCCACCCACCACGTCTGATCCTCGGACGGCGGGTCCGGCGTCACGGTCGGTTCCTCGGTGAGGTGCCAGCCCTCCTCACACTGGGTACGGCGAAGCGACCGCTTCCGCCGAGCGCACGCCGGGCAGCGACTCTCAAGGGTGGAGCCGCACGGCACATCAACGATCTCCGTCTTGCCGGTGGCCAGGTCGGTGCGGCGGAGGGCCACGGGGCGGATGCACACGCCCTTGTCGGCCGCGATCCGCTCGGCGACCTCACGGGCCAGCGGTTGCGCGAGGCGTTCGGCCCGCGTGGTCTTGCCGGTCGGTGTGGGCATCAGGCCACCTCTTCCTGCCGCATGTCGGTGGCCATGGCGGTGATGTCGTCGTCAGAGACGTAGGCCGCACGCACTCGCACAGGGATGGAGGAGCCTTCGAGGCGCACGAAGGCGACGCCGGGAAGGTCGGGGTCGATCAAGTGCGCGTTCGCCCCACGATCCCGGGCACCCTCGCCAAGCACCATGTCCACCTGCGACGCTTCATCCAGGCGCAGCGCGATCTTGTCGGGGAACAGGTTCCGCAGATTCAGGACCTCCTTACGCGGGTCCTGCAACGCGGCCAGCACCGCGACCCCGACCGAACGCCCCTGCGAGGTGAGGGTGGCAAGCGCGTTCTCAGCGCGGCGCCGAACGTCACGGTCCGGGTGGTAGGCGGTCAGGAACGCGACCTCATCGACCACGACCACGAGGAACGGATCGTCCACAGTGGGGATGTGAGCGCGCTGCTTGCCGGCATAGCGCGCCGCCCGGTCCTGCATCGCGGCCACCGCTCTCTCAAGCAGCTCCACCGCGGCTTCCCCGTCATCGGCGTAGCGAGCGAACAGAGTGCGTCCGTAGGACAGCTCCATGCGCTTGGGGTCGATCGCCCACACGCGGACCGTCCCGGCCTCGATCGCGGGCATCATCGCCCGCACCGCCGACCAGATCACCGAGCCCTTACCGGCACCGGTCACGCCCACGGTGAGGACATGGGTGCCGTGCAGACGCAGCAGCCACGGCGAGCCGTCCTCACACGTCCCCATCGGCAGCGCTTTCAAGTCCACCTGCTCAGGGACGGGCATGGCGCCGATGGTGTCGGCGAGCATGTCCCGGCGGGGGAACTCCAACACCACATCGCGCGGGCCGCGCACCGTCACCCGGCAGGAAGGTGCGCCGAACCCGTGCGCCAGCTCGACAACGCGCTGTTCGAAGTCGGCCGGAGACGTCCCCGCCACCAGCTTCACCCGGACCCGATCCGACCAGTCCGAGCACGTCACCCGGCGGATACGGGGAAGGTACTGGCGCTCAAGGTAGGACTCCGCCAGGCCAGCGACGACCAGGACGGGTTGCCAGTGACGGTGGTACACCCACACCCACCGCCACGCCCCCAGCGCACGCAGCCCCACAAACCGGCGGAACGAGCCCGGCCAGCGCCACCACCAGCCAGCAAGCCCCCCACCGACGAGCACCAGGACCACGATGAGCGGCACCCACCCGAACCAGTACGCCACCGCAGCAGAACCCGCGGACGACCGGGGTCGAGAACCGGAAGGTCTGCGCGGGAACGGGCGCGGTGGGTTGCTGCACCTGGGACGTGCCGGGCTTGTTGTCGCGGATCATCAGGCCGCACCCCCCGACAGGTGCCGCTTCAGAGCAGCGCCCAGTTCGGCGCAGGCTTCCCGGGCAACACGGTGCGCGGCGGGGTCGTCGGAGTGCGCGGCGATCCGGGACAGGATGTCGGCCTTGCGCCGCAGGAACGCGACTTCCTCAGCCGGGGACAGCGGTTCGGCCGCGTTGTGCCGATCGCGGACCATGCGCAGCAGGTCACGAATCTCGCGGATCGTGACGCGGGGGCGGTGTTCGGACATAATCAACAGACCTCTTCTGTTCTTCGCTGGTAGGCGGAAATGGGGAGAGTCAGCGGGCCGGGGATGTTGGCGCATCCGATGGCCGCAAGGGGGCGGCTGATGTTGGCGCACCAGCCGCCCCACTTCGTCGGTCAGGCAGTGTCCTTGGCGGATGCCGCGCGGCGGCCGGTGGCGCCGGGGGCCTTCACCCCACGCGCCCGCAGCGAGTACGCCACCCGAGGACGCCGACCCGAGTCGTCCACGTAGGGCATGACCGCCATCCCGTCGAACTCCACCGGCCGGAACGGCAGACCAGCCGCCTCATCCGGCAGCGTCGGGCACACCTCAGCGGCGATCTTCACCTTCACCGACTTGGCCTTGCCCCGCGCTTCGGGATCGGCGTCGATCACGTCCACCGCCCACAGCGGCAACCCCGACTCCCGGTCAAGCTGCGGACGCTTCGTCTCAAAGTCCGTGATTGCCTCCACCCCAAGCGCGAACGCCCCATGCGGGAACACCGTCCCGAACTCCACCGGCAAAGCACCCTGAATCGCCATGTCGCATGCGCCTTTCGTTGGTTATGTACGTGCGAGTCCGCGCCGCTGGGAGAACCCTTGGCGAGATCGATGCATGTATAGCATGTATCGATTCTTGCCGGCTACTACTGAGGGTCAGCCGTTGTCGTCCGCTCTGGCCGCTCCCGGCGTCCTCGCACCTCTTGCGGACGGTCACCACCATCGGTCATCGCGGCGGGACGAGATCACTACATGGCTGGACGTGTTCAGGACGTCTCGATAATGTGAGCCCGTCCTTGGACGTCCTGAGAACACGGGGCAGATGCCGAACGAGAGGTTGCGCGCCGCACTGCTGGAACGCGGGATGACACCCGCAGATCTGGCCGACGCGGTCGGCGTCGACACGAAGAGTGTCGAGCGCTGGATCAGTCTTGACCGCACTCCCTACCGGCGGCATCGCTACGCCGCCGCGGCGCGACTCGGCATGGACGAGACGTACCTGTGGCCCAAGGCCCTATCGGCCGAGCAGAGCACCGCGGCTTCCGGCAGCGAGATCATCGAGGTCCACCCGCACCGGTGGACGGTCCCGCGCGACGCGTGGAAGCGGCTGTTCGAGTCCGCCGAACGGGAGATCTCGATCCTGGTGTTCAGCGGGTTCTTCCTCGCCGAGGACGCCAGCATGCATCGGTTGCTCGCGGAGAAGGCCCGTTCCGGCGTCCGCGTGCGCATCCTGCTGGGCGACCCCGACAGCGAAGCCGTTGCCCAGCGAGGGGCCGACGAGGGCATTGACGACTCCATGGCGGCCAAGATCCGGAACGTGATCGTGCTGTACAAGCCACTGCGCGCCGTCGACGGCGTCGAGTTCCGGCTGCACGGCACGATCTTGTACAACTCGATCTACCGCGCTGATGATCAGATGCTCGTCAACACCCACGTCTACGGCGCTCCGGCGTCCTTTGCGCCGGTCTTCCACCTGCGAAAGATCCCAGGTGGCAGCATGGTGAACACCTACCTCGACAGCTTCGAGAAGGCGTGGGACAGGGCGACTCCACTCGACTGAGGGAAGGCCAGTGGGCAAGCGGATCGACTATTACAACGACCCGAACGCGCCGGCCGCGAACAGTCTGGTGCCCTCCGTAAACGTCGTGGTCGTCAACGACCGTGATGAGGTCTTGCTCATCCGCCGATCGGACAACGGCAACTGGGCGGTTCCCGGAGGCGCGATCGACCTCGGGGAGTCGGTACCGGACGCCGCGATCCGTGAGACGGTCGAGGAGACTGGGATCACCTGCGAGATCACCGGTATCTCGGGCATCTACAGCGACCCCAAGCACGTCATCTTCTACACGAGCGACGGCGAGGCCCGGCAGGAGTTCTCCATCGTGCTCATGGCGCGGCCGGTCTCGGGAGAGCCCACGCCCAGCGACGAGTCACGCGAGGTCCGTTGGGTGCCGAAGGCGGAGCTGGCCGGCTTCCAGATGGACCGGTCCATGCGACTGCGCATCGACCACTTCCTTGCGGCCGGCGCGCCCCACATCGGATAGCCGACTGGCCTACCTCGCGTTGGCCCGCCGCTTCTCCACAGTCCGCACGGTGCCCCGCAGAGCGGGCGAGGACCGGGTGATGGCGCGGTGCACCAGGTCGTCCGGCCCGTACCGATCGAGGATCTCGGAAAGCCGCTCTTCCACGGTGAGGCGGCTTCCGTCAGGGCCGGTCGTCAGGTCGGAGTAGGTGAGCGCGTCGAGCAGGGGTTCGGGCGGCAGAGCGAACTCCCCGGCCAGTTCGTCACGCAACCCGCGTTCGTCCGCTTCGACCAGGGCGCCGGTGTGGTGCGCGACGAGGGAGCACAGCAGTTCGTCGGCGCGCTCAACATCGCGCAGGTAGCGGGCACCGTCGAGCGGGTGGAAGCCCGTGCTCACCAGCGACGGGGAGTACCCGATGTCGTGCAGCCACGCGGAGGCGACCACGAGTTCGGAGTCAGCGCCGAGCACGGTGGACAGGGCCGCGGCTTGGTCGGCCACGCCTTGCGTGTGTGCCCACCTGCGGGGCAGCGGTTCGGCCAGGAGCCGTTGCGCGAGATCCCGCGCCCAAGGTACATGTCCCACATGTCCGAGGCTAACTAGCCGGATGCGCCGGATCCACGGACGAACCGCCCTTTTCCATGAACGGCGAAGATGAGCCCGGAGCCCTCCAGTTCGGAGAGCGCCTGTCGTGCCGTCCCTCGGGAGACGCCGTACCGCTGGGTGATGGCTGACTCGCTCGGGAGCGGAGCACCAGGAGGCAGGGCCCCGCTGGCGATCGTGGCGCGCAGCTCATCAGCGATCCGGCGGTACTGAGGTGTGGCGTCGCGCTTGTCGTCCGGGCCACTGACGACTCGGCCCCGGCCGGGGAGCGTGTGGACGAGCCCGTCCGCTTCGAGGGTGGCCAGGGCACGGCGGATGGTGCTTCGGGCCACGTGGAACTCGTTGCCCAAGGCCGACTCGGAGGGCAGCGGGGCGCCGGCGGGAAGCTCGCCATCGGTGATGCGGTGACGCAGCACGTCCGCGATCTGCGTGTACGTCCCCCACGGGGTTGGGCGCGGGCTCACCTGGCGTCCTTCCGGTCTTCGTCGACTACTGGGGTGCGCAACGAACTAGCGCAACCGGCTTGCACAAGAAGCTTGGCAGACGAAGAACCGCGCGGCCGATGAAGGGGAAGGAAGCAGGGGACCATCGGCCGCGCGGTGTTCAATGTTCAATCAGGCCGTTGGTGGGTTCGGCTGGTGGTACACCCCGTCCTCGCCGACCTGGTCAAGGTGATCCCGAAACGCCGGACGCGACAGGAGCGACCGCCCGGCACTCGGCGGCGGATCCTCCAGTTGGCGGACGAAGGTGTTGAGGTCCGTCTCAACAATGGTGGGCGCGTGCCCTGTCAAGTAGTCCTCCGCCGTGGCGATCCACAGGCGAGTCGTGCGCCGGATGCGCCACCGGCCCTGGAAGTGGCGCCGCAGCAGCCTGAGTATGGCGTCGTCAGAGTCGGTGGTCATGCCGCGACTCCCACCGGCCGCGCGAGGTCCAGGAGCACAGCCAGGCCCAGACGACTGCGGTCGATCCGCTGCTGGTGGCGCTTGCGCTCCAGGTGCGTGATGTAGGGCCGCACCATTGCGGCCTGCGGTGGAACGGGGTAGGACGGTGGCGGCGCCGTGAAGGGGACCCCCGCAGACGGCGCCTGCGTCCGGGGCCGTTGTTCACAGGGGTCGGGTCGAAAGCGCGCGATAAGGTTTCGCATGTTCCGCCTGCCTCATCAGGTTGGGACCGCGCCCCCGGAGTGTTAACGCCACTCGCGGGGGTCTTTGCTACCTGCGGAAACCCTCGCCGGACCGGCCGGACATGTGTACCTCGTATCGGACTTCTTGCAGGGACGTCTTGGGACGTCTTCTGTTATCGTCGGTGGTCCCCCGCTCCGGAGGACGACGACGTGAACGACGCTCTTCGCCAGGCGCTTGCCGCATCACGACTGACCGACGCCGACGTGGCGGCACGGGTCGGCGTCGACCCGAAGACCGTCCGTCGCTGGTTGGCCGGCAAGACGCCGTACCCGCGCCACCGCTGGGCGGTCGCCGACCTGTTGGGGGTACCGGAGCGGCGACTCTGGCCGGAGATCGAGGCGCCAGAACTGCCCCGCTCCCCGAGGACCTCGCACGGCCACGTCTACCCGCACCGATGGGCAGTGCCCCACGAGGCGTGGCGCGAGCTGTTCGCCTCAGCCGAACGGGAAATCGGCGTCTTGGTGTATGCCGGCCTGTTCCTAGCGGACGACCCGGGAATCCTGCGGATCTTCGAAGAGAAGGCACGCGGCGGCGTTTCCGTGCGCATCCTGCTGGGGGACCCGGACAGTCCCCAGGTGCGACAACGAGGGGAAGAGGAGGAGATCGGGGACGCGATGCCCGCCAAGATCCGGAATGCCCTCGTGCTGTACCGGCCCCTGCTCAGCGTCGACGGCATTGAGATCCGGCTTCACGACACCGTCCTGTACAACTCGATCTACCGTGCCGATGACCGACTTCTCATCAACCAGCACATTTATGGCGCACCGGCCTCGATGACGCCAGTCCTGTACATCGACAGCCAGACCAGCAACGACGTTGCTGATCTGTACCTTCAGAGCTTCGAACGCACGTGGCAGACAGCCACCCCATACGATCCGTGAACCGCACGGTGATCAATTGCCGAATTGGGCTGTATGGGATCAAGGGCGACGGCGCTTCCGCGCCGTCGCGGCCGGGAGGCCTGCCCGCTCGGGCTGCGGGCTGCCGCCCGGTCCCGAGCGCGCGGCCGTCGGCCGGGGTGCGCGGTGGTGGCCGTCGCCTGGGCCTGTCCGGCCGCTTCGGGCACGCGCCGTCGCTACGGGACCGGATTCGCGAAGCGGCACCCTGGTGGCGCTCGGCTGATGGCTAGGGACTGGTGGAACCAGGGGGCTTCCGCCCCCATGGACCCCCGCAACGCCGCGCGGAACCCGGCGCGACACCGGACGTGCGCATGGCGCAGACCGCCCGCGCCGGAACCCACGCGGCCCCAAAACCGCGGTTGCTCACCGCTGTGGTTACTGAAAGCGGGGGCAGGCTATGCGAGAACCCCACAGCGGAGGCCATCGCTGGGCGCCTCGACTGGTCGTCAGAGCATGGGATGGCGCGACGCGTTTCAGGAGCGATGACCTGCGACGACACGGCGCAGCCGATGCACATTCAATGCACATCGCGTTGGGAGGGCGCCAGAAACAGCGGGAACCGACAGGACCTCGAACCGAGGTCACCAGCCGTTCGCGGTCTCGCCGCGCTGCTCCCTGGAACCCCCGGCTACGGGAAGAGGTCGTGGGTTCAAATCCCGCCACCCCGACCAGCAAGAACGCCGGTTCCACTGGAACCGGCGTTCTGCGTTGGAGGCCAACGAGAGCCCCGTGGGCGGAACGCGATCCGTCCAGACGGGGCCCTCTGGACCGCTATCCCCGGCTCGGATCCGAGGGCGCGATGCCGACCATCGGGTACCGGATCACATCGGTGGCTCTCGGAGGCCCGCCGGTCCCTGGCCACGGCTTCGGTGACCTCTGTCCGCCTCTGGCGGCGACGACGGAGCCCTGCGGCACCGTCCGGCCTCCTCGGAGCGTCTCGTGGCCCGTCATCTCGAATGACGCCAGATCCCCGCTGCTGCGTACCATGCTTGTCCGCGTGAGGTGATGACTCGGGAGCCGCCCCGGATCTGACGCGGTATCTCGGGCGCTCTGGCACCCTCCCCCCACGAGCCGTGCCGCGGTGGCACGGCACCGGATGGCGGGCCGCGCACGGCCGACCGCCCGTGGGACCGGCGCCCCGTACCGATCTCGGCCCGTCACCGCCCATCGGTGTGCCTTTAACAGGCCGGAGCCGGTGTGTCCACAGATCTGGGCGGCCACATCCGGCGCGAGGGATGGACCGGCACAACTGGTGCGTTTGGTGTCGGAGTTGCGCATACTGCTGTGCGGAGTGAAATCCCCCCACAACTCAGCGTTAGGTGCGGCGAACGTGTCCTTGACGAGCATCCCCCCTCTGCCCGCCCGGAACCGACGCTCCCTCCGGTCCGGCCGCCGTCCGCGTGCGCGAGGGCGGGCCGCGCTCGCCGGGCTCGTGGCCGGAGCCCTCGTCGCGCTGGTCCCCGCGGCCCCGGCGCTGGCCGACGACCGGCACAGCTTCGACCTCGGCGCCATCAGCAACCCCGACTGGATGGCCGAGATCAGCGACGGCACCAGCCTCGCCGCGCTGTCGATCCCCGGCACGCACGACACCATGGCGCGCGACGTCACCGCGCTGGCCGAAACCCAGGAGAGCCCGCTTCCCGAGCAGCTCGACGCCGGCGTGCGGGCGCTCGACATCCGGACCCGGCACTTCCAGGACCGGTTCACGATCCACCACGGCCGGGTCTACCTGCACGCGAACTTCACCGACGTGCTGCGGCAGACCACCGACTTCCTCCGCGAGCACCCGACCGAGACCGTCCTCATGCGCGTCAAGCCCGAGCACACCGCCGAGCAGAACACGCGCACCTACGAGGAGACCCTCGACTGGTACCTCACGGAGAACCCCGACACCGCCGGGCTGGCGCACGACTACGTGTGGACGCCGCCGGGCGGCGAGTACGCCACCCGGATCCCGGACCTGGGCCAGGTGCGCGGCCGGATCGTCATCCTGCAGGACTTCGACGGGGCGGGCACGGTCTACGGCCCCCGCTGGGCGGGGGCGGGGATGTCCATCCAGGACGACTACGAGGTGCCCACGCTCTTCGACATCGCGCGCAAGTGGGAGAAGGCCCGCACCCACTTCGAGACGACCCGGACCGGACCCGCCGACCGCCTGCACATCAACTTCCTCAGCGGCGCCAGCCTGGGTGCCCTGCCCATCCACGTCGCATCGGGCGGCCTCGGTTTCCGGGGCGTCAACGACTACGCCCTCTCCCACCTCCGCGCCACCGACCTCCCCCGAACCGGCGTCGTGATGGCGGACTACCCCGGCCCGGGCCTCGTCGAGGAGATCCTCGCCGAGAACCCGTAGCCGGAGGTGCCGCGGATCGGGCCCACGGGGTCCGCCGCGCCGCTCCTCGTGCCTGCTGGCCGCCGGGTGCCTGGGCGCTGCCGTCCGGCTCGCTGCCGCGCTCTGGCGGGGCAGGAACGGCCGGGGATGAACGAGCCGTCGGGGCCGCACGGCGCCGGCGGAGCCGTCAGTGACGTGAGGACGCCCGGCCGGGCCGCCTCCTCCGGGCCTGCGGGTCCCCGCGGCCCCGGCCGCAATTTCGCGCGCCATGTCGGACGATACCCGCGCGCCTGTCCGACGCGGTTGGTACGGTTCCGCAACGTCGGATGGCTGCCTGGGGTGGGGGCGGTCCGATAGATTACGGCGATCCCCCGAGTGCCGAAACGCCGGGTCGTGGGCAACCGATTCCGTGCACGGTGCGTCAAACCCTCCCAGATCCCCCAGACCGCTTGGCAGCGAACCTCTCGGAGTAGTTGATCGGTATGACGGACGCCCCGGATTCGGCCGGCCCTTCTTCGTCCGCTCGTCGTGCGCGGGGACGGCACGCCGCGCATCGGGCTGCGCCCGTTCGGCGGGGGCGGGGGCGCCGTTCGCCCGGGCATGGGCGGCCCGCGGGTCGGGGGCCCATGG
>NZ_QEIO01000115.1 GCF_003336425.1 Marinitenerispora sediminis | reverse complement strand
CCGATGCTCCCCCCACCTGGCCGGCCACAAGATCCCCCGCCGCAGCTACACGGTCACGGAGTGGCCCCTGACACCCAGCGGCAAGATCGCCCGCGACCGCGTGACCCGGTGGCTCCACGACGGCGATCCGCGCGTGGTGCCGCTTCCGGCGGGGGAGGGGGGAGGCGCGCCGTGACCGGCGCGGCTGCGGCGGGAGGCCGGCTCCGGCCGCTCCGGTCGGATTCCGCCACCGCCGGCGGAGCGCGGCGCGCCGCGGGTGCGGTGATCGCGCCCTGTCCGGGCTGCCGGCCGGCGTCCGTCCGCCAGCCCGGCGAGAACTCCGGCCCGGCCCACGCGGGAGAGGGGGTCGGTCGGGCTCCGCGGGCCGACGCGAGCGGCACATGAGACGTGGACGCCCCGGCGGGGGGCGGGGTAGCCGCGCAACGTAGTCGACGGAGCAACTACCGAGCGACGGCCTCAGCGCCTGAGCTATACCGAAACGGCTCCCGCCGAGGCCGACTGCCGGGACCGCGCGGCTGCCCTCCGCGACACCTGAGCGCCCGCGGTCGAAGGTGCTGCCGCCCGGGACGTGCCGCTCGGGGCCCAGCGCGATGGCGGTGCGGCGCACGCTGCCGCAGCGCGCCCCGTTCCCTGATCGGGGCCCGCTGCTTCAGACCACCGCGGTCCCGACGACGTCGGGCGCACCGGGGGATGGACGTCGCTCCGCACCCGCACACCGGCCCGCCGCCGGTGAGCTGGCTGCCCGACCGGGGCCGGGCCGGGGAAGGTGCCGGTTCAGCGGCCCGTTGACCGGCCTTCGCCTCTCCGGCCCGGTGTCAGGCGGGCGCGGCGGGCGCGGGCGCGGTCCTGGGGGGTTGACGTGCGGGGGCCGCGGGAGGCGGCCGCGGTGGCGACGGCGGTGCGAAGGTCCGCGGGCGGCTGCCGCGGTTCCGGGGCCTCGGTGGTCTCCCCGGGCGATGCGTTCGGATCGTTGGCGTCGCGTCTCTTCCGCTGGACGCCGCGCAGCCGCTCCAGGACCCCGGCGACGTCCTCGTCGTCAGGGGCCGGCCGCAGCCGCCAATGCCGTTCGACGAAGCGCAGCTCCGCCGGTACGGCGTCCAGCCCGACGACGTCGCGCGCGGCCTCGGCCACCCGGTCCCACTCGTCCTGGCGGGCCAGGGCGAGCACCAGGGTCCGCGTCGCCTTCAGCTCCGCCTCCTGAGCGAACTCGCGGAGCTGCTCCAGCTCCGGGGGCACGCTGACGGGCGACGTGTGCTGGTACTGCAGCCGTTCCGCCCTGGCGCGGCCGTGCAGGACCGTCCGGGCCTCGCGCTCCGCCTCCTGCCACTCCCCTGCGGCGAGGAAGGACTCCATCGCCCGGACGCCCTCGCCCAGGACGCGGCGCCACGCGGCGACGGGGCGCTCCGCCGCGGAGTCCGGGGTGGTCGGGACCGCGTCCAGCCCGGCGATGCCCGCGTCGGCGAGCCGGTGCCACGCGCCCTGGCGGGCGAGGGACTCGGCCAGCGCCCTTCCCGCTTGCTGCCGCGCCTCGTCCGCCCTCGCGTGGAGCGCGTCGAGGTCCGGAGCCAGGCGCCGGTCCGAGGGCGACGGGACCGGGTCGCGGAGGCGCTCGGTCTTGGCGACGCTGTGCAGGACCGTGCGGGCCTCCCGTTCGACCTGCTTCCACTCGCCCGCGCCGCGGAAGGCGTCCATCGCGCGCATCCGGTCGTCGAGCGAGCGCCGCCACGCCCCGCTGAGGTAGCCCTCCCGCAGGAACGCGGCCTCCTCGGCCCGCGCGAGGGCCACGTAGGACCATCCGGCCTCGGAGTGGCGGCCCTCTCGGGCGTCGATGCCGGCCAGGGCCCGGGCAGCGTCCCGGCGGATGTGCCACGGGCGGGACACGTCCGCGCCCAACCCGAGAGCCGCGGCCGGCGAGGCCGTCCGCTCCGTGACGTCCTCCAGGATGGCGCGCGCCTCGGCGGTGCGGCCGCCCGGTCCGGCGAGGGCGGCGGCGCCGCGGACGCGCTCTTCGAGGACGTCGAGGTCGACCGCCCCGTGCAGTGCTCTCATCGCGCTGCGCGCCTCGTCCCCGTAGCGGCCGCCGTCGACGAGCGCGCGGAACCGCCCCACCCGCTCCCGCAGCTCCGCGGCCGGCACGGGGACACCGGCCAGCAGCGCGTCGCGGGCCAGCAGCACCTCGGCGGCGCGGTCTGTGTCGTCGGCTGCCCGGTGCAGCTCGGCGAGCCGCAGCCAGCCCGCCATGCGGGGCGCGGAGACGCTCTCGGGCGTGCCCGCCGCGGGACCGAGGCGGACCAGCTCGCCCAGTGTGGCGACGGCCGCTCCCGCGTCCCCCAGCACCTCGAACGCCGCGGCGACCGTGGACAGCTCCTGATGGAAGCGGGGCCAGTCGGGGGAGCCGCCGGGCTGCTCCGGACCCGCCGGCCGCGGCCCCCGGTCGAGGACCTCTCGCCGGGCGGCGCTCACGACCGCCAGGCGGGCGACGACCCACTCCGGGTCGGATGCGCGGCGCGTTGCCCGGGCGTCGGTGATGATGGCCGCCACCCGCTCCACGGGCCCCGCGGGCCGCCCGGAGGTCCGCTCGAACCCCGCGGTGCCCTGGTCCATGTCCGCCATGCCGCTGCTCTCCCGATCCGCCGGGTGCCGTGCCCCGCACCGTCCACCGGGCCGATGCGCTGGAGCAAGCATGGCGCCGGGGACGGGCCGGGGCAACCCGGCCGGCGCCCGCGGCCGACCGCGGCCGGCCGCTGCGCGCCCTCAGCCGTCGGACGGCGGCGCCGGCGCCAGCGACGGGCGGCCGCGCACGGCGGCCACCGCGAGCTCGGCGTCCACCCGCCCGTACCCGTACCGGTCGCTGTGGCCGTCCTCGTCGTACTCGCCCGGGCCGTCGTCGATGCGGCGGCAGGCGCCGCGCAGCGCCTCCTTCACCTCGGCCGCCGTCAGACCGGGGGCGACGGAGAGCATGAGGGCCACCACACCCGCCACCCCCGGCGCCGCGCTCGACGTCCCGCCGAAGGAGTTGGTGTAGTCGCCGCCCGAGTCTCCGAGAGCTCCGCCGCCTCCGGGGTTGTAGCCGTCATGGCCGGACCGGTCCGTCGTCCAGATGCCGGGCGTCCGGGACGGCGCGCCGTCGTTGCTGGGGAACGCGCACCAGATCGCCGCGCCGTGGTCGCTGTAGGCGCTCTGCCGCCCGGAGTCGTTGCAGGCCGCCACCGCGATGACGTTGCCGTAGCTCGCGTACCCGTCGTTGTCCACGTCCTCCGCGCCGTTGCCCGCCGCCCACGCGACGACGCAGCCGCGCCCACCGCGCCCGGCCGAGACCGCGTAGTCGATCGCCAGCCGGGTGCTGTCCGGCAGCGGCACCCGGCGCTCGTGCGCCGGGTCCTCGGGGTTCCACCAGGCGCCGTCCGGCGGCCCCCAGCTGCACGAGATGACGTCGGCCCCGTGGTCGGCGGCCCAGGCGAAGGCGTCGGCCTCGTCCTGCGACCCCAGGCCGGACACCAGCCGGAGCGGCATGAGCCGGGCGGCCGGGGCCACACCCGAGGCACCCCAGTTGCCGTCGGCGCAGGCGACGCCCGCGCACGCGGTGCCGTGGTTGTCGCCGTCGCCCGGGCGCGGGTCGCCGCCGCGCAGCCCGCTGAGCGAGCGCGGCGCCACGATCTTGCCCGCCGACGCGAACTCCTCGTGCGCGATGTCAACCCCGTCGTCGATGACGCAGATGGTCGTCCCCTCCCCGCGGCTGACCCCCCAGGCGGCGACCACCCCGGCGTGCGCGTCGATGTGCACGCCGTCCACCACGGCCTCCGCGAGGTGCCACTGCTGGGGGAAGGCCCGCTTGCGGCTCACCTCGCGCAGCAGCTCCGGATGGCAGAGCTCCACCTCGTCGCGGTCCAGCAGCTCCTCGGCGATCCCGAAGACGTCCCGCCCGGTGCCGCCGGGTGCCGCCACGAAGTAGGCGTTCTCCGCATAACCGACCTCGCGCTTCACCGCCAGCCCGGCGTCGCGCAGCAGGCGTTCGCGCTGCCCCGGCGGGACGCCGGCCGCGAACCGCACGAACACGTTCTCCGTGTAGAGCACCGGGGCGCCGTAGGCGTCGCGCAGGCCCCGGCCGGCGAACTGCACCTCCGGGTCGGCGTCCAGCGTCGAGGAGAGCTCCTGCGAGGCGCCCTCCGGCGCCGCGTACACCCCCACCCCGGCCAGGGGGAAGCCGAACAGCGGGGTCAGGCGGTCCCGCGCGGCGCGGCTGCGCGGCGAGAGCGGCGAGACGTCGTGCCGTGCGCCGCGCCGCCACGTCCGGACGACGACCAGGTCGTCCTGGTCCTGCAGCTCGTGGCGGACCCCCCGGGCGCCCCCGTACCGGAACGAGATCATGACGCGTCCCCCTCGTGCGTCGCGGCCTGCATGCCTCCCTCCAGGCATGCCCGTTGGCGCACACGGCCTACCCTCGCCCACGTGCGACAATGTCCGCTGTGCGACACCCCGAACCGCCAGCGGCGCCGCGTGAGCTGGCGGCCTCGCCCGAGCCGGGCGCGGCGCGGTACCGGCTCGACCGCCACCTCGTCGCCGAGCACCGCCCGGACGGCTCCGACCCCGTCGTGCGCCCGGCGGACGCCGTCGCGGAGCCGGCGGGCGGAGCGAGGCTCGGACCGGTCTACCGGCGCGATCCCGGCGGCGACCTCGTCGTCCCGACCGGGCGGGTGCTGGTCCGCTACGCCGAAGGCGACCGGGCCGAGCGGCACCGCGACGAACTCGCGGGGGCCGGCTACCAGGTGGACCAGGTGCTCGGCTACGCGCCGCACGCGGCGTGGCTGCGGGCGCTCGGCGGCGGGATCGCCGCCGCACTGGCGCGGATCGGCGGGCTCGCCGAGCTCCCGGGGGTCCGCCGCGTCGAGCCGCAGATGATCGGACGGCGCGAGGCCCGCGGATGACGCGCCGGAGGCGGGAGGACCGCCCGGACCGCCGGCCGCAGGCGGACGCCGACTGGGTCCCCGTGGTCATCGCCCCCGACTCCCGCCCCGCGTGGACGGCGTTTGGGGCGTGGCTGCGCGCCAACGGAATCGACTGGCAGCCGTTCGCCGACACGGAGGTGCGCTTCGTCCAGTACTGCTCCCGCCCCATCACGGACTCCCGCTACGTCGTCTACGTCACGCGCGCGGCCCTGCGCAGGCTCGGGCTGCGGCCGCCCGCCAGGGGCGGCGGCGCGTGACGGCCGGGCGCGGAGCCGTCCCGGGGGCCGCCGCGAGCGCACTGGGGGTTCCAGTAAGGCTAGCCTTGCCTTAAGCTGACGGTCCGGCCTTCGCGAGCGGGAATCGAGGAGATCACACATGTCCACGGCGAGCGCCACCGCCCGGCGCGGGACCACGGCGGCACCCGGCTACCGCGTGTACCCGGTCGAGGTGGCCGCCCGGAAACGGCTCGGTCCGAACTTCGTACGGATCACGTTCGGCGGCGACTGCCTGCGGGAGTTCGGCTTCGGCGGGGACGACCAGCGGATCAAGCTCATGCTGCCCCAGCCCGGCCGGACCGTGGCCGACGTGCCCGCCGGGGACGGCTGGTACGCCGCCTGGCAGGCCATGCCCGACGAGACCCGCCCCGTGATGCGCACCTACACCGTGCGCGCCTACCGGCCCGAGGCCGGCGAACTCGACGTCGACTTCGTCCTGCACGGCCTCGACGAGGGGCACGGCGGCCCCGCCGCGCGCTGGGCCTCCACCGTCGGCCGCGGGCGCCAGGTCGCCCTGCTCGGACCCGACCGGCCGGGCACCGGCCGGATGTGGGGCGTGGAGTGGGCGCCGCCCGCCACCGCCCGGCGGCTGCTGCTGGCCGGCGACGAGACCGCGGTTCCGGCCATGGCGGCCATCGTGGAGTCGCTTCCGCCGTACGCGCGCGGCATCGTCTGCGTCGAGGTCCCCACGCACGGCGACCGCCAGTCCTGGCGGGTGCCGGACGGCGTCGAGGTGCGGTGGTCGGTGCGGGGGGACGCGGAGGTGCCGCACGGTGAGCTGCTGGAGTCGGCCGTGCGCGGCGCGCTGACGGAGCTGTGCGGGCCGGGTGAGCGAGCCGGTACCGAACCCGTGGACGACGTCGACATCGACGGCGAGGGCGCGCTCCTGTGGGAGGTACCCGACGCGCACGCCGAGCAGGTGGACGCCGCCGCAGGAGAGCTCTACGGCTGGCTGGCCGGAGAGGCCGGCGTGATCAAGCGGCTGCGCCGCCTCATGGTGAACGACCACGGCGTACCCCGGCACGCCGTCGCCTTCATGGGGTACTGGCGGAACGGCCGCTCGCAGCTCTGAGCGCTTCCCCGGGAAGACGCCAACTCGGCGTGCGGATAGCGCATGGTAGCGGGCATGAGCACTGACACCGCCGGCATGGACAACGAGCTTTCGGCGACCGAGGCTCGGGACCACTTCTCCGAACGGATCAACCGCGCGCACCACAGCGGCGAGATCACCTTCGTCACGCGTGGTCGCCACCGCCAACGCGCCGCCGCGATCGTCCCGGCTGCGCTGGTCGAGCACTACGAGGAGCTGCTGGACGAACACGACGCCCGGATTGCCGCCGAGTGCTTGGCCGACATCGAGGCCGGTCGTGAGGCGACCATCTCTATCGACGAGGCGGAGCGGGAGCTGAGTCTGTGACCGAGTGCTACCCGGTCCGCCTCGGCGATCAAGCCTCCAAGGAGATGGCCAAACTCGACAAGCCGGTCCGCACTCGGGTGTTGGCAAAGATCCGCGGTCTGGCTGACCACCCTCGTCCGCCCGGATGTGTGCAGTTGAAGGGACACCCTGGCCTGTGGCGTGTCGAGGTAGGCGACCACCGCATTGTCTACCCGGTACGTGACGGTCAGCTGTTGGTTCTGGTGCTGAACGCGGCGCACCGCAGCGTGTCCTATCGCACCTCTAGCTGCACCTCCAGCTGAGTGAGGTGGCGAACGAGGCATCAGGCGTCCGGCGGCCAATTGGTGACACGGCACCTGGGCGGGAGATCGCCTCCTTCGCCGCCGAGCACGGCCATGCCCGCGTCACCACCACGGTCCGGAACTTCGCCTGGGCCGAGACCGCCCGCACCCGCGAGTACACCGACGCGGAACCACCGGCGGCGCCCGTGGAGCGGCCCATGCCGCGATGGCCGGAGCGGCCACGCCCGGAGCTGCCGCGGTGGCCGGGAGGCACGTGGCTCCCGGCCACCGCGCCGCTCAGCGGCCGGAGGCCGCGGCCTCCGCCGGTCCTCGCGCCGTCCTTGGCCCCGCGAACCGGGCGATCGGGTTCTCCAGCGTGCCCACGAACTGCAGGGCCGCCGACGGGTCGTCGAGGTCGACCATCTGCCGGTTGTCGCGGAGCTGCAGCCGGTTGAGGCACGACAGCTGGAAACGCTCAGCGAACATGTCGTACTTCGCGAACTCCGTCGCCAGGTGCGGCGCCGACTCCTGGTAGCCGGTGACGCACTCGGCGACGGTGCGCCAGAACTCCGCCTCCTCCAGCAGGCCCTCCTCCACCATGATCGCGTTGAGGAACCGGAGGAAGCAGTCGAACACGTCCGTGAAGACCGACAGCAGCTTCTCGTCCTCGGGTACCTCGGCGCGGATCCGCTCCACACCCGGCGGCAGCGGGGTGCCCGGGGCGAGCAGCCCCACCTCCTCGCCGATGTCCTTCATGATGGCCCGCCGCGGCACCCCGTCCTCCAGCACCAGGATGATGTTCTCGCCGTGCGGCATGAACACCAGCTGGTGGGCGTAGAAGCAGTGCAGCACCGGCGTGAGGTAGGCGTCCAGGTAGCGCCGCAGCCACCGCGCGGCCGGGAGCCCGGACTCCGCGACCAGCGCGCCGACCACCGAGGCGCCCGCGCGGTCGACGTGCAGCAGCGACGCCATGGTGGCGAGCCGCTGCCCCGGCTCCAGCGTCGGCACCGGGCTCTCCCGCCACAGCGCCGCGAGCATCTTGGTGTACGGCGAGCCGGGCGGGGACGCCGCCGCGTATTGCTCGTTGTGGTACCCGACCGCCGCGCGCTCGCGCAGGACGGTGAACCCGCACCGGCGCAGCACCTCGTCGCCGGACACCAGGTCGGCCACCCAGTCGTTGATGGCCGGGGTCGCCTTCATGTACTTCGCCGAGAGCCCGCGCACGAACCCCATGTTCAGCACGGACAGGGCGGTCTTCACGTAGTGCCGCGACGGCTCGGAGGTGTTGAAGAACGTCCGGATCGACTGCTGCGGCTGGTAGGCGTCCGGTCCGGGGCCGAGGTAGACGAGGTCGCCCCGGGCGACGTCACCGGCGAAGGTGACCGACAGCCGGTTCTCCCACTGCCACGGGTGGGCGGGGATGAGGTGGTAGTCGGCGAGGTCGCCGCCGCGCTCCGCCAGCCGGGCCGCGAACGCCCGCAGCGTGCCCGCGTCCAGCTCGCCGGCGACCAGCCGGTCGTAGTCGAGGTCGGGGGAGCAGGTGAAGGTGGACCGCTCCCGGCGCGCCGCCACCCACACCAGGCGGACGCGGGAGCCGGTCTCCGGGGCGTAGCTGAGGTACTCGGTCGAGTCGAAGCCGAGCCGCCCGTTGTTGGCGACGAAGCACGGGTGGCCCTCGGTCATCCCCGCCTCGACGGCCTGGAAGTCGGCGCGCGCCAGCTCGGCGGCGCTCACCGGCGGGCGGGACAGCTTGTAGGCGCTGCCGGCCAGCGTGCTGGAGAGCTCCTCCAGGTAGATGGGCAGGACGCCGGTGCCCAGCGCGAGGCTGCCGCGCAGGTCCAGCACCAGGTCCAGGGCGTCCAGCGGCAGCTCGGCGCCGTCGCGGTGCCGGGTGATGCTGTCGGCGTCCACCTGCCAGTGGTCCAGCGCCCGCACCCGGGCCGTGAACCGGTACTCGACCGCCCCGTCGTCACCGCGCACGACGTAGCCGCCGCCCGGCCGAGGCTCGGGGCGGATCAGCCGCTCGTGCGCGTACTCCGCGAGGGCCTTGCGCACCAGCAGCCGGTTGGCGCGGTCCCAGTTGGCGGGGGTCAGGTGGGCGACGGTGTCGCCCGGGGCGCTTCGGGGAGGGGTCATCCGTTGGCTCCTTCGACGGCGGCCGCGGCGCGGGCGGCCGCGTACTGCTCGCGGGTGCAGGTGCTGAGGTAGGCGTCCTTGCCGGACAGTGCCAGGGTCCCGACCACCCGGAAGCCGACCGCCGCGTTGAGTGAGTGGACGGGGTGGTTGCGCACGTCCGGCTCCACCACCACGCGGCGAACGGCCGGGTCGGCGAACAGCAGCTCCATGACGGTGGTGATCACCGCACGGGTGAACCCGTGCAGCGGGGTGTCGGTCGGCGCCACCAGGAAATGCATGCCGACGTCGCCGGGCAGCGCCCTGTAGCGGCCGCGCAGCTCGCTGTGCGCGGGGTCGTACCGCTCGACCAGGAAGGCCGGTCGGCCGCCGTGCAGCCCGAGGAAGGCGTCGGTGTGCTCGGACGCCGCGGTCTCCCGGAACTGCCGCTCGACGTCGGCCACCTCGGCCTCCTGCATCTGCCAGAAGACCGACTTCGGGTGGGTGAGCCAGCGGTGCAGCAGCTCGGCGTCGGCCGCCGGGTCGACGAGCCGCAGCGCGAACTCGCCGAGCCGGTCGTCGGTACGCGTGAACACGGCTCCGTCCGTTCCCGCGGCGGTGGTGGTGTGGTCCGTTTCCGCCACGGAGGTCGTGTTGTCCGTTTCCGCCACGGAGGCTGTGCTGTCCGTTCTCGCCACGGAGGCTGTGCTGTCCGTTTCCGCCACGGAGGCTGTGCTGTCCGTTTCCGCCACGGAGGCTGTTCCCCTCATGCGGTGGCCGCCTTCGCGGGCCGGGTCTCCTCGGTGGGGGCACCGAACTCCTGGAACGCGATCGAGCGCTCGATCGGGTAGTGCTCCCGCCCCAGCATGGCGCGGATGATGCACGAGTTGCGGTAGGCGGCCATGCCGAGGTCCGGAGCCACGAACCCGTGCGTGTGCAGCTCGGCGTTCTGCACGAAGATGCCGCGGCCGGCGGTGTCGATGGTGTAGTCGCGCCGTACCGCGAACCGGCCCGAGCCGTCCCACTCGATCCGGTCCGCGATCGGGGCCAGGAACGACGGCGGCTCGTAGCGGTACCCGGTGGCCAGCACCAGGCCCTCGGTGGCCAGGCCGAAGTCGCGGCCCTGCTCCACCTGCCGCAGGTCGAGGGCGTACTCCCCGCGCTCCTCGTCGTAGCGGGCACCGGTCACCGCGGTGTTGGTCATGAGCCGGGTCGGGCACGGCCCGCGCCGGTTCTTCACGTAGAGCAGGTCGAAGATCTCGTCGATCAGCGAGGAGTTGATGCCCTTGTACAGGTTCTTCTGCGCCGCCACGAGCCGGTCGCGGGTCGCCGCCGGCAGCGCGTGGAAGTAGTCGGCGTACTCCGGGGAGGTCATCTCCAGCGTGAGCTTGGTGTACTCCAGCGGGAAGAACCGCGGGGAGCGCGTGATCCAGGTGAGCGCGTAGCCGAACCGGTCGATGTCCTGCAGCAGGTCGCGGTAGATCTCGGCGGCGCTCTGGCCGCTGCCCACCACGGTCACGCTGCTCTTCGCCTGCAGCGCTGCCTTGCTGTCGAGGTAGCGGGAGCTGTGCACGGCGTCGCCGGGCAGGCCGCGGCACGCCTCGGGGACGTAGGGGGGCGTCCCGGTCCCGAGGACCAGCCGGGGCGCGCGGTACGTCCGGCGCGCCCCGGTGGCGCGCTCGACGGCGTGGACGACGTAGCGGCCGTCCTGCTCGTCGTACTCGACCGCGGCGACGTGCTGGCCGAACCGGACCGCGCTGCCCAGCCGGCCCGCCGCCCAGCGGCAGTAGTCGTTGTACTCGCTGCGCAGCGGGTAGAAGCGCTCGCGGATGTAGAACGAGTAGAGGTGCCCGGACTCCTTCACGTAGTTGAGGAAGGAGAACGGGGAGGTGGGGTCGGCCAGGGTGACGAGGTCGGCCAGGAACGGCGTCTGCAGTTCGGCGGTCTCCAGGAGCATGCCCGGGTGCCAGTCGAACTCCGGTCTCTCCTCCAGGAACAGGCCGTCGAGGTCGGGGATCGGCGCGGTCAGGCAGGCGAGGCCGAGGTTGAACGGACCGAGGCCGATGGCGATGAAGTCGTGGGTACTGGACAACTGGTTCTCCCGCTGGTCGACGTCGGTCAGCTCGCGCGCGAGCCGCTGAGCTCGCGGCCCGCCGGTTCGGACAGGTAGCGCCGGCCGTGGTCGGCGACGAGGTCGAGCACGGCCGCGATGTCGCCGGGCGTGGTCCGCGGGTTGAGCAGCGTGAACTTGAGGTGGTGCCGGCCGTCGACCTTGGTGCCGGCGACCACGGCGTCGCCGGAGGCCAGCAACGCCGCGCGGGAGTGCAGGTTGACGGCGTCGACCAGGTCCGGGTCCTCGGCAGCGCCGGGCGGCAGGTAGCGGAACACCAGGGTGCTGAGCTGCGGCCGGACCACGACCTCGAAGCGGGGGTCCTCGTCCAGCAGCGCCCACCCGGCGGCGGCCAGGTCGAGCACGTCGTCGAAGAGCCCGCCGACGCCGTCGGCCCCCATGATGCGCAGCGTGAGCCACAGCTTCAGCGCGTCGAAGCGCCGGGTGGTCTGCAGGCTCTTGTCGACCTGGTTGGGGACCAGCTCGCCCGCGGCGCGTCGGGGGTTGAGGTAGTCGGCGTGGTAGGTGGCGTGCCGCAGCGTCGCGCGGTCGCGCACCAGGACGGCGCTGGAGCTGACGGGCTGGAAGAACGACTTGTGGTAGTCGACGGTGACCGAGTCGGCCCGCTCGACCCCGTCCAGCAGATGGCGGCGGCGCGACACGAGCAGCCCGCAGCCGTAGGCGGCGTCGACGTGCAGCCACACGCCCGCCTCGGCGCACAGGTCGGCGATCTCGGGGAGGGGGTCGATGCTGCCGAAATCGGTGGTTCCAGCGGTGGCGACGACCGCCATGGGGATGAGCCCCTCGCGGCGGCACCGGTCGAGCTCGGCCGCTAGGGCGGCGGGCCGCATCCGGCGCTCCAGGTCGCACGGCACCGAGACCACGGCCTCGTAGCCCAGGCCCAGTAACGCCGCGGACTTCGCGATGCTGAAGTGGCTGACCTCGGAGGTCAGGACCCGCAGGCGGGGCAGCACGTCGGCGGCCGTCCACGCGGCGTCGCGCGGATCGGCGAGCGCGCGCTCGCGGGTCTCCTCGCGGGCCATGAGCAGGGCCTGCAGGTTGGACTGCGTCCCGCCGCTGGTGAAGACGCCGTCGGCGGCCGCGCCCAGCCCGAGGCGCTCGGTGGTCCAGTCGACGAGCCGGCGTTCGATCAGTGTGCCGCCGGCGCTCTGGTCCCAGGTGTCCAGGGAGGAGTTGATCGAGGAGATGACGGTCTCCCCGATCAGGGCCGGGATGACCACGGGGCAGTTGAGGTGCCCGAGGTAGCGGGGGTGGTGGAAGTAGACGGCGTCGCGGAGGTAGACGCGTTCCAGCTCGTCGAGGGCCTCGGCCGGATCACCGAGCGGCTTGTCCAGGTCGATGGCGGCGAACTCGGGTTCGAGTTCGGCCGCCGTTATCCCGGTGAAGGGCCGGTCGACCCGGCTGAGTCTGCTCGCCACCCGTTCGACGACCTCGGTCACCGAGCGCCGGTACCGCTCCGCGTTGCCGTCGTCGAACAGGTGGGAGGTGTGGTCCGGTTCGAGGGACACGGGCACGGGCGCGGTGCCGTCCGGTGGATCGTCGGTGGGCCGCGCGAGGGAACTCATCGATTGTCCTCCTGGAGGCGGGCATGACCGTTACCCGGCCGGGGACCGGGTACGGGTGAGTGGACGCGGGCACGCAGGTCAGGCCGCCTTTATTAAAGGTAGCCTTACCTACATAAAGTTAGGCTAACCTATGCACCCTGGTGGGAACAGGGGGACCCCCGATAAACCAGCCACCGGTTCGTTACCGAGCGAGACGGCCCCGGCCGCGGCGGCGCGGTACGGGACGGACGCCCGGTGCCCCCGCGGCTCGCGCCGTCCAGAGGGTCGCCGGCCGCAGCGCGCGTGGGGCGGCGGCCAGGGGGGATGAGCGCCGCCGCACGGGATGAGCTGGGGCGCGGGCGGCGGTGGCGACGGCTCCGACGCCGTCCAGGAGGAGGCGGGCCGCGGCCGCCTCCCCGCCTCCCCGCCGGGGCCGCCGGGGCCGGCCGGGAGCCCGACGGCGCCCGTCCGCGCGTGCGCCCATTGGGCGGATCCACGGGGGCGGTCGCGCACGCCCCCGCCGGCCCGGACCGGGCGCGCAGGCCGCGGGTCCGCCCCTTTCGAAACCGAGAACCCCACCACCCGACAGGGCCGTGGGGTTCCGGGATAGCGCGAGAAGGCTCGGCGCGGCCGCCTCTGCGTGCTCGTCAGTTCCTGCGCGCCAGCGCCGCCACCATCTGGGTGTGCAGCGGGTGCTCCAGCTCGCCGCTCGGCCCGTTCGGCCGCCACGCGGTCACCGGCACCACACCCGGCTCCAGGATCTCCAGCCCGTCGAGGAAGGAGCGGATCTGCTCGGGGGAGCGGAAGATCGAACCGCCCAGGTCCCGCTGGATCAGGCGCTTGGCCTCGTTCAGGCTGGGGTCGTCGCCCGAGTCGTGCAGGTGCGTCAGCACGAAGTGGCTGCCGGGCGCCACGAAGTCGTGCAGCCGGCGGACGACCGCGCGCGGGTCCTGCTCGTCGGGCACGTGGTGGATGATGGCGGCCAGGATGATCGCGACCGGCCGCGACAGGTCGATGAGCGCGCGGAGTTCGGGCGACTCGAAGATCTTCTCCGGCTGGAGCAGGTCCGCCTGGATCACCGTCGCCACGCCGTCCTCTGCCAGGAGGGCCCGGCCGTGCGCGAGCACGATCGGGTCGTTGTCCACGTAGACCACGTGCGCCCGGGGGTTCACCGCGGTGGCGAACTGGTGCACGTTGCTGGTGGTGGGCAGCCCCGATCCGATGTCGACGAACTGGTCGATGCCGACCTCGCCGGCGAGGTAGCGCACCGCGCGCTCGATCGCCGTGCGGTTGCCCTGCGCGACCACCGAGGCCTCCGGCACCAGGGCGAGCACCTTGTCGCCCACGGCCCGGTCGACCTCGAAGTTGTCCTTGCCGCCCAGGAAGTAGTCGTAGACGCGCGCGAAGCTCGGCGTGGTGGTGTCGACGTCCTTCGGGGGCGGGGGGTCCGCGCTGCCACGCATCCAGGCGGCGTTCGACATATGGGCGGCTCCAATCTCGGGAGGGGCGCGGTCGGTGGAACGCGGGGACCGCGGACGCGGTTCCGCTCGCCCCTGGTTCCGCAGAGTAGTGGAACGCCGCGTCCCGGTCATTGCTCGTAACGGGGACGTTACAACACCATCCAGGGCGATATCTCCGGGCTTCGGCCGGGGCCGTCCGGCGCCGGACGCGGTGCGTGCCCCGAGGCCCGGGGGCGCCCTCGCCGGCGTGCGTTGCCGAGCGGGGCCGGGGCCTTCCGGGGGGCCTGCGGCGGTGCCTTCCGGCCGGCCGGAGGAGTGCTCTCGTGGCCCGGAGGGGTGGTTTCGGGGCTTCCCCGGCGGGGTGCTCCCCGGGGCCTGGAGCGGAGTGACTCTCCGGTGTCCGGGTCCTCCGACCCTGGTGCGCCACCGCCCGGCGCTGGTTGGATCGCAGACGAAGGCGGCGGGAGCCCGACCGGTTGGGGGGTCGGCGATGCTGTTCACAGACCGCAGGGACGCGGGGCGGCGACTGGCCGCCGAGCCCGGCCTGCGGCGGATCACGGACGCGGTGGTGCTCGGCCTGCCGCGCGGCGGCGTCCCAGTGGCCTTCGAGGTCGCCGCCGAGCTGGGGGCGCCGCTCGACGTCGCCGTGGTCCGCAAACTCGGGGTGCCCTACCAGCCGGAGCTGGCCATGGGCGCGATCGGCGAGGGCGGCGTACGCGTGCTGGACGAGCGGACCCTGCTCCTCGCGGGGCTTGGCGAGTGGGACGTCGCGGCGGTCGAGCGGCACGAACGCGCCGAACTGGAGCAGCGGGTCCGCCGGCTGCGCGCCCTGCGCCCCCGGGTGGCGCTGGCCGGCCGGACGGCGGTGGTGGTGGACGACGGCGTGGCCACCGGCTCGACGGCGCGGGCCGCGTGCCGGATCGCCCGCGCCCAGGGGGCGGCCCGGGTGGTCGTGGCCGTCCCGGTGGGGCCGCCGGAGGCCGTCGCCCGGCTCCGCGAGGTCGCCGACGACGTCGTCTGCTCGGAGCAGCCGCCGTTCTTCTCGGCCATCGGCGAGTGGTACGCGGACTTCTCCCCGACCAGCGAGTCCGAGGTCGAGGAACTACTGGAGCGCGCGGCGCGCGACCGGACCGCCCCGCCCCCGCGCCGCCCGGCCGCCGAGGAGCGGCCGCACCGAGCGAGCCGCGAGCCGCCGCCGACCGCGGCACGGGGATGAGGATTCCGGGAGCCGCGGTCCGATGACAGCGAGGAAGACGACGGTGGAGACGACGGGGCCGAAGACATGAAGCAGAGTCTGCCGCTCGGCCGGGTGGCGGGCGTCCCGGTGGGCGCGCACTGGTCCACGGTGGTCGTCCTGCTGCTGATCACCGGCCTACTGGCGCTCGAAGTGCTGCCGCGCAGCGGCGCCCGGGTCGGTACCGGGCTGTACTGGGTCACCGGCGCGGTCGCCGCCGTGCTGTTCCTCGCCGCGCTGCTCGCCCACGAGCTCGCGCACGCCCTCACGGCGCGCCGGCGCGGGGTGGAGGTCCGCTCCGTCACCCTCTTCGCGCTCGGCGGCGTGACCGAGTTCGACGCGCCCGCCGCCACCCCGAAGGCGGAGTTCGTGATCGCCGCGGCCGGGCCGCTGGCGAGCCTCGCGGCCGGCGTGCTCTTCTGGGCGGCGGCCCTCGCCGCCTCGCTCGCCTCCGCTCCGCTGCTGGTGCTCATGGCGCTGTCCTGGCTCGCCGGGATCAACGCGCTGCTCGCCGCGTTCAACCTGCTGCCCGGCGCGCCCCTGGACGGCGGCCGGGTGCTGCACGCCGTGCTGTGGTGGCGCTACGGCGAACGCGACCGAGCCGACCGCGCCACCACCCGGGCCGGCGAGAGGCTGGGCCTCGGACTGGTCGTCGCCGGGCTCGCGCTGTCGCTGCTGTGGGCGCGGCTGGAGGGACTCTGGCTGGTGCTCGTCGGCTGGTTCCTCTCGACCGCGGCCCGCGGGGAGGCCGCCGCCAACGACCTGCGGGACGGCCTCCGCGGCATGCGCCTGCGCGACGTCATGACGCCGGACCCCCGCACCGCGGCCGAGTGGCTCACCGTCGAGGAGTTCGTCGCCCGGTCCGTACTGGACTCCCGCCAGACGGTGTTCGCGACCGTCGACTTCGACGGCCGCCCCAGCGGCTACGTCTCCCTGGAGACCCTGCGCGACGTGCCGCCGGAACGGCGGGCCACGACCCGGCTCCGCGAGGTCGCGCGCCCGCTCGCCGAGCACGCCGTCGCCGAACCGGACGCCGACGCCTCCGACCTCCTGAAGGCGGCGCTGCCGGGGCGCGAGCTCCTCCGCGTCGTCATGGACTCCGGCCGCATCGTCGGGATGGTCACGAGCACCGACCTCTCCCGGGTCATGCGGCAGGCGCCGCTGCGGCGCGGACCGCTCCCGCCGCAGGGGCCGTGACGCCGCGGCGGGCCGGCCGGCTCACCGCGCGGGCCGGCCGGCCCGGTCCCGGGGCGGCGCCCGGGGTGGTGCGGCCCCCGGCGCCGCGGGGTCGTCCAGCGCCGGGGACCGGTCCGGGGCGGTCCGGTGCGCCGGACGGGCGAACCGGACCGCGGGCGGGTCAGAGAGCGGGGTGGGCGTTCTCGACCAGCATCTCGAACTGCTCGGGGAACCAGCGGCCCGCGTGCGGGGCGTTGGGCAGCGCGTTGGTCGGAACGTTGGGGTTCCACGTGTTGTGCCACGTCGGGTCGCACATGCGGTCGAAGCCCTTGGCCGGGTCGTCGGGGTCGACGATGCCGCCCTCGCTGACGCCGTCGGACTCGCCCGGGGGCTTCACCCACACGTAGGCGTCGATACCGGCCGCCGGTGCGGACCGAGGACGCTCACCGATGCCGGCGCCGGCCTGGTTGCACCAGTTGCCGCGGTGCGGCCGGGTGTCCACCCGCGACTCGTCGACGTAGGTGTTCAGGTTGGTGGAGGTGCTGACGCTGGTCGGCCGGTCCGGCCCGCCCCAGCCGTTGCGGGAGGTGTCGATCAGCATGCCGATGTCGCTCGGGAACCCCGAGTTGACGAAGGCGGTGCGCAGCGCCTGGGCGAAGCCCAGTTCGGCGAAGCGCGGGTTCCACTCGTAGAAGGCGGCCGAGCGGACCGGCTGCCCGCCGACCTGCAGGTCGGGGTTGGTGAGGAACGGCTCCACGGTGGGCGTGTAGTTGGCCGTGTTGGTGATGAACCCGCTGACGCTGTTCACGCCCGCCTGGGTGCCGCGGATGGTGCTGGTGAGCAGCGAGACCGTCTGCGGGAAGTTGGTGTCCGGCCAGCCGAGCCAGCCCGAGTGGCCGATGTCCACGTAGTTGTACACGTTCTCGAACTGCAGGTTGTCCAGGGCGTAGCGGACGCCGTCGACGTAGCCGCCGGGGCCGGCGGCCTCCCGGCAGTCCTCGGTGCCGAACTGGCCGTCGACGTTGGTCACCAGGTTGGGCAGCGAGTCGGGCTCGATGACCGCGACGATCCGCAGGCTCTCGTACGCCGGGTCGCCGAGGATCTCGGCGATCGGATCGATGTACTCCTGCTGGTAGCGCTGCATGCCGTTCTGGTCGATCCGCAGCTCGCCGTTGGAGGCCAGCGCCGCGCAGTCCCGGTTGGGCAGGTTGTACACGACGACGGTGACGACCATCGGGGTGCTGCCGCTCTGCTGCTCCAGCGCCGCGTCCAGGTGGTCGCGCAGGCCCATGCCGCCGGCCGGGCCCTCGATGGCGGCGATGCGGTCCATCCACACCGCCGTGGGGTACTGGGCGACGCTCTCCATCTTCTGGCCGAGCTGGCCTCCGGTCTGCGCCGCCTGCGCGCGCACGTCGCCGGCCCACTCGGGGTTGACGTAGGCGTCGGCGCCGGCGAAGGGGTTGGCGACCCGCTCCTCGGCGGCGGCCGGCGAGCCGGCCGCGGTGACGAGGGAGGAGCCGAGCGCGAGCGCGGCGGCCGAGGCGAGGCCGCGCCTCAGCCACGAGCGTCCGGTGCTTCTTCGAGAGGTCGATCTCATGGTCGGCCTTTCTCACGGTTCGAGCGCCGCCGGGGCGCTCTGGCGGGGGAGGGGCGATGCGCCGCGGCGGCGCTCGAACCGTGAGAAAGGCCGACCATGAGATCGACCTCTCGAAGAAGCACCGGACGCTCGTGGCTGAGG